>CAJBME010000019.1 GCA_903954065.1 uncultured bacterium
TGGGGGCCAGTTGTGGAAACCGGGGCCAACGTACCCGGCTACAGTGGCGGCTTTGCCGCTTGCGCCGTGGTTTCGGATCCGGATCTTCTGTAGCCGTGGGTCGCTGACCCCGGTCGCGGCGCCGAACGTCATTTTGGCAGTAGACCGGATGCGAAAAAGCGACCGTCCGGCAAATTTTCTTGACGGCCGAGGGTGGATTCTGTGGAATGACCGTTTGCTTTAGAAAATCGGAGACTTCTCCGGTGATCCTGAGTGGTCAAATCCCCCTGACATGAGAATACTACACCTACTCCTGTATCCACTGGCCGCGTTGGCGGTCATGATGGTTCCAGTTCAAGCCAGTACGACGGTGAATGCCGGCACTATTGGGACAATTTCCGGTCCGCAAGACTTGGATTTGCTGGGCGAAATCGTCTATGCCATTAATTTTAGTGCCAATGATCCGGCGCTGACCGTGAATGGCGTGGTTTTTACGCCGGATACGGCTGCGCCCGCCGGGGCTACGCTGGTGGGGCCGCAAAATGTGACCCCTTGGCAGACCAAACCGGAGTTTGGCGATTCCCTGAGCGAAAACTCGCTGGAAAGGATTTTTGAGGACATTCGCTGGGCGAATAACGCGGCGGGCGAGCGCCTTGAGGCGAGTCTGGCCGTGACGGCCGGAGAGACGTATAAATTGCAGATTCTGATCAATGGTAACCACGGGGCGGACGACCGCCGCTGGGACATCGAAGTAGAAGGAGATCTGTCGGTCGATGAAATCACATCTCTCGGGGCATCACTGGACGGCAGTGTGCCGCTCTACGACCCGACTACGGCCGTGGTTTTCACCCAGCAGGTGACGGTAGCCGACGGAGTTTTGAACATTCGGATGGGAGACTTGGGCGGCGAAAACGACGGAGCCGACCGCAATCCGATCTGGCAAGGGTTGATCGTCGAGCGCGTGGTGCCAGACTCAGATGCTGACGGGCTGCCCGACTCTTGGGAAACGGCGAATTTTGGCAATCTCTCGCAGACAGCCACCACCGATGCCGATAGTGATGGCCTGCTCAACGGGCCGGAATTTAGCTTGGGCACTAACCCGACCGTGCCGGACACCGATGGCGACACCCTGACGGACGGAGCGGAAGTCAATACCCATGGCACGAATCCCAAAGGGCAGGACACCGACGGTGACGGCCTGCGCGATGATGCGGAAATCAACACCCACCGGACGAATCCGCTGGCGGTCGATACTGATTTCGATGGCCTTGCCGATGGAGACGAGCTGAATACCCACCGTACGAATCCGCTGAACCGCGATTCCGACGGCGACGAATACGATGATGGCGTGGAAATTGCCAATGGCACCAGTCCGTCCAATGCCAACCTGTTTCCCTTGCTCAGCAGTCACGCCCGGATCTTAACCGGCGCTGATGCGGGCGAAGGCCTCGATTTGACCGGCAATTTCTTGTACGCCTTCAATGTCGGTACCAACGGAGCTCCCGGTATGATCCGGGGCGTCGAATTCACCGATGAGACGAACAATGGGGCGGGCGGTATCACGATCTCGGTCACCAACGAAATCGCCGCCTGGGCGGCCCAGCCGACGTTTGGTGATTCGCCAGACGACGACGCTTTGGAAAACGTGCTGTGGTCGATTCGTTATGCTGGCCGGATTTCGGTTAAATTGAGCGGGTTGACCGCGGGCAAACCGTATAAAGCACAGTTGATGTTTTTGGAGCGCTGCTGCGCTCGCGGCGCCGACGTCTATGTCGATGGCGTGCTGAAGCTGGATGAATTCGCGCCTTATACGTTCCAAGACGGAACGGGCGCGCCGACGCGCACGGCGCTGGCGGTCATCGGATTTATTGCCTCGGGTTCGACGGCTGAGATTGTCCTTGATGGCGGCACGGTCACGACCCCGGCGTATACGGACCGCAGTCCTTTGTTGTGCGGGGTGACGCTGGAAGCGGTCACGGGCGCGGACGCGGACGGTGACGGTCTGGATGACAACTGGGAGATGACTAATTTTGGTAATCTCGAGCAGACGGCCACGGGTGACGGTGATGCCGATGGTTTGACCAATCTTCAGGAACTCAGTCAGGGCACCGACCCCAAATTGACCGACACCGACAGCGACGGCCTGAGTGATGGCGCGGAAGTGAATGTTCATCTCACCAATCCCAAAGCAGCTGACAGTGATGGGGATAAACTGACCGATGGTTATGAAGTCATCACCTCTCAGACCAATCCGTTGGTTCAGGATTCTGATGCTGACGGGTATGCGGATGGAGCTGAGGTCGCTCAAGCCACGGACCCGCGCAATGCGCTCATTTACCCGCTGATCGGAACCACTGTCGGTTCGTTCACAGGAGGTGATCCCGGCGAAGGGCTCGATCTGAGCGGAACCTTCCTGCATTCATTCAACGTTGGTGTCCCAGGCGCCGCCCCCGGCCCGGTCGGTGACGCCGCCTTCACCGATGACGCTCAAGAAGGAATCATCGTGACCGCAGTCAACAGCATCGACAACTGGCACGCGCCGGAATACGGCTCGACCAGCAATGATGACAATCTTGAATTTGTCATGCAATCGATCCGGTGGACGCCGGCTCCGGGGACGCTCAATGTCGACCTCAGTGGGTTGACGGTGGGCAAAGCCTATAAACTGCAGCTCCTCGTAGCCGAGCAATGTTGCGCCGGTCGTGGCTACGATGTTGAAATCGAAGGCGCTTTGTCGGCGGATGAATTTAATCCATCGATTGCGCAACTGGGGGCTGGTAATACCGCCCGCGGCGCCGTGATCCTCGTGGGTTTTGTGGCCAAAGATGACACGCTGAATATCGTGCTCAACGGCAATGGGGTGACGACGCCAACCTTCAATGATCGCAATTCGATCCTGAATGGCGTGACGCTGGAAGAACTGGCGCTGCCAGACACTGACAGTGACGGTCTGCCTGATCCATGGGAGTACCAATTCTTCGGCAGCCTGACTCAGACGGCGGCCGCTGATGGCGATGCGGACGGCCGCAGCAATCAGGCGGAGTATCTCCAAGCGACACTGCCCAATAACGCGGATACGGACAAAGACGGCCTCAATGACGGAGCCGAGTTCACCGCTGGCACGAATCCGCTGTTGGCTGACAGCGATCGCGACGGACTAGGAGATCTGGACGAAGTCACAGTCCTCCGCACTAATCCGCTCCTCGCAGACACCGACAGCGATACTTTCTCCGATCGGGATGAAATCATCGCCGGCTCGAATCCGTTGCTGGCCACCAGCCTGCCGGTCTCCACCGTCGGCGTCTTCACCGGTGGTGATGATGGCGAAGGTCTGGATCTGGATGGTACCTTCCTCTACGCCTTTAACTTCGGCTCTCCCGGAGCCGCGGGTCAGGCGCGCGATGCCAACTTCACTTCCGATAGCGTGGCCGGTATCACCTATGTGGCACCGAACCAGATCCCGAACTGGCACGCGCCCGTCTACGGCGACACCGCCAATGACGATGTCGTCGAGAAAGTCATGCGCTCCATCCGATGGAACGGGGCGCCGGGCACGGTCCAGGTCAATCTGGACGGTCTGATCGCGGGTCAGTCGTACAAACTGCAGCTGCTGATGGCTGAGACCGGGTTGGCCCGCGGCTTCGATGTGAAACTCGAAGGTGGAGCGATCGTCAGAAACCTGATTCCGGGTGCGGTGCAGGAAGGAAGCTCCAATCAGGCCGTGGTCGTCGGTTACGAGTTTCAAGCTCGCGACAGCCAGCTCAACATCGTGCTTGATGGCATGAGTGCTGATGATTCGCTGATTGGCGATCGCAATCCGATCCTCAGTGGGGTGACGCTCGAAGTATTGGGCGGGGCCCAGCCGTCGGCCGCCTTGAATGTGATCGGGCTCGACGCGGCCGGCATCACCTTCAGTGCCAGCGGTCCGGCGGGCAAAAAGTACGCTCTCGATTACACGCCCAATCTGGCCACCGCCGCTTGGATGGAGGTTAACGACAGCGTCGTTATCGGCGCCAATGGCACGGTGGTAGTGACGGACACGTTGTCCGCGCACCTCACCCCAACGGCCGGCTTCTGGCGGTTGCGCGATCAATCGTTGCGTCCGAATCCATAAGCGTCTGATGTCATGGCGGGTGTCGTGCCATCAGGCGCGGCACCCGCTTCTTTATGTCCTCATCCCATCTCATGACCCGTTGTTTCCCTAGGTGCATCCGCCGGTCCCGGCGGTGTCTGCTGCTGCTGCCACTGCTGCTGTTACAGTTGCTTTTGCTGCTCGGACTGGTGGCGCGTGGTCAGGCCGGTACCATCGTCACGTTGGGTACGGTCAGTCAGTTTTCGGGAGTCGATGACCCAGCTCTCGATCTCACCGGCCAGTTTGCTTATGCCATTAACTTCAGCGCGGATGATCCGGTGCGCACTGTGCAGGGGCTGGCTTTCCGCCCTGACACTCAACCCGTGGCGGGTGCGGTGCTGATGGGTCCGCAAAATGTGGCCGGCTGGCAGGGGAAGCCGGAATACGGAGTCAGCGCGGATGCCAATGCCCTCGAAGAAATCATGCACGACATTCGCTGGGCTAATGCCGGGGGCGGCGAAAAGCTCCAGGCCCGACTGGCCGTGGAGCCGGGTATCCCCTACAAAATTCAGCTGCTCATTTCTGGAAATCATTCCGAGAGCCGCCGCTGGGATATTCGTTTTAACGGCCAAAATGCAGTGGATGAACTCACTTCGCTCGGGGTCAGTCCGGGCGAGAGTTTTGCTGCCAACCGTTCGACCCTTTGGAGTCATGAGTTTGTGCCGACGGCCTCACCGCTGGTGGTGGAAATGGGCGATTTTTTCGGTGGCAACGACGGGGGGGATCGCAATCCGATCTGGCAGGCGCTGACGCTGGAGCGGGTGTACATCCCGCCGACCCCAGACGATATCACGCTTTCCTCCACGCACTTTTTTCCCGCGCAGCGAGAGTATATCGCCAACGTGGTCGTGGCCGACGGGAAATTCAAAGCGGTTCACGAGACTGTGCTGGTCGATGGCGCTGGGTCGGAGGACAACGATAAGTTTGTGCTGAGTGGCGGCCGGTTGCGGCCGGGGGCGATTGATTTCAGCGGGCAGCCGGTCGGCACCACGTACAATGTTCGCCTCCGCGCCACCGATGCCGCGGATGCCGCGCGTTTTTTGGAAAAATCGTTCACACTCCAGCTGGTCGAGCCTCATGCTCCCAGTGCCGTCGTCTCAACGGCCTCTTCGTTGAGTAGCGGGTTGATTCCAGGGCAGTTGGCTGGATCACTGAGCGCGATGGATGTCGATGATTTCGATCGTCCTGTTTTCGAGTTGGTGGCTGGCGACGGTGATGCTCAGAATCAATGGTTCCGGATTGATGGGAATGAGATTCGATTGATTTCCGCCCTGCCGGCCGGGTTGGTCGATGCGCGGTTGCGGGTGCGGGTCACGGATTTGGCGGGTCTCAGTCATGAGACGATGCTGGTCTGGCCGGTGATTGAACCCCGAGTTCGGCTGCATGAAGTGCTGGTGGTCTCGACCGATGCTTCTCGTCCGCTCGACCAGTCGGGGCAGCCGTCCGATTGGATTGAGTTGTACAACGAGCTGGCGCAGCCGGTCAATTTGGACGGTTGGCATTTGAGTGATGACGTGGAGGTGCCTGACAAGTGGACTTTCCCTGCGGTGGCGATTCCGCCGAATGGATATCTCTTGGTTTTTGCCAGCGGCACCGGGCTCGTGCCGGCCAGCGGTCCGTTGCATACTACGTTTCGGTTGAGCCAAGGCGGCGAGCGGCTGGTGCTTTCACGCCCGGACGGCGTGGTCCTCAGCGACTGGAAATTGCCGGAGATGTACCCGAACGTCACCTATGGGATGCCCCCATCGAGCGAGGAGCCCGCGTTCCTGCGGTCCCCGACTCCCGGAGCAGCGAATGCGCTAGCCGCGCGCGCCGGTCGTAATGAAGTCAGTTTCAGCGAACCTCACGGCTTTAAAAACGCGGTGTTTCCGCTCACACTGACGGCGACCGTGCCCGGCTCTGTCATTCGTTTCACTATGGATGGTAAAGTGCCTACCGCCGCAAGCCCGGTGTACCAGTCGCCAGTCACCATTTCGCCCGTCGCGGGCACAGTGAAGTCAGGCACACGCATCGTGCGGGCCCTCGCGTTTCATCCGGAAGCCGCCTACGCCCCGGTGGCCACCCAGACGTACGTCTTCGTCAATGGAGTCGCCGGTCCGAAAATCGATGGCGTGATCGGGCAGTCGAATTTCTTCAATTCTATCCGCAATCATGCCACCTATGGGCCGTTGCTTGATGAGGCGTTTCTTTCGTTGCCGGCGGTGTCGTTGACGATCAATGGACCCGATGGGCTGCCGTTTTCCGAGACGCCCAGCAGCATCGAGTTGTTTGATCCCCTGGGAGGGGAGCCAGGGTTCACGATTCCGGCCGGCATTATCCGCAGCGGGACGACGAGTCTTGGATTTGACAAAGGCAGCATGAGCGCGCGGTTTCGCGGGGAGTACGGTGCCACCCACTTGAATTACCCAGTCTACGGTCGCCATCCTTATGATGCCCAAGGCGCTGCGACGGAATTTAAAGAATTGCGGCTTCGGAGTTGCTCGCATGACACCCACTCATGGCAGGGGACTGCGGAAAACCCACCTGTGCCCTACGGATCGCCCGCCATCACCCGCAGTGGCGACGCTCAGCTCATCCGCAACATTTGGATCGAGGACATGCAACTGCGTATGGGCCAACCAGGGAAACACGGACGGATGGTCAACATGTTCGTCAACGGAAATTACTACGGCATCTATCACATCCAAGAACACGCCGACGAAGATTACATGGGGTCCTACTACCCCGGCGGCTCCGAAGAGTACCACTTCACCGGCGGCGCCACCACCGGTAGCACCCACGACACCGAATCATGGAGTCAGGTCTGGGCCCAGCTCAAATCCTCCCTCGGAAATTACGCCGAGGCTCAACGCTGGGTCGATGTCACGAATCTCGCCGATTATATGATTCTGAGCTTCTACGCCGGAAATGATTGGGATTGGACGACTCAACACAATTGGGGGGCCGCCGGACCGCGCCTGCCAGATCGCGGCGGTTGGAAATTTTTCCAGCAAGATCAAGACATCAGTTTGCAGGCGATCAATGCCGATAGCACCGACCAAGGGGTGCCGGATAACATTTTCCCCGAGCTGATGAGGCATGCGGATTTTCGCGTGCTTTTCCGCGACCGTATTTACAAACATTTGTTTCATGACGGCGTGCTGACGCCCGGTCCGGCCGCGGCCGGTTATGAATTGCGTGCCCAAGAAATCACATCAGCGATGGTGGCGGAGACGGTGCGGTGGCAGCCGGGTAGCAGTGTCGGGCCGTTGCCGTGGGACCGTGATGGCGAGTGGACGGTGGAGCGCAACTACTTGATGAATACGTATTTCCCTCGGCGCGCGACGGTTCAGGTCGGTCAGTTTCGCAGTCGCGGGTGGTATCCGGTGGACGCGCCCGAGATGAGTCAGCGCGGCGGAGCGGTTGCTCCCGGCACCGAGGTATTTTTGACAGCTCCGGCTGGGGCGATGGTCTATTATACTCTGAACGGCAACGACCCGCGGCTTCCGGGCGGAGCGGTTCATCCGTCGGCCCGCCCCTACCGTTCCTCTGTGACTCGCCGGACGCTGGTCGCGGCTCACGACGACCAGGCCGGTGCTGGTGCCGTCTGGAAATTCCTCCCCGCCGCCGCTGACCCCGGTCCATCATGGAAATCTGCCGATTACGACGACTCGGGGTGGGCTCAGGGAGCCGTGGAATCTGGATATGGCGACGGCGATGAGGTGACAAATGTCGGGTTCGTCGATGTCGATCCCGCCACCGCCGGCATCCAGAGAAATTTAACCACGTACTTCCGCCACGAGTTCACCGTGGACGCCGCTTCATCGATCAGCGGCCTAACCATCCGTCTGAAGCGTGATGATGGAGCCGTGGTCTACCTCAACGGTCGCGAGGTTTTTCGTTCAGCCATGCCCGTCGCCGAGGTTGGATTCTCCACGCCGGGTAATGCTGGCGTTGGCGTCGAGGACGATGGCAATGCTTGGTTCGTGCAGTCGCTGGCCGCGTCGGAATATGACCTCCGGAATGGCCGGAATGTGATTGCCGTCGAGGTGCACAATGCCGCCGCCTCCAGCAGCGACATTAGCTTTGATCTGGAGCTGGCCGCTACCATCCCCGCCACGCCAGAGCCTGTGCTTGTGACCTCTGCCACGACTCTCAAGACGAGAGCGCTGGTCGGTGCCGAATGGTCGGCCGTCAATGAGGCGTTTTTCTTCCTCGCCGGGACGGAACCCGCCTCAATATCGAATGTAGCGATCTCGGAGATTCAGTATCATCCTGCTGGCAGTGAGACCGGTGCGGAATTTCTGGAGCTGGCCAATACGGCGTCCCATGCGGTCAGGCTCTCCGGAGTCACGTTGTCCGGAGCGGTGGATTTTACTTTCCCTGAGGACATGGTGCTGCTCCCAGGAGAAATGGCGGTCGTGGTCAAAGACAGAGCGATCTTTGCCGCCCGCTATCAGTCCAGTCAGTCCCCATGGTTCCGAGCTGGTCTCCGGGTCGCCGGCGAGTGGTCGGGATCGCTGGCCAACGAGGGCGAATCTATCCGAGTGACGGCCGCCGATCAGTCACCCATTCTGGCCGTGACGTGGAGCGACGCTGGCGCTTGGCCCGGCCGCGCCGACGGCCGTGGGAGTTCTCTCGAGCTGGTTTCGCTCACCGGGCTTCCAGTCACGCAGCCAGAAAAAGACGCGTACTTGGCTGATCCCGGCCACTGGCGGCCATCCTCAGAATTTCATGGCTCCCCCGGCGCCCTAGGCAACGGGCCGGACCGCCGGATGATCATCAATGAGGTGCTGCCCGCCTCGCTGGCGCCGGCTGTCGATTTCATTGAATTGCTGAATATCAGCGAAGTACGTCAACAGATCGGCGGCTGGTTTCTCAGTGATACGTCGGATGATTATCGCAAATTCAGAATCCCGGACGGGACCACGGTCGAGCCGGGGGCCCTGCTCGCGATCGATGAATCACATTTTAACAATCCGGAGAATCCCGGGTGTGTGGTGCCGTTTGCCCTCAGTAGTAGCGGAGATGATGTGTTTCTGATTGCAGCGGACGCCGCGGGGAATTTCCTTCGTTTTGCCGATCGCGTGGAATTTGGAGCGGTGGCCGGCGGAGTGTCGTGGGGCCGTTCCCCCAATGGGGTGGGGCCGATGGAGTGGCTGCGGTCGCCGACTGTGGGTCTGGCCAATACCGCGGTATTGGCCGGTTACCCGGACTGGGTGGCAACGTCGTTTCCCGCCGCCTCCGCCGCGGCGGTCACCGGGCCGGCGCTCGATCCTGATGGTGACGGGCTCACCAACTGGGCGGAGTTCGCTTTTGTGACGCAGCCGCTGGTCGCGGACGCCTCCACGGTGCAGGTCGTGCCTGGGCCCGCCGACGCGGTGACTTTTACCTATCGCATTCGCGCGGATGCGTCCGCCGTGGCCGCAGTCGTCACCGTCTCGAATGACCTCGTCTCATGGTCGCCCGCCGGTCCGTCCCTCACTCTCCTCAATCAGTCAGCCCCGCACGCAGACGGATCTATCGTGGTCACGGCCAGCCTGCCCGTCACCAACGATTGGCGGTTCCTGCGGGTCGAAGGCCATGCCGTTCCCTAAGGAGGCACGCATATGTGTAGGCGACAAATCGGCAATTCTACCCATCACGGCTGTCACCCGCCCGCCCACAGGAAATGGCGGCGCCCAGTCCTGCCCGTCATCAGTGTCTGGGTCCTCATTTTGTCGCTGACTCTCTCGCTCGGTGGATGCCGAAAGGGCAATGAGTCGCCCACAACAGCGCCGGCGGTGCCGGCGTCGGGATCGACGGAATCAGCGGTGCCGTCGGCCTCTGTGCCAGCGTTGGCGGGAGTGGAGAACGGCGCTCAAGCGGCGCCGTCGTCGGCGGGAAAGGTGGCTGCGGCGGGGACCGCCGGGGCGCGCGCGTCGGCGCTTTCGCTCGAGCAAATAGGATTGGTGCACAATGACTTGCCGATGGAGACGGAGGCGCACGCTTGGGAGACTGAGCATTTGAATGAGGCGGCGGGCCGTCAGCTCAAGAAGTTGGCGTCGTTGCTGCTGCAGCCCGACGGGCTGAGCGACGACGCGCTCGCGGCCGTCGCGGAAGCCGACTGCCAGTCGACGGCGTTGCACCCGCCCGCGCCGACGCAGGCATGGCAAGACGGTCCGCTCACCGTGCGGCGTATGTCCGGCGGGCCCGGCCCGCTCTCGGCTGGCCGGTCGGCTTTGCGCGAAGCACTGCGGACCGCTGCCGGTACAGCCGGAAAATTTCCGACGGCCGTGCAGTTCAAAATTTTCCGCGTCCAGGCCGACCGCCCGGAGCCGTCGACCATGGTGCGGGTGGAAATGACCGGATCGGATGCGACACACACGTGGCAACAGGTCGCCGAATGGCTGTGCCATTGGCGACTGGGGTCCGCCGGGGAAGCGCCGCGCCTGACCCGCGTCGAGCTGCGCGCGCATACGGAAAGTTCGTTGGCCGCCGCCGCGCCCGCCTTCACCGAGGACACTCCAGCCTTGCTTGGATCCGAACCAGTGTGGCGCAACCAGCTGTCGCCGGGGCTCGACCACTGGCTGGATCGCATCGAACAACGGTTTGCCTTTGGTCCGTCGGGTTGGGAAGGCATCGCGATGGGGGATGCTGATGGCGATGGTCGGCAAGATCTGTATGTGGCCCAGCCCGGTGGCCTACCCAACCGCCTGCTCCTGCAGCAGCCGGATGGCTCTCTGCGCGATGCATCGGCGGCAGCCGGGGTCGATTGGTGGGATCAGACGCAGTCGTCGATTTTTGTCGATTTCGATAACGATGGCGATCAGGATTTGGCGGTGGCGATGTATTGGGGGGTACTTTTTATGGCGAATGATGGACGGGGTGTGTTTGCGGTACGGGCGGCGCGTTTGATTCCCGAGGGCATGCCTTATGCGTTGTCGGCGGCGGATGTGGATACTGACGGCGATGTTGATTTGTATGTGGCGTGTTACGCCCGCCGGGCGAGTGCGGTGGACCAGCGGTTTTTGGCCCGTCCTGTGCCGTATCATGATGCGGCCAACGGGAGTCGTAATATATTATATCGCAATGATTTGGGATGGCGGTGGACGGATGTGACGCGGCTAGTGGGGCTGGATGAAAACAACCGGCGATTTTCTTTGGCGGCGGCCTGGGAGGATGTGGAGGGCGACGGGGATGCGGATTTGTATGTGGCCAATGATTTTGGGCGCAACTCGTTGTACACGCTTGAGCCTCCATCGGCGGAAGCGCTGCGCACCCAGCCGCTGCCGCTGCCTCGTTTCCGTGATGTGGCGGCGGAGGTCGGTGTGGAGGATATTTCGGCGGGTATGTCGGCGTCCTGGGGCGATGCCGATTTGGATGGACGTCCGGATTTGTATGTGTCCAACATGTGGAGCAGTGCCGGCAATCGGATTGCCTATCAGCGGCAGTTTCGGGATGGCGATGAGGCTCACTCGCGGGCGTCCTTCCAGCGCCATGCCCGGGGCAATTCGCTTTTCCTCAACGCGGGTCCGGGCGTCTTTCACGACGTCAGTGAGCCGGCCGGCGTGACCATGGGCCGCTGGGCTTGGGGTAGCCGATTCGTCGATCTCAATAATGATGGATGGGAGGATCTCGTGGTCGCCAACGGATACATCACTCAGCCTGATCCCGGTGATTTGTGAAGCTTTTACTGGCGCCAGGTCGTGGCGCATAGCCCGGAAAATGCAGATGACCTGTCCTCCTCAGGCGACTATGAGCGCGGCTGGGAGGCGCTCGGCGCCCTGCTCGCGCGCGGCCGTAGCTTCAGTGGCCGGGAGAAAAATGTCGCCCTGCTCAACTTGCGCGCCCCAGCCGGACAGGCCCACTTCGCCGATGTCTCGGCACCGCTCGGGCTCGATCAAATCGATGACTCGCGCTGCGTCATTCCCGCCGACTGGGATGGCGATGGCGATCTCGACCTCTGGTATGCCAATCGCACCGGGCCTCGCCTCAAGTTCTTTCGCAATGGTCTGCCCCCACCCCCACGGTGGATCGCCTTCACCGGCATCGGCCAACGCGCCAGTCGCGATGCCATCGGCCTGCGCATCGAATTGCACCTGAAATCGACCGCCGGAGAACGCCGCACGCTGTGGCGCTCTCTCCGCGCCGGCGATAGCTTCCTCAGCCAAACGCCCAAAATCCTCCATTTCGCTTACCGCGAGGACGAGGTCATCGACCACATTACCTTTCGCTGGCCCGCCCCAGGTAAAAAGCAGTCGCTGTCGCCACTGCCACCCAATATCCACTACACCGTAACCGAAACAGACGGCGATAGCCCATCCGTAAAGCCAGCAGCTGTAGAGCCGTTCCCGCGTTTGAGGCCCGCTGTGGTGGCCGCGGCGGAGGCGCTAGGTGCTGCCGCTGCGGCCGCTCCGCCCGCAGCTCCTGCGCCAAGTGACTCTGGCCGGAGTGGGACCGTGCGGGCGAGGATTCTCGAGCGCCCGGTACTGCCTTCTCTCGAATATTACACCTTTGATGGAAAGCCGCGAGAGCTCTCGGACTTTGTACGATCGGAGGCGGCGGAAGCGGTGTTGGTTGTTGTGCAGGCGGCGTGGTGTGCGCCGTGTCAGAAGGAAATGAGCGAATTGGTCGCGCGCGCTGCTGATCTTCAAAAAGCGCGGATCAGCGTGCTTTCGCTCGCGGTGGATGCCGCGCGGCCGGATGCGGCTCGGGACGATGTGGCGGCCGCGCAGGCTTTTATCGAGCGGCTGCGGTGGCCCTTCGCGGCGGGGCTCGCGCCCGAGGCCACGTTGAAGGGGCTGGCCGCCATCAATGCGCGCACGCTGTACCCTGAACGCGATCTGCCTTTGCCGTCCGCCTGGTTGCTCGATCGCAACGGCCGAGTGGCGGTCATTTATCAAGGGGCCCTGCGCCCGGATGACGTGCTGGCTGACTTCGATGGCATGAACTCGGTGCCGCCTTCGCCTGCGTGGGCATTTCCCTTCCCTGGGCGGATGGCCGGTCCGCTCTTTCGCCCGACAGCCGCCGGTCTGGCGCAAGCGTGGTTGCAGTCAGGTGAGCCGGAACTCGCTCGCCATGAACTCGAGAATGCGTTGGCGACGCTCGCAGCACAGCCGATCGATGCCCCGGGGGTTCGCAGCAGTCTGGTCGAATGCCACGCCTTGCTCGGTGAAACAGAGCTGGTCGCCGATCGTCCGGCCGCGGCCGCGGCCGCTCTGCGCGCCGCCCTCAGCGTGCTCCCCGACGGCCATGCCGCTCGCCGCGCTCTGGCTGTCCGTTTGTGGAAAGCCGGTGATGTCATGCTCGCCACGAGCGAACTGGATCGCCTTGCCGCCACTGCGGCCACTTCAGGTCAGGTCACCTTGAGTGTCGAACTGGCCCGTTCGTGGCGCGAGTTGCAGGAACCACGACGGTCCCTCGACGTCTTGGCTGCCGCAGCCAAGGTCGGACCGACCGCGGATGATCCTCGTCTCCTCTTCGAACGCTCGCTGGCTCGCCAAGCCGCCGGAGATTTCGCCGGAGCCATCGCCGATGCCGAATCCCTCATCGCTCAGCAGATCACTGAGGCCAGATTCAACCTCGCCTGGATGCTGGCTACCTGCCGCGACCCCGCCCACCGCGCCCCCCAGCGCGCTCTCGATCTGCTCACCGCCGTGTCGGCGGATCAATCCACCAGCGCCGCCGTCCTCGATACGTGGGCCGCTGCCCTCGCCGCCAATACCCGGTTTTCCGAAGCGGCCGCCGCCGGGCGCCGCGCCCTCGCCGCCGCTCGCGCCGCCGGCGATAGCCCCACCGCGGCCAGCATCCTCCGCCACCTGGAAAAATGGGAGATCGGTCAGCTATGGCTGGAATGAATTTACGTTCTGAAGAAACACCGCAGAGAGAAGGGTGGGGTCGAGATCCGAGGTCCGCGGCTATGCGGCGTTCCTTCAGAACGCGAAGAATGTTGCCGGGTGGATTCCCAGGGTTGGCACTCTGGGCTGGTATGCGGCCCCGTCAGGGCATGGAATCGGAAATGTGGTGGGGCCCGGTATCGGAACACGCGGTGTCAATTGGCTCTGCTGGGGCTGACCACGGTCTCAAATCATGGCGATATAACGCAAAGAGCTTGCATAAATTGCAAAGTGCAATTATTTTGCCTTAAGCGCTTCTGCCGGTTTTTTTGCAACTGTCATCGCTGGCTGACGAGGCGCTGGTTTCACGATTTTTTTATGACATCTTCATTGCGTGCATCTTGTGTGTTTTTGGTTATGGCGGCGTGTGGATCGTTTTCTCTGGCGCGGGCTGGGGTGGCGGGTGCTGGCGCCAAGGCGCCGGTTGACGGACCGGCAGTGGCGGCGGCCCCGGCGGTTGACTGGTGGACGGGCGAGGGAGTCAGTTTGGGGAATGTCTTGTTTCCGCATTTCCATTTTAATGCGGTGTATGGCGGCACCACGTCAGAGCGTGGTCATGAGCTGGGGGCCGGGCATCATGATCCCGTGGAAGATGGATGGACTGGGCAAGGTTTTGAGCTCGGCTTGTCGGCCCGGGTCAGCGAGTATTTTGAGGCTTACGGAACGTATCACGGGTACTGGGAGAACGAGGATCCGAACGATTATGATGGAGTGTTTGAGGAATGGTTTGGGAAATTCAAGAATCTGCCGGGTGGGCTGGAACTGCGGGGTGGACGGTATCTCAATCGATTTGGTTTCCACAACAGCACGCACCTGCACAGCTGGGATTGGGTCGATAATTTTTTGGCCAACGGGCGGTTTCTGGGTGATGACGGTCAGTATTCGATCGGCGGCGAGGTGACGTGGACCGTGCCCACGCCGTGGACCAGTCTGTTCACGGTGTCCGTGGGGGAAGCGCAGATGGAGGCGCACGAGGAGGAAGAAGTCGGTGCGGCGGAGGATCACGGGCACGAGGCGGAGCACGGTCACGAAGAGGCGGCCTTTCACGGGGAGGACGCCTTGTTTGCCGACGTCCTTACCTCGGCGCAGTGGACGCATTTGTGGAATTGGAACGACTTTCACCAATTCCGTGGCGGCGCATCCGGGGCCTGGGGTGACAATGCGGCCGGTAGTTCCACCCAGCTCTATGGCGTGCATTTCCAATATGAATGGCGGCAGAACGGACTGGAGGCGGGAGGCGCGTATCTGCGGTGGCGCACCGAGGTGCTGCTGCGTGATTTTGAGCTGACGGCTCATGAAGACGAGCACAGCGAGCATGAGGAGGAACAGGGTGAGCATGAGGAGGATCATGCTGACCACGAGGACGATCACAGTGAGCATGAGGTGTCGCTGGGGACTTTTGATGACTGGGGGTTTTACACCAGTCTGACCTATGGTCATCCCTTGGGGTCAGCGGTCATGGAGGCCTCGTTGCGGCAGGAATACGTGAGTGGAGTGGCAGCGGCGGGTTTGTCGGAACGGTGGCGCCTCAGTCCTGGAGTGACGTGGTTTGCCAATTCGCAGCGCACATTTTTCATTCGCGGCCAGTATAATCACGATCGATTTGAAGATTCCAGTTCGGAGGATTCTGTTTGGATTGGCTTTGGTTTCAACTGGGGTGGACCGGAGGTGCGATGAGCGTCATACTTCAGTGGCTGGCTTGGTGGCTGGTTTGGGACTTTGATTTTTTAAACGTATGAAACGTCGATTTTTATTTTCCTGGATGGTGGCGCTGGTATGGCCCGCTTTTTCGGCGACGGCGGCGGTCAAGGTGGCGGTGACGCATCCGTTGTTGGGCGATCTGGTGCGGCAGGTGGGCGGCGGGCAGGTCACGGTGGTGGACTTGTTAAAACCCGGCGGGGATGCCCATCATTTTGAGCCGACGGCCAGTGACCTGCGCGAGTTGCGCGGGGCGGCGGCCGTTTTTGCTTCAGGCAAACATTTGGAGAATTATCTGGGGAAACTGGCGGACTCGATGGGGGAGGGGGTCACTATCGTGGAAGTCGGCCGCACGATCCCTTCGCTGAAATTAGATGCTTCCAATGATGTTTTCCTGTGCTGTCCGGCCCATGCGAAGGGCGGGGTGGATCCGCATTGGTGGCACAGCGCAGAGAACATGGCGCGGGCGGCGCGCATCGTCAGCGATGAACTGGTCCGGATTGATCCAGCTCAAGCCGCCGCCTATAAGCAAGGAGGCACTGCCACATCCAAGAAGATGCTGGCGTTGAAATCATGGGCTCAGCAGCAGATGGCCGCCATTCCTCGGGGCGACCGCAAACTCGTCACCGCCCACGCTGCTTTTGGGTATTTGTGCAAGGAGTACGGATTTAAGTTTATTCCGATTCTCGGGCTGTCGCGCGAGGAGGATTATTCACCCACCTACATCTCGGAAGCGGTGAGGGTGATCAAGGCCAACGGAGTGCGGGCGGTTTTTCCTGAGGATCAGGCCAATCCTAAGATCCTGCGCGAAATCGTACGCGAGACCGGCGTGACACTGGCTTCGCCCCTGATTGCCGATGGCACCTCGATCGGCGAGGGCAGTACGTTCGAAGGCATGTTCCGTCATAATATCGCGGCCATCGTCGAGGCGCTGCAGAAAAAAAAGGCGGAGTGAGAAGTCGGGGGTGATGCTCAGGCCCCCTTCCTCGGGCAACGGCGCCCGAACGAGCCGGCCGCCGCGACGCGTTCCGGAATTGCAATTGAGCCGGCCCGCTTATGATGTCATCTGAGTGGAACCCCTCAGTGTCTGATGAAACTTGCACATATTGCCTCTACGACAGGCGCCTCATTTTTGCTGGCTGGCGGCGCGGCCGCCATGGTCATTTTCTGCGATGGCGTCGATCTTCGGCTGGTCACCACCGCCTATCAGCAGCCGGTGCAAATGGAATATCATCACGCCGTAGCCGCTGCCGCTGCCGAGGCATCGCAAATGACTCAAGAGGCCAGACAACTCATCGGTACCGGCACCGTAAAAAAACCATTACCACCCTCCCAAGGCGGAGTCCGGGGAGGTCAGGCCGCTGCCCAAGACAAAGCCAATCAATCCGTGCAGATTTGCAATCGGGGGTTGCTGCAAATGCAAGCTGGTAAGCTCGACGACGCCGTCGAGTCATTTGAAAAAGCCATGAAGATCAATCCCGCTGATCCGCGGGCCCCTATGCTGCGCGGAGTGGCTTCGGCGCGGCGGGGGAAACACGATGAAGCCCTCCGCTTTTATGAACAAGCCTTGAGCATCGATCCCGCTTCGGTCGAGGCCTATCAAAGCCGGGGCATCAGCCTGATGAAACTCAACCGGCTCCCGCTCGCCCTCGAGGATTTTAACAAAGTCATCAGCCTTAATCCCAAGTTCGAGGAAGGGTATGTGAAACGTGGTCTGGTCCATGGCCGCCTCGGTGCCTTCGAGGAATCAATCGAAGACAATACCAAGGCCATCGCCCTCAATCCGTCCAACCACCTCACCTATAATAACCGCGCCGCCGGATATACGGCCCTCGGTAAACGTGAGGAAGCTGCCAAAGACCTGGTCACCTCACAAGAACTCGAAAAGGCCGCTAAAGAAAAATCTAAAGCGAAAAAGTAATCACCCCGCCCGTAGCGAGCGGCCCTAGCGTGATCACACCCTCGTGACCGTCAATAATTCGCGGACCTCGGTCGCGGCGCCGAACGTTTCTCCGAACGATTTTTTAGGAGACGCTTGGAGGCGAATCAGCGGCGGCGTCTGGGATCGGATCCCTTGTTTTGCGTCTGATAGTTGACCTCTGTGGCGTCCTTAGGGTTGGCGTTGACTCGAAAGGGCGGTCTTTTGAGGCTTGGGATGGTTTTTGAATTATTCCCCAAGGCGTTGCTCTGGGAGGGCAGAGGGTGTTTCGTTGGGGCTGGAGGATTTGAGGGAGTAGGAGAACTGGCGGCTGCGGAGCCACATGACGCCGACGAGGTCGTAAGTGGCGCGGAACGCGCGATTGGCGAGGTTATATTTGCTCTGGCCGTGGAGTCGTGGCCGGTGATGGACGGGCATTTCCATGACCCGGTAGCCGGCGGCGGCGATCAGTGCGGGGATGAACCGGTGCATGCCATTGAACGGAAGCAAGGCTTCGCGGCACGGGCGGCGCATGACCTTGAGCGAGCAGCCGGTGTCATGCACGCCATCGCGGGTGAAATGCTGGCGCACGGCATTGGCGATCCGGCTTTGCCAGCGTTTCGACCAAGTGTCTTGGCGCTGGGCGCGCCAGCCGCAGGCGAGGTCGGCGCCTTGATCGATCATGGCCACCAGACGGGTCAAATCGGCCGGGTCATTCTGTAGGTCGCCATCGAGCAGTCCAATGAGCTCACCTCGAGCGGCCATAATACCGGCGTGCATGGCGGCGCTTTGACCGGTATTGCGCGTGAATTCCAGCACGCGCACCCAGCGGTGGCGTGGGATTCGGGCCACCGTGGCGTCAGAAGACCCGTCATCGACGAGAATCAATTCAAAGTCCCAGCCCGTGAGGGCGGCTTCGATTTCGCCGACTAACAAGGCCACATTATCCTCCTCGTTGTAAAGAGGGACGACGACGGAGAGACGGGGTGAGGATGGAACGGGGACAGCCATGCGGCGTGGGAAATAAAAGGTTTAACCAGCCGGTCCGCGCCATGAGCGGCAAGCGAAAAATGACAGGGTTCGCACCGGCCAGCCACCGCGCCTGATTTCCACCTGCCCGAGGCGCTCGAGGTGCCGGAATTGCTGGCTCAACAGAGTCAGGGCAGGGGGAGAATCGACCTCCGAGACGAACAAAGCATCGTATCCGGTCCAGGTGGGTTCTTGGGTGTAGCCTGGCCACCAGGAAAAATCGGAATCGATGGCGAGGCGGGCGGGGAGATGGCAGCGAAGGGTGGTGTTTGTGGCGGCGGGCAGGGGCAGGTCTGGAGGCAGGTGAAAGGCGAGGGTGGCGGCGAGGGCGGGTGAGTCTGCGATGAGGAACACGCGACTGGGCGGAGCGGGGGCGGGAGGGTGGCCGGAGGTGGTTGCGGTCGCGGGGGTAGATGTCACCGCGGGTGTCAGCGTACGCCAAGCGGCGGCGGTTTGGGCGGCGGTTTCGCGCCAGCCGAGGGCGGAGGTGGTGGGATCGAGCGGGTAGCGCCATGGCAGGCCGAGGTGGCGGGCGATGTCGCTGTGGAGGGCAAGCAGGGAATAGGCGGCGGCGACCAGCAGGGTGGCATTTTGGGCGAGCCGGTGGGCATTGGGGGCCAGGGGTGATTCGACCCATCGGGCGGCGAGCAGCATGAGGGCGGCGGTGCCGGCGAAGGCGGTTTGGCCGATGGCTGATTGCCCGAGGCAGGCAAGGATGAGGGCGCAGAGGAGGCCGGGGGTGGCCAGGCAGAGCAGGAAGACGCGGCCGTTTTTTTGATCGAACGGGTCATCGCGTCGCAAGCCGCCTTGGCGGTGGCGTTGCCAGCTTTTGGCGGCGGCGCGGAGGCCGGCGGCGCCGGCCCAGACCATACCGGCCCAGGCGAACGGCGATGCGGCGAGCAGGGTGAGGCCGATCCATGGCAAGAGCGCGAGGGGGGAGAGGGACTGGCTCCACTGGAACCAGGTGCTTGTCCACGGCACCCATTGGTGGTGGTGCAGCCATCCGAGCCATGGGGTGCTGGCGAGCAGGGCGGCTCCGAGGGCGAGCCATGGGCCGGGGCGCTGCCATTGACTGCGCCACCGTCGGGGCACGGACAACAGGGTGAACCAGCCGGCGAGAAAACCGAAGCCGGTGGGAGCGGCGAGCACGGCCAGTCCGATGGCGGCGCCGGCGGCGGGCCACTGCCAGGCCCAGACTGAGGCTCGGTGCAGGGCCTGCCATGTCCACCAGGCGGCCATCAGACAGCAGAAAAAGGCCACTGTTTCCGGCCAAGCGCGCACGGCGCCCATGTTCAGTAGCGGCATCAGCTGCCAGGCGGCGAGGAACCATCCGGCCACCTTGTCGCCAAACGCGCTCGCGGCCAGCCTCCACCCGGCCACGCTGGCCCCCAGCATCAACAGCGGAGCGAACCACCGCACGCCCCATGACGAATCGCCGGCGACCAGCGTGCCCAGGCGTATCAACCACGACGTCAGCGGTCCGTAATCAAAAAATCCGAAGGCAGCCTGCCGTCCGCCCAGCCAGACCAAGGCTTCCTCAGGCGTCACTTCGGAGGCGCCAGCCACCACCCACCGCAAAACAGTGAGCGTCAGCAGGCCGATCAGCAATGGACGAGAAAGCATCAATCCCTAGAGATCAGGGTTGAGTGGCCCCGGATCAAGGTGAAAGACAGTCGACGTTGCCGACGTTCTGCCAGTCTGGTGAAAATGAATGCCGCCACTCGTTCATCCGTCTATGATGCGTCATCTTACCGCCACGCCAGCCTGTTTTCCCATGACCCGCCGCCACTTTTTTACCCTGCTGCCCGCCGCCACTCTTGCCAGTGCTCTGGCCACCGCCGCTCCGGTCCCAGATCCGAGTGCCGAGGAAATTCAACAGCTCGTCAAAATCAGCTACATCCGCCAAAATATGAGCCTGAAAGGGCAGCTGCGAAATGACGAAACCGGCGCCGAAACCCCCATGGTCCTCGCCATGCTGGAAAAAACCATCAGCTTT
Source organism: uncultured bacterium (assembly GCA_903954065.1). Classification (GTDB taxonomy): domain Bacteria; phylum Verrucomicrobiota; class Verrucomicrobiia; order Verrucomicrobiales; family V1-33; genus CAJBME01. The sequence goes on from CAJBME010000019.1 coordinate 20,610, forward strand.
CGATTCGAAAACCCGCCTCAAACCATCAGCCTCGATCTGAATGATCAAGGGTTCATCCTGCGAGAGATCAGCAAAGGAAAAAATTCCCCCGTTCCGAAAAGCAAATATACCGAGACCATTCGCGGCACAGACATCACCTACGAAGACCTGTCCATGCGGTTCCTCTATTGGCCTCGCCCCGTCATGCTCGATAAAGAAACGGTCAAACACCACACCTGCTGGAAATTGCGCCTCGATAATCCCGATACCTCGGGCGATTACGCCGTCGCCCTGATCTGGGTCAACAGCGGTAGTGGTGCCATTATGCGCATGGAAGGGTATGACCGGCAGGGGAAACTCATCAAACGCTACGAAGTCATCTCTGGAATGAAAGTCGGTGACGCTTGGATGCTCAAACAAATGCGGATCGAAACCTTTAACCCCACCACAAAAAAACGGGTGGGTCGGACATATTTAGAATTAGAAAAATGAAAATTATAAACAATATTTTTGATAATTAAAAAATATTTAATGTTTATTTTATACTAACCATAAATAAATCAGACCTGTTTTCCCGCGGGTCCCACCCCACATGACGACTCTCACTGGTTGATTCGGTGAGCTAGTGGTCGATTTCTGACATTTTGTTTCATTTCACGAATTTTTTTCTTGTCGAAACGATCTGTTTTCTGCGAAATAGAGATTCGTGTGTGTAAGTGTGGTTGGGGAGGTCGAGAAATCGACTTCTCCTTTCACAGCCGGATTTCCCGGATGGGAAATCCGGCTTTTTTATGCCCTGATAGCTGGGGGCTGTTGGCTGGAGGGCGTGGCCGGGCTGATGTCGAGGGATCAGCGTTCGGCTTTTGGGTCGAGGGCGTCGCGGAGGCCATCGCCGAGGAAATTGAGGCAGAAGAGAGTGGACGAGAAGAAGAGGGCGGGGAAGACGAGCATCCACGGGCGGGTTTCCATGTTATCGGCACCTTCTTGGATGAGCGACCCCCAACTGGCGAAGGGGGCTTGGACGCCGAGGCCGAGGAAGCTGAGGACGGCTTCGAGGAGCATGACGGCGGGGATGGTCAGGGTGCTGTAGACGATGACGGGCCCGAGGCAGTTGGGGACGAGGTGGCGGAGGATGATTTTCCACTTCGGGACGCCGAGGGCGAGGGCGGCCGAAACGAAGTCTTGTTGGCGCAGGGTCATGACTTGCGCGCGGACGACGCGGGCCATGGTGAGCCATTCGATGGCGCCGATGACCATGAATAGGACGACCAGTTTGATTTGTCCTTCGCCTCCGAAGAGGCTGACCAGCCAGGCCATGCGCGGGAGTTTGAAGACGGGCTCGAGGACGACGATCAAGATGATGACGAGGATGATGAAGGGCAGGGCGTAGAGGATTTCGACGATGCGCATCATGATGGCATCGGCGCGGCCGCCGAGGAATCCTGATGTCGCGCCGTAGGCGACGCCGATGAGCAGGGAAACGAGGGTGGCGGTCAGGCCGACGGCGAGCGAGACGCGTCCTCCGCTGAGGATGCGGGTCAGCAAATCGCGGCCGAGTGGGTCGGTGCCGAGCCAGTGTTGAGCGGACGGGCTAGTGGCGCCGAGATCGAGGTTCTGGGTTTCGATGGTCTGACCGGTGACGAGCGGGCCGATGAGGCAGGCGAGGACGATGGCGATGAGGATGCCGCCGCAGCTGACGGCGAGGCGGTTTTGGCGCAGTCGGCGCCAGGCTTCGCGCCAAGGGGAGCGTGGCGAGTTGGAGGCGAGGTGGGGGTCAGTCATGATTCGAGGCGGACGCGTGGGTTCATCCAAGCTTGGAGCATATCGACGACGACATTAGCGGAGACGAGGAGAGTGGCGTAGAAGACAGTGACGCCGAGGAGCAGGGTATAGTCGCTATTGCGGGCGGCCGAGACGAAGTGTTGTCCTAGGCCTGGGACTTGGAAGATGTTTTCCACGACGAACGAACCGGTGACCATGCCGGCCATGGCGGGGCCGAGGAAGGCGATGACTGGAGTCAGGCCGATTTTGAGCGAGTGGCGCAGGAGGACGGCGGTTTCCGAGACCCCTTTGGCGCGGGCGGTGCGGACGAAGTCGCGAGAGAGGACTTCGAGCATGCCGGCGCGCGTCATGCGGGCGATATAAGCGGCGTAGAAGAGACCGAGAGTGAGGGACGGGAGGACACGATCGCTCCAGCCGTACCAGCCGGCGACATTAAACAGATTGAGTTTGAGGCCTAATCCGAGGGCGAGTAGCGGGCCCATGACGAAGGTCGGTAGGCAAATGCCGAGCATGGAAATGGACATCGGGAGCCAGTCGGCAGCAGAGTTTTTGCGAGCGGCGGCGATGATGCCCACGGGCAAGCCGAAAGTGAGAGCAAAGGCCATGCCGAGCAGTCCCAACTGCAAAGAAATAGGGAAAGCGCCGCCAATGATTTCTAGCACCGTCCATCCTTCGTATTTGGTGGTGAGCCCGAAATCGCCTTTGAGCAAGTTCCCGAGGTAATGCGTATACTGGGCAAATGGCGGACGGTCCAGTCCATACGCGGCCAGCATTTGTTCGCGGATGTGCGGTGAGACCGCTCGTTCACTTTGAAACGGCCCGCCGGGAGCGGCCTGAATGATCCAGAACGTGACGGTGATGATGGCAAACAACGTGGCAATCGACTGCCACAACCGGTTGTAGAGAAATCGAATCATGGCGTGTGTGGGCTTGGAGGATCCACTTGCAGGCCCACGTGTTTCCATGGGCGGGAATCGAGCAATTTGGGATGCCAGCCGGTGACGGCAGGGGAGACGAGGTAATTGCGAACGTAGATGTAGAGCGGGATGACGGGCATGTCCTGGAGCAGCAGTGATTCCGCTTCTTTGAGGACAGTAAAGCGTTCACTCGTATCGCGAATGGTGCGCGCTTGAGCAATCAGTGCATCAAATTCCGGTCGGCTCCACCCAGTCATGTTGTTGCCATTGCCAGTCGTCCACATGTCGAGAAACGTCATGGGGTCTGGGTAGTCCGCCGTCCAAGCGGCGCGAGAAACATTGAAGTCGAGTCGCTGCTGGGCATCGAGATACACGCCCCAGTCCTGACTGTTAAGACCCACATTGAGTCCGAGGTTTTTGTTCCACATCTGCTGAATGGCTTCGGCAATGGTGCGATGCGACTCGCTGACGTTAAAAAGAATATCAAACCGGGGGAAAGTGGAAGGATCGGCGTAACCAGCCTCGGCCAACAGGCGGCGGGCCTCGACAGGATCGAACTTCACAAGCCCGGGGCCGGTGTAGCCGGCGACGGGTGGGACCAAACCGGTGGCCGGGGATTGCCCGGCTTTCATGATGTTTTTGGTGATGGCCTCGCGGTCGATGGCCAGCGAAAGGGCGTGGCGCACGCGCGGGTCTTTGAGCTGCGGATGAGTGACGTTGATCCGGTAGAAATACACGGCGAGATACGGGTTCTCGTAGTAGCTGTCAGCCTGCTTGGTGCGCCAGTGCTCAATTTTGTCGAGGGGTACTGTTTCCGTCAGGTGGAGCTGGCCATCGCGGAACATGCGTTCTTCGGCCGGGATGTTATCGATCGGGAGGAAGCGAATGCCATTGAGTTTGACGGTGGCGGCATCCCAGTAGTGGGGATTGCGGACGACTTCGATGAGGTGTTTAAAGCGCCATGTTTTCAGGGTGAATGGGCCATTGCCGACGAAGTTGCCGGGGTGGGTCCAGCGACTGGCGCGGGTGTCGATTTTGCCGTGGGCGAGGATGGTGGGCGGGTGGACGGGGAACCAAGCATAGTGGGTCAGCATGCTGGGGAAGTACGGGGTGGGGCCGACCAAAGTGAGGCGGAGGGTGAGTGGGTCGAGGGCGCGGGCGCCGATCGATTGCGGGTCGGTAGTTTCGCCTTTGTTGAAGGCTTCTGCTCCTTTGAGGAGGTAGAGCATGGCGGCATATTCACCGCCGAGCGAGGGGGTGAGCAGTCGTTGGTAAGCCCAAACGAAGTCCTGGGCGGTGACGGGGTCGCCATTGCTCCATTTCGCCTCTGGCCGGAGGTGAAACGTCCATTCGTCGAGGGTGTCATTGGCCTCCCAGCGGGCGGCGGCGGCGGGCACGACGGATTCCTCGACTGGGTGGTCTGAGGTCAGGCCTTCGAGCAGCGTGATGATGAGGTGGTGTTCGGTGACGCCACTGGCGATGTGGGGGTCGAGGGATTTCGGTTCGGTGCCATTGCCGACCAGCAGGATGCCTTCGCGTGCTGCCTTGCGGGCGCGCGAGTCGTGACGGCTGCAGGCGGTCAGGCCGAGGAGCGTCAGGATCAGGCCGAGGCCGGCCAATGCGGTGAGAAATCTCATTCAGGTAACGCTGTGCAGGGATGAACGGATTGCATGGAGAAAATCTCGTCAAATCCTCGGTTTCTCGATTATAATTTCTCGGTTAGACTGAGGGTATGATGAGTCGAATGATGGTTCTGGCGTTCGCGTGTCCGGCGGTTTTTGCGCTGGATGCGCCGGTGCCGGTATTTGAGGCGCAGGTGATTGATGACGGGATCAAGATTGGTTATGGGGTGGCGGTGGCGGACATGGATGGCGATGGGCGTTCGGATGTGGTGGTGGCAGACAAGTCCGAAGTCGTCTGGTATCAGAATCCCCAGTGGCAGAAGCACTTGATTGCGCGTCAGTTGACTTTGATGGACAACGTCTGCGTGGCGGCGCGCGACATTGATGGCGACGGCCGTGCAGAAGTGGCGGTCGGGGCGCAGTGGAATCCAGGGGAGACGGTGGATGAGGTCAAAAGTGGGGCCGTTTTTTATTTGCAGCGACCGGTTGGCGGTGACGGCGGACTGTGGTCGCCGGTCAAGTTGACCCACGAGCCGACGGTGCATCGGATGAAGTGGGTGCGCACCGGAGACGGGGCCTTTCAGCTGGTGGTGGTGCCGTTGCACGGGCGGGGGAATAACCCGATGACGGGAGAAGGGGCGCCGGTGCGGGTGCTGGCCTACGAGGTTCCTGACGACCGCAGCGAGGCGGCGGGTTGGACGACGACGGTGGTGGACGAGAGCTTGAACAAAACGCACAATTTTGAGGTGCGAAAGCTGCGCTCGGGGGCGGAGAGTCTCTGGATTGGCGGGCGTCAGGGCGTAAGGCAGGTGACGTGGGTGGATGGCCGTTGGGAAGGGCGGATGATGGAGCAGCCGGGGTTGGAGGAAGGTGTTGGGGAGATTCGGGCCGCGGGAACGAGCATTATGGCGTTGGTGCAGCCAATGCACGGCTCCCGGGTCGTGGTTTATCATGATGATTCTGGGTTGGTTGTGTTGGATAAATCTTTGAATCAAGGGCATGCGTTAGTATGTCAGCCGTTGCTGGGGCGCGGTTTCCCCGAGGTGGTGGCGGGCTGGCGCGAACCAGATGCGGAAGGACGCACAGGCTTGAAACTGTATGTAAGGGATGACGCCAGCGGCGAAGAGAAGTGGATCACGCACGTGCTGGGACCTGACACGCCGATGGCCTGTGAAGACTTGGTGGCAGCAGATCTCGATGACGACGGCCGGACCGACCTCATCGCGTCCGGGCGGGCAACGCACAATGTGGTCGTCTATTGGAACAAAACCGATCTCGGCCCCGCCGTCACCGCAGAAAGACCGTCCCTGCCGGAATTGACCCCGGAAGAACGGACCCGGCTGGAAGAACGCCGCCGCAGCCGTGAGAAATCACCCGCAAACGAGGAGCCAGAAGCCGGCGAGTGAGGGCCGAGAGGGTTGGTTGGTAGGAGGGTTTGAATTTGCCGGATGCGAATCACCTCGTTCGTAACCGGCGTTTGAGGGTTGTGGCTTAGAGGCCAAGGTTTCTTCTGTAGCTGGGGTCGCTGACCCCGGAGCCGCCCGGTCGGTGAAGGAAAAACGGACGCGATGGTGTCGGCGCGGGCCTCGGCGAACGTATCTCCGAACGTCTTTTTGGTCCGGTTCCAACGCGCTGAGCTGGATTCGGGTTGGAGGATCCTGGCTCAAACGGTCAATCCGTTTGTGAAATAGTGGCGCGCGCGCCAGATCCGGTGAGGCTGGGGACCGAGGGACGAATCAATGGGTTCGTATCGGCCGACGAGGACGTCAGCGCTCCCGGGGCCACCGTTCCCAGTTTTCCGATTTCCGCTTTCAGCTTTCTGCTTTCCGCTTTTCTTCCTCCCCTCGCACTTACATTCTGGTGGGGGGGGCGGGTTGCCGGCGGAGGTCGAGGGTGAACGGGTGGGTGGGGCTGATGTGGGCGGGAGTGACTTTGAGGGAGCCGGCGGTATGGCCGATACTGGAGAAGCGGGAGAGGCGCCGGCTTTCCGCCTCGTAGGCGTTGACGGGTAATTTTTCGTAGCTCAGTCCTCCGGGGTGGGACACGTGGTAGAGGCAGCCTCCTAGGCTTCGTTCATTCCAGGTATCGACGATGTCGAAGGTGAGTGGGGCGTGCACGCCGATGGTGGGGTGGAGGCATTCGGGCGGCTGCCAGGCGCGAAAGCGCACGGCGGCGACGGCTTCGCCGACGGTGCCGGTCGGCTGGAGGGGCAGCGGGTATCGGTTGCACGTCACGACGTAGCGCGACCCGGACAGACCGCGCACGCGGACCTCTAAGCGTTCGAGCGAGCTGTCGACGTATCGGGTGGTGGAGCCGCCGCCGCCTTGTTCGCCGAGGACGTGCCATGGTTCCAGAGCGGTGCGCAATTCGACGGTGATGCCGCGCTGGGTGAAGCTGCCCAAGAGCGGAAAGCGAAATTCCAGATGGGGGGCGAGCCATTCCATGTCAAAGGGTTGGCCCCAGCCGCGCAGTTCATCGACGACCCCGGCCAGATCTTGGGCCACAAAATAAGGCATCATAAAACGATCGTGCAGGGCAGTACCCCATCGGGTCAGCCGCCGAGTGCACGGCGTATTCCAAAACACAGCGACCAGCGCGCGGAGCAATAATTGCTGGACCAAGCTCATGTGCGCATGCGGGGGCATCTCAAACGCCCGCAGCTCAAGTAATCCCAGTCGACCGGTGGGCGAGTCGGGATCAAATAATTTGTCGATGCAAAATTCTGCGCGGTGAGTATTGCCCGAGGCGTCGGTGAGAAGATGGCGGAACAGGCGGTCGACCAGCCACGACGGGACCTCGGTACCGGTCGGTGGGAGCTGGGCAAAAGCGAGTTCCAGTTCCTCCAGGGAATCGTGTCGTGCTTCATCGATACGCGGGTGCTGGCTGGTCGGGCCCAAGAACAATCCGCTAAAAAGATAGGAGAGGCCCGGGTGGTTTTGCCAGTACGTCAGCAGGCTGCGCAGCAAGTCGGGTCGACGGAGAAACGGGCTGTCGGCTGGCGTCGGACCGCCGAGCACAATGTGATTGCCGCCGCCGGTTCCGACATGGCGGCCGTCGATCATGAACTTCTCGGTGCCGAGGCGGATCTGCCGCGCTTCTTCATACAGCGTGGTCGTCAGATGCACGCATTCACCCCACGTTTCCGCCGGCGGCATATTGACTTCCAGTACGCCCGGATCCGGGGTGACTTTGACGTGGCGCAGTCGGGGGTCGAACGGTGGTGGCGTGCCCTCGAGAATGACCGGCAGTCGTAGGCTGGTCGCTGTGTGTTCAATAGCGTAAACAAGTTCCAGATAATCACCGGTGGTGGGTACGGGCGGCAAAAAGACGTGCAATGTGCCCCCGCGCGGTTCGACACAGAGCGCGGTGCGGATAATGCCCGGGGCCGATTCTTGCTGAGCCGGCGGTTTGGGTACAGCCGGTGGAGCTGCCGCGGCGGCGGTGGCGGTGGCGGCGGGTGTATCAGTCGCGATGGCCGCTGCCGGGGCTGCGGGTGCGGGTGTGGCGGCCGTACAGTATTCGGCTTGGAAGTCGGCGGGGGTGGGGAGAGGCGAGTCGAAGTCGTCCCAGGGATCTGGCGGGTAGATGAAAGGATATTCGCTGGGAGCGACCCATGGCAGGGAGTTGAGCGGGAGCCGCAGGCCCATGGGTGAGTCACCGGGGATGAGGAAGAGATGTCCTTGGCGCAGGAACCATGGGCCGCTGGCCCAGCGGCCTTGGTGGCGTTGGAGGGGCAGGACATGACCGGTGACGGCGCCAATGTCGGTGGTGAAGAGACGGCGCAGGCGGTCTCGTTCTTCTGGGTTGTCGAGGTGTGACTGCAGTGGGTCGACGTTGATGGGTAACTTCCCTTCGATCCAGAGGAGGTGAGTGACGTCCTCGTGAGCGGGCATGATGTGAGCTGGGCTGGCCCCGAGCGTTTTGGCCAGGTGGAGGATAAACTGAGCGGATTCCTCTGGACCGTGGTCATGATTTTGACCTGGTTCGGCCAGCAGTGACAGGTCGTGCCAGAGCGGGTGGCCGTCACGGCGCCACCAAGCGCCGTGGGCCCAGCGGGGCAGGACCTCGCCGGGATACCATTTGCCTTGGCCGTGGTGGAGCAATCCCCCCGGGCCGAACGCCTGGTGCAGGCGTCGCAACAATGTTGATGAGAGTCGACGTTTTGCCGGGCCGACCGCGGCAAAGTTCCATTCTGCCCCTTCCATGTCATCGATGGAAATAAACGTCGGTTCGCCGCCCATGGTGAGGCGCACATCCGCCGCCCGCAGGTCCAGATCAACCCGGTGGCCTAAGGCTTCGATGGCTGTCCATTGGTCATCCGTATACGGTTTGGTGACGCGAGGGCTTTCGAAAATGCGTTCGACGCGCATTTCGTGGACGAAGTCCGACGAGCACGGATCGGTGGCTCCGGTGATGGGGGCGGCGCTTTCTGGTTCGGGCGTGCAGGCTAGCGGCAAGTGGCCTTCGCCAGCAAATAACCCAGAAGTCGGGTCCAGTCCGACCCAGCCGGCCCCTGGTAGATAGACTTCGGCCCAAGCGTGGAGGTCGGTAAAATCCATGGCGGCGCCAGTTGGTCCGTCGATGGAGGGCACATCCGGCTTGAGTTGGATGAGATACCCGGAGACGAAGCGGGCGGCGAGGCCATGATGGCGCAGTAGTTGCACCATCAACCAGGCGGAGTCACGGCATGAGCCTGAGCGGCTGGTCAACGTCTCCTCCGGTGATTGCACGCCGGGCTCGAGGCGGATGCCATAAGTGATGTCCTGACACAGCTTTTGGTTCAGCGCGACCAGCCATGTGATGGTGGGAGTAGGGGTGCGCGTGATGGTGTTGGAGTAGGAACGAAACGCCGGAGTCAGCGGACCGAGCTCGAGAAATGGCGCCAAGTCTTTGGCTAATACGGGTTCATAGATAAAAGGAATTTTCGCTGCGGTTTCTTCGAGGAAGAAATCGAACGGGTTGTACACGGCCATTTCGGCGACCAGATCGACGGTCACGACCATGTGACTTGTTTTTTCGGGAAAGACGAGACGGGCGTGCCAGTTGGAAAACGGATCTTGTTGCCAGTTGAGGAAGTGTGATTCCGGCTCGATTTTGAGCGAGTAGCTGAGCACGCGGGTCCGGCAGTGAGGAACGGGCCGCAATCGCACCACATGGGGCGCGTGGTTGACGGGGCGGTCGTACGTGTAGCGGGAGACGTGATGGAGTGCGATGTGGATCGCCATGATCGAGTGCTGGGGGTGGGGGACGGAGGAAAGAGATGCGGTGCAGAGCAGCCTTGGTGCCGGATTTGGGAGTAAATCACCCGGAGACGGAACGGGCGGTGGGGATTCGGCTTGGCTTGCGTCGAAGGTTTCCCTCCGGCAAGATCAGCACGCATGGCAAAGCGTCTTCCTAGTTCCGAGCTATGGTCTCATGCAGCTCCGTTCTGGGGGGCGTTTTCCCTCATGGTGGTCATGGCCGCGCTCAGCGCGGCGGGGTGCACTAGCTTCCATCGCGCCATCCGCATTCCCAACGTGTACCGAGTGCAAGCAGGCGGAAATCCCCTGATGGAACAACGGACCCGAGAGCACTTGGAATCGCTGCTGACCTCGCCGCATTTCAGCCGACGAGGCATGAAGTTTGGCGGAGATGTAGTGCTCAAACCAGTGCCCGCTGTGCGCCGAGATGTCCGCGGTATTCCGTTCTTTACCTCCGTGCGCGAGGAGGTCCGCGATCGCTCCGGCGGTCTCACGGTCTTTACTGGAAGGTTGCGCCCGGTGGTCATCGTCATCGCCGTGCTGCCAGATGGTACCTGGGATGACCGTACCCTCGAGCATGAGGCCGCCCATGCCATATTGCTGTGGAACGGCATCGCCGGTCACCCCGCCCAGTACCGGGGAGTCGTGCCTCTCTGGGATTAGAAGACGCGGGAGAGGTTTGAGGGATGAGGATCTTCTGTAGCCGTGGGTCGCTGACCCCGGTCGCGGCGCCGAACGTTTCTCCGAA
>CAJBME010000020.1 GCA_903954065.1 uncultured bacterium
ACGAGGTCAGAGGCTCAAAAAAGGAGAGTTCATCCAAGCCGACGGCTACGAAGTGTATACAGCATTGGGTCTTAACACTGCTGAAGACCAGATCCATACCCTCCTGCCAGAAAACTGGAAACCTCCGACAGCCTGAACTCGAGTTCCACCCACCCACGCCGATCCCGGCCAGATGCGACCACGCCCACTCTCCCACCCTTCCTGCATCTCCACTCAGCTGCGTCTTCATGCCGGCCACACTCCATGGTCAAACCGAACCAGCTACACGCGGTTGCTGAGGGGCTTACTAAGAACTGGATGTATTTGGGCACCCAGAAAAGCGGCCCACGCGTCGGCGCCATCATGTCCGTGCTCGCCAGCGCCCAGCGAGCCGGTCTCAACATCCGTCCACTCAGAACACGCGGGAGGCCTATTTTCGCGCCGTCTCGCGGTTTTTTGACTGGTGTCAAAAGCGCGGCCTCGCGCTGGACGACATCCGGCCCGTGCATGTCGCCACCTACATCGAGGGCTTCACCGTCGGGCTCTCCGATCCCTCCGTGAAGCAGCACTTGGCCGCCATCCGCATGCTCTTTGATTGGCTGGTGACCGGGCAGATCGTGGCCTTCAACCCGGCGGCGGCCGTGCGTGGGCCAAAACACGTCGTCAAGAAGGGCAAAACGCCGGTACTGACCGCCGAAGAAGCGCGCCAACTCCTCGATTCGATTCCCACGGACTCCGTCATCGGCCTGCGCGATCGTGCGCTCATCGCCACGATGCTCTACAGCTTTGCCCGAGTGTCGGCCGTGGTCGGCATGCTTGTCCAAGACTACTACCCACAGGGCAAACGCGCCTGGCTGCGGCTCCACGATAGGGCGGGAAATTTCACGAGGTCCCGTGCCATCATAAAGCCGAGGAATACCTGGACGCGTACATCGAGGCGGCCAGCCTTAAGGACTCCCCCAAAACTCCTCTCTTCCGGTCCACCCGTGGACGCACCGGCCAGATCACCGAACTCGGCATGTCCCGGGTCGATGCGTTCCGTATCGTCCAACGACGTGCGAAAAGTGCTGGCCTCGAAGGCCGCGTCTGCAATCACAGCTTCCGTGCCACTGGGATCACCGTGTACCTGGGGAACGGCGGTTCCCTTGAAACGGCCGCTCACATTGCGGCGCACGAATCGCCTCGCACCACGAAACTCTACGACCGAACGGCTGACAACATCACGCTGGAGGAGATTGAGCGGATTCGATTTTGATCGCCAACAAAATTCGCGAAAGGTACGCCTTGGCTTCGTCCAGCTCATCCCCGGCCCACTTTCCACATAATTTTATGTACCATTGCATACGTATTTCTAATTTACAGGGCTCAAGAATCCTGAATCAACCAGCTCGCCCGGCGTATTAACGCTCGTCGGGTGCGGGTACTTTGCAATTACTCGGTCGCCAACAGCTTTTTGATCAGTCTAGGGCGTGTTGATTTATTCTATTATGTTGACCGCCAACAAACTAGAGATATTGTAGGCCTACAATGAAACTGACTAAGCTTACCGAAGCTCTGGAAGATCCGATCTTCCTTTGCCTAAAAAAATTAACTTAAATCGGTCCGACCAGATTTATGGAAAACGGGGAAAACACAGAATGTTGGAAGACCTCCACTCGTCTCTGACCATGTACTCCGGGCAGTCCTTCACCTCCTGCGGGAGGGATGTCGATGGCGGGCACTTCCTTCGCATTGGGGACGTTGGAACACGATCTACCGTTGTTGGCGCCGATGGGTGGAGGCTGGCCTCTGGACCGAAATTCTTGGACACTTGGCTCGAAAACCAAAAGGCC
>CAJBME010000021.1 GCA_903954065.1 uncultured bacterium
CGCCGCCGCCACTTGCGGCACGGCGGAAACCACAGGAAAGTTCCCCGCCGCATCCGGCCGCACCCCCCACGGCCCGGGCATGACATCCACCAGCTCCCGCCGCATACGATTCAACTCGCTGAGCGGCAACATGACACCGTCCTCGACCTCGAAATGCAGGCCGGCCAGATGAAACGGCGTACCGCCCAACCGTCCCATCTGCTCCTCTGCCACCGCCTGCGTTAGAGGCCGGGTCCGCGCCGCCACCAGCGGCAGCGACGACTCAACCACACACTGCGGCGAAGCTCCATTCGGGAATTCCGCCCCCGCCTGCACACACAACCGCTCCCCCACTCGCCCCGTCATCCGCAAAAAAACCGGTACCCGCCCGGGCGCACTGCCCACTCCGGCAAACGTCGATCGCAACTCAGCATTCAATCGAGGATCATCCGTCTTAAAAACCCGCGTGCCCGGCATCACACGCTCCGGATTCACCGGCGCCCGCCGATCGAAATACAACCGATTCTGATCGAGCTGGAAAATACGCCCACCCATCTCGCGGTCGGTATCAGCCGGATTTTCGAAAACGACTCCATCACCGGCCATGACTGGGGCCACCAGACGCAGCTCCACCCAGTCCGCCCCGGTTCGCACCACTGTGCCCAGCAAGGCCCCACGCTTTTTGCCGTAACGGGCATGCACCAGTTCTTGATGGTTTACTCCATGCATCCAGCCGGTGGAAAGCCCGCGCGAAAACGCCATTTCTAGTTCATAGCGAAGACGTTCCGCCGCTGGCTGCTCCCCGGCGACCGCTAATGATTTGGGCGGCACGGACGCTAGCGGCGGCTCAGCGGCCACCCCCGACTCCCGCTTCGACTCAGCAGCGGCAGTCGCGGCGTCGATGGCGGCGCGATAGGCGCGGGTGACGGAAGCGACGTATTCTGGTGTTTTGAGGCGTCCCTCGATTTTGAAGCTTCTGACGCCGGCGTTGATCAGGCTGGGGATTTCGTTGATAGCGGCGAGGTCTTGTGGGGAGAGCAGGTAGCGCTGATCGCCGAGGTCGCGGATCTCGCCATCGACGACCAGCTGGTAGGGCATGCGGCAGGCTTGGGCGCATTCGCCTCGATTGGCGCTGCGTTGGCCGAGGGCTTCGCTGGTCAGGCATTGGCCGGAGTAGGCGACGCACAGGGCACCATGGACAAAGACCTCGAGGGGCACGCCGTGAGCGGCGGCGGCTGGATCGGCAGCGGCGAATTTTTTTAATTCGCGCAGGCTGAGTTCGCGGGCGAGGACGGCGCGATCGAGGCCGAGGCCGGCATCGATGAACTGCAGTCCCTCCGGCGACGTCAGGGTCATCTGGGTACTGGCGTGGATTTCCAGGCGGGGTGCGACGGCTCTGGCCATGCGAATGAGGCCGAGGTCTTGGACGATGATGGCGTCGACCCCGGCTGCCTGCAGGAGGCGCAGCTGGTCGGCCGCCTCTTCCAACTCGCGGGTGAAGATGAGTGTGTTCATGGCCACGAACCCTCTCACTCCATGCTGATGAAGGAATTCCATCAGACCGGGCAGGTCATCGTCTGAAAAATTACCGGCTCGGAGACGCGCATTAAATTTCTGCAATCCAAAGTAGATGGCATCGGCGCCATTGGCCACGGCGGCGCGGGCGCACTCCCACGTTCCGGCTGGGGAGAGCAATTCCAGCGGGGGCGAGCGGTGGGACGATGGTGATAGGTCAGACATGCGAATGACGACTCTACGCCAGATTCCCGCGTCGTGCGAATCCTGTAGAGCGGGAGTAGCGACCGCGCGCCGCCTTCGGACAGCTCAAATCGTGGTGGGTGCGCGCTTGCGTGGAGGCGGCCACACAGCCTCACTGAGCCATGCCGCCGACCCCGCTCGCCCGACTGAAGATTTTAGCTGATTCCGTACCGACGGCGCGGGCCGCTCTGGCCGAAGCGGCCTTGCTGCGCGCCAAGTGTCGGCTGCCCAAGGGCGTGATCCATGTCATCAGCGATGTTCATGGGGAAGACGGAAAACTACGCCATGTCATCAACAATGCTTCCGGCAGCCTGCGGCCGCTGGTGGAATCCATCTTCAACGGCCGTCTCTCGACCACCGAACAACGCCAGCTCCTCGCTCTTATTTATTACCCTCGCGAGGTCATGCGCACCCGCCCCGAACTGGCTACTCCGGCCATCCGCGGACCATGGGTTCGCACCACCCTGCGCCAGCTCTTCGAAATCATCCGCCGTCAGGCCGGCGCCTATCCGCGCGAGGAACTCCGCAGCCGCATGGTCGAAGATTACCGCCACCTCTACCGCGAATTACTGGTCGAGCCCCACAGCGGCCGCCCGCTGAGCTACGTCGACGAAATGCTCGCTTTGTTGACTGCGCATGAAGCCGACCTTGATGCCGTGCATCATGCCTGCCGCCTTGTGCGCACACTGGCCGTAAGCGAAATCATTGTCGCGGGTGACCTTGGCGACCGCGGTCCGCGGATCGATCGGGTTATCGAGTTTCTCAAGCAGCAGCCGAAGGTCGCTCTAGTCTGGGGCAACCATGATGTGACCTGGATGGGTGCCTGCCTTGGGCATGAAGCCTTAATTGCCACTGTTTTGCGCATGTCACTGCGTTACCAGCGGCTCTGGCAGCTGGAGGAGGGATATGGCATCATTCTCAGTCCGCTGGAGAAACTCGCCCGGGACGTGTACGGCACGGATCCCGCTGAACGATTCCTACCACACGGCGAGGGCGGACTGCGCTCCTCCCTTCAAGTCGCGCGCATGCACAAAGCGGCCACGCTTCTCGAGCTCAAGCTGACCGAACAAATGATCCGCCGGCATCCGGAGTGGGGCATGGACGACCGCCTGATCCTTGATAAAATCAATTTGCGCGACGGCACCGTCCTTCTCGAAGGGGTCGCTCACCCGCTGCTTGACACTCATTTCCCCACCCTCGACCCCCGGCATGCCACCGATCTGAGTGCCGACGAACGGCGGTGTCTCGACCGCTTGCGCGAATCCTTCATGCACAGTCCGCGGCTCTGGGAGCATATGAGCTGGGTGGTGCGCCATGGGGCCATGGTCACCCGGCGCGACCACGTGGCTATTTTCCACGCCTGCGTGCCGGTCGACGCCGCAGGCACCCCGCTGAGCGTGGAAATCGAAGGCCGCCCGTGTGCTGGACGCGCCTTATTTGAGGCCCTTGAGGGACTGGTGCGCCGCGCCTATCGCAAGACCGCTTCCCATGCCGACACCGACGCCGACTGGTTCTGGTGGATGTGGGCGGGACCGCGATCGCCGCTCTTCGGCAAAGACCGGATGACCACCTTCGAACGGTATTTTATCAAAGACCCCGCCACCCATCGCGAAACAAAAAACCCCTACTTCCAGATGATCAATGACGCCGACTTCACCCGGCAGATCGCGCGTGAAATGGGCGTGACATCTCAGCAACCCCTCGTCGTCAACGGTCATGTGCCGGTCCAGCCGGAAAAAGGTGAACGACCCGTCAAACACGGCGGCAATGCTGTCACCATCGATGGCGCCTTCTCTCAAGTCTATGGCGACCGCGGCTACACCCTCGTCTTGTCGTCCGAACGCGTGGCCCTCGCCGAACACCATCATTTCGAATCCGTCGAAGAAGTCATTCAAAACGATGCTGATATCGTGCCCACCGTCACCACTGTATGCGAATACCCGCAACCACGCCTCGTCGCCGACACAGAAGAAGGAGATGAATTATCGGCCCGCGCCGACGCTTTGGAAGAACTCGTGATCGCCTACCGCGACGGCCTGCTGCGCGAACGAACGTAACTCACCGGCTCCCGGCACCAGCCGACACACTGCATAAAAATCCCGCGACCAGCCGTGGGCTGATCGCGGGATTCATGAAGGATTCACTCACTTAGATCGCGACGCTCATCGCGCCAGCGGTCCGTGACCCTAGCTCTTGCTGGCCACAGCAGACTTGGCGGCTTTTGCTTTGGCAGCCGGCTTGGCTGTTGCCACTTTGGTCGTCTTGGCCGGGCTTTTGGCAGAAGCGGCCTTCACCAGTGACGGTTGCGCTTCTACGGGTGCTTCGGCCTTGGTTTTGGCTGCTGCAGGTTTTTTCGCGACTGGCTTCGCCTCAACGGCCGTTGCTTTAGCTGGAGCGGTTTTCGCTTTAGCTGCGACGGTGGTCGCCTTCGCTGCGCCCACTGGCGCTTTAGCCGCGACAGCGGTCACTTTAGGTGTGGCGGCTTCTTCGGTGGCGGCGGCTTTCGCGGCGGCCGCAGTAGCGGCGGTAGCGGCTTTGACGGCAGCGCGTTCGGCGGCGGCTTCTGCTTCTTCTTCCGCTTTCACGGCGGCCTGAGCGGCGGCCATGATCGGACTCATCATGGGTTTTGGTTGATTCACGCTGGCGGCGGATTTGATTCCGGCCAGACCGCGATATGTTTTCATGACCTTTTCCACCAAATTCCGACCGACAAGATTCTGCAGTTTCTCGTAGGCCCGCAGACGCAGCATTTCTTCACCACCGCTGACCGCATTGCGCTTTTTCAGGTTCTCATAGACCAAGCCGAAAAGTTCGTTGAATTCGTATACTTTGGGGATCGAGAGCACGTTCACCAATTCATCGGTTACGTGATCAGGAATCCTCCGCGAGAAACGAGTCCGGCGGGTTGGGGTGGTCGAAGTTGCCATAGGTAAGGATGAGTATACGTTAAAATGTCGTTTTCGCGACAGTTTTCCCCAGCACCTTGGATTATTTTCTCAGTGCTGCGACAGCCAGTCGCTGAGGCGACATCAGGAAAAATCTCACTGTCAGCACATGGTAAATACTCTTATTTTAAAATTCGGCGCTCCTTTCCGAGCTGTGGGCGCGACCTTTCCCCTGCGCTGTTGTGGGCGTTCGGTGTTGGTATTCTGTGTTTTATGTTATCTTATGAGTGGGCCGGTGCGGGCGTTGGAGGAGGTGTGTCTTTTGATTGAGCCGAAGGACGGACCGCCGGTCAGCCGTCTTCTCAAAGGTGCGAAAATGACGGCTTTCGTACCGGGCCGGGAGACCCGGTTAGGGAGTGTTCGGTATTACACAAAGGCGGAATTTGACGCCTTGGGGTATGGATGGGCGGGATTCACGCGGCGGGCGGAGGCGGCGGCGACGCGGGTGTGGGCCACGTTGAAGCCGGAAATGAGCAAGGATGCGCGCGGGAATGTCATTTCGGCGGTCGTGCGTGGCCAGAGTCATTTGACGGCTGGCACGGTGCTGGCACCGGCTTTTTACGAGATGTTTAGGACGGCGATGGGTGATGACTTGGTGGTGTTGATTCCCGACCGGTTTACGATTTATGTTTTCCCCCGGCCGATGGGAGATTATAAGGCATTGGGGCCGAAGATTCTTGAAGCGTATGCGGAGGCGAGCTATCCGGTGAGTTATGAAGTGCTCCTACTGAACAAGGAAGGACTGTCCGCGCTGGGGAGTTTTCGCACGGAATAACCGGCGGGCGGGCGGAATGGCCACGTTCCGTGGCCCGGCGCACTTCTCTGATTTGCTGTTGTCAGCGGGCAAAAATGAATCGAGTATCATCGTTTTCCAATACTCCGCATGCCCAGTCGTCCTAATGCTCCTCGTCCCGGTGGTGGTTATCGCCCCGGTGGTCCTTCGCGTCCCGGTGGCGGGGGTCCGCCACGCCCGGGTGGCCCCGCGAGGCCGGGCGGCCCGCCCCGTCCAGGCGGTAGCAGTGCGGCTCGGCCCACCGGCCCGCCTCGTCCCGGTGGCCCACCCCGTCCGGGTGGTCCCCCGCGTCCCGGCGGAGCCAGCGGTCCCCCTCGTCCAGGCGGCCCCCCAAGACCGGGTGGCCCGCCGCGTCCAGGCGGCTCACGTCCCGGTGGTGGCGGTGGCGGCGGTGGTCGCCGATTTGCCGGTCGTCGCCGTTCTGGTGGCCCACAACGATTCGGCCCACGCCCAGAACAGGTGGAGGAAGAGGAAACAAAAGAACAGGCGATTCAACTGGAAGGCACCGTCACTCAGGTGCTAGCCGGCACCATGTTCCGCGTCAAACTTCAAGGTACCGAACACGAAGTGCTCGCTCACATCTCCGGCAAAATGCGCAAACGCTTCATTCGCCTCGTCATCGGCGACCGCGTGAAAATGGAAATGTCACCGTACGATAAAGACAAGGCGCGCATCACCTTCCGCCTCCAGTAACCCAGTAACAGGGAAGAGAAGAGCCGTAGGCCCCGGCAAAAAACGGGCCCCTGCCGGGTCATCCTGCCATCCCCGCTCGCTTCGCCCTCGAAGTCCGCTCACACACGTGACCTAAGGGAGGAGTCCCCGCTTTCGTCCCGCTCGGAAGAACGAAAAGCAAGCCATCCTCCCCCGCCGATTTGTCTGACCTCAATCGTCGTCCCCGGCACGAGCGGTCGGGGCATCCGACGACCGGGCACTTTTTCCAAAGACCAGCCAAGCATTGTAAGCGCTGACCAGAAATGGAGGCAGGGTATTGATGATACCCACGGAATCGACGCGATAAAAAGTGAAATAGAGCAGCTGCATCAACGAGCCGGCGATGCTGATCAACCAGAAAACGGGCGGCACCACGGAACGACCTGCGCGGCGCGAAGCCGCCGCTTGCACTAGCCAGCGACATCCGAACAGGGCCGCCCCCATGAGACCGATCACTTTCCAGACGTTTAACTCGAAGCGTTCGAGCACTTGATGAAACATTTCTACCATGGTGCACCCAATGCCCACTCTCGGGGCCGCGACAAAGGATAAAATGAGCGACCTTTTGCGTCCCTGCCGACCGGGTCTACCCTACCGACGTCATGGCTGATCCCGATTTGATCTATCTCGACCACAATGCGACCACGCCACTCGCTCCGGAAGCGTGGGAAGCGATGCGACCGTTTCTGACCGAGAACTGGGCCAATCCCTCCAGCGGGTATCGTTTTGCGCGGCGGGCCCGGGAAGCGGTCCAGCTGGCCCGGTCACAAGTGGCCGCTCTGATCGGGGCGGAAGCGGACGAAATCGTTTTTACAAGTGGCGGCACCGAGTCGAGCCATGCCGCCATCCACTCGGCCATCGCCCTGCATCCTGAGCGGCGCCACCTTGTCACCTGCGCAACCGAACATGACGCCACCCTTCGACCCTACGACGAATTAGCCGCCCATGGGTACGATGTCTCCATCCTACCGGTCGATGCCGAAGGCCGGATCGACATGGCAGCCTATGAGGCCGTGTTGCGGCCCGGCCAGACGGCACTGGTGTCGCTGATGTGGGCCAACAATGAAACCGGGCTGATTCATCCGATCGATCAGGCGGCGGCCATGGCTCACGAGCGCGGCATCTTGTTTCATACGGATGCGGTGCAGGCCGCGGGAAAAGTGGCCATCGATTTATCGCAATCGCGCGTTCATTACGCTAGTTTGAGCGGCCACAAACTGCATGGCCCGAAGGGAGTGGGGGTGCTGTATGTGAAGAACACGGCCCGTTTTCGGCCGTCGCAGCTCGGTGGCGGGCAGGAAGCGGGCCGCCGCAGCGGCACCTTGAACGTTCCCGGCATTGTCGCGCTCGGAGCGGCCGCCGCCGCCGCCCAGACTCATCTGGCCAGTCACCCCGGGGCAGTCGGCGAACTGCGCGACATCTTTGAAGCCGGGCTGCAGCAGCGGCTGACCGGCGTGCATCTTCATTCCAGCCAAGCGCCCCGGCTCCCGAACACCAGCAACTTCCAGCTAGAGGGAGTGGATGCCCAGGGAGCGATCATCCTGCTCGACACCCAGCACATCTGCGTCAGCAGCGGCTCCGCGTGCGCCACCGGCTCGATCAAACCCAGCCATGTGCTGACTGCGATGGGGCTCGCCTCCCGACCGGCTCGCGAAACCCTTCGGGTTTCTTTCAGCCGCACCACCACCGCCGCCGAAGTCGACACCGCGCTCGACGCCCTCGCCAGCGCAGTCGCCAAGCTGCGCATGACCCGGGCTTAATCCTGAACCACGGCCGCAAGCAAGCAGGTGGGCGTCACGGACACATGTAAGACACCCACTCATTCGACGGCCAATTCTGAAAAATGTGGGTGTCTCCGATTGACGTCTCCGATTGACGGAGGTGACGGCACCGGGAAGCGGACGGCGTCAGACGTTGACGACGTTCACTGGTTTTCCGGCCTGAAAGGCTTGAATATTTTCCGCTACGGCCTTCATAAGCCGCTGTCGTGACGCCTGCGCTGCCCATGCGAGGTGCGGGGTAATCAGGCACCGGGGGGCCGTCAGCAGCGGATTATCGGCGGCGGGAGGTTCGGCACACAGGACATCGAGCCCGGCGCCGGCCAGCTGGCCGTTGTGCAGGGCGTCGGCCAGATCTTGTTCCACGATCAGCGGTCCACGTCCGGTATTGATCAGAAAAGCGCTTGGTTTCATCACGGCCAGGCGCCCGGCGTGAACCAGTCCCTGGGTCTCGGGCGTCAGTGGACAATGCAAAGAAACCACGTCCGCCCGGCGAAAAAGCTCATCCATCGTCGTATACTCCACCCCATCCATCTCCCCGCGTGGCGTGCGCGTGGCCACCAAGACCGGCATGCCAAAAGCCCGGGCCAGACGCGCCACCGCCTGGCCAATCGCGCCAAATCCCACCAACCCCATCGTCAAACCCGACAATTCCACCAACGGAGTGCGCCAATAACACCAGTCCACCGACCGCGCCCACTCGCCCGCCCGGACCCCGTCACTGTGCAAACCCGTCCGCTGCGTCAACTCTAGAAGCAGTGCCATCACATGCTGCGCCACCGCCGCTGTGCCATAACCAGGAACATTCGTCACCACAATCCCGCGCCGCCGGGCCGCCACCACGTCCACCACATTATATCCAGTCGCCAAAACCCCGATGTACCGCAACTCCGGCAACCCCTCGATCACCTCCGCCGAAAGCACGGTTTTGTTCGTCAGGACCACCTCCGCCCCCGCCGCCCGGACCCCCACAAGCTCCGGCGGCGTGCGGTCATACACCGCCACCTCCCCCAACGCCGACACGGCGGACCACTCCAAATCACCAGGATTCAGCGTAAACCCATCCAAAATAACAATGCGCGGCCTCATCGGATGTAACGTGGATTACATTCCCGCCGCAGCAACCGCCCGGTTATTTTAAGCGAATCTTCCCTTGCGCTATTCAGGAAAACAGTGAGTATATGTACTCATTACGGGAGATGACGTGTTGCGTGCCACCACGCGGTCACCCGGCTCCCTCCTCCCATGATGACTCTCCCACTGCGTCCGGCCCATCGTCCGGCCATCACCCTGATGGCTGCCGCTGCCTTCTTCTTTCTCCTCTGGCTCACGGCAGCGCTGAAGGCAGAAACAGTGGTGGTCATCAATGAATTAAAGAGTGATACGCCCGGACCGGACGTCGGCGAGTTTATCGAGCTCTACGCGTACGAATCGACCAGCGGCCACGCGGCCGCTTTTTTTCCGCTCGACGGTTATCTCGTCGTCTTTTTCAACGGGGCCAGCCCCAGCCGCGCCGCTTATCAGGTCACGCCAGCCGGAGGCCAGCCGCGTGCCTTCGTCAGTCTGGATGGAAAAACCACCAACGCGGGCGGGTTTTTCGTGATCGGCTCCGCCGCCGTCACGGGATCCAACGTCGTACTCCAATCCGGCAGCACCGGATGGTTACAAAATGGCGCCGATGCCATCGGTTTGTATAAGTCCCCCGAAATTGTTTTTACCACGGCCACCGGAGCCACCGCTACCGGTCTGGTCGATGCCGTTGTCTATGGCACCGATGACGCGGATGATCTCGAACTGCTAGCCACCCTCACCCCAGGCGGCCTTCAGCTCAATGAGCCCCCCAACAGCGTGCACGCGCTCGCCCGCCAGCCTGACGGAGGACCACCGTTCACCTCCGGCGTATTCGCAGTTGTCCCCGCCACCCCGGGCACCACCAATCAGCCCGTGGCCACCTTGTCGCTCACCCTCGATCCCGGCTCGCTCCACGAGGGATCGATTCTGACCGGCACGCTCTCACGGCAGGATGGTCCGCTGACCGCCCTCACCGTGACACTGGTCAGTTCCGATGCAGGCGAAATGGCGGTCCCCTCTACGCTGACTTTCCACGAGGGGGAGACCTCGGCACAAATCGTCATCACCGGAGTGGATGACCTGTGGCCAGATGGTCAACAATCAGTGGATCTCCGAGCGACCGCTCCCGGGTATGTTCCGTTGAGCGCGACCATAACAGTGGAGGATGACGGAGACCCCCTTCATCCGCTGGTTATCAACGAAGTCTTCGTCAGTGGAGAGGGCGATGCGAATCTCGACGGCGCCACTGGTGGTGCTCAGGATCCATTCGATGACGAATTCGTTGAGATCGTCAACCGGGGAGCGGGTGCGCTCGATCTTGGCGGCTACCAGCTGTTTGCCTCTGGCAGCGGGGTCGCGCGCCACATTTTTCCTCCGGGCAGTGTCCTCGCGGCCGGCGCCGCCATGGTTATATTCGGAGGAGGACATCCGGCCACCGGTATCACCCCAGCCTTTGGCCACGCCTGGGTACAAACCGCGAGCGCCACAACCCTCGGCCTTTACCTGACCGAGCCCTCGGCCCATCTCTCACTACGCAATCCAGCCGGCCTAGAAGCAGCCAGCTTCGCTTATGATGACCAGCACCACTCTCCCGAGTCGCTGACCCTCGATCCCGACATCGTCGGCACCCCGACGGTGCACGGCGCCGCGGGCGCTGCGGGCACTGGTGGAGTCGGTGGAGCTGGCGGCCTCCGGTACAGCCCCGGCACGCGCAGCGATGGCCACCCTTTTGTCGCTTTGACCGCCGCTCTGGAGGTCGAGATCCATCCGCGAAGCATCGCGGAAAATGCCGGCCCCGAAGCCGCCGTGCTAACGGTACGGCGCCCGCCGCCCTTCCATGAACCGCTACTGGTCACGCTCCTCTCCCACGACCCAAGCGAAGTGATGCCGGTGGCGAGTGTTTTAACGATTCCTGCGGGTGACGCGAGCGCCTGGCTCTCCCTTCGGAGCGTGGATGACACCACCCGGGATGGTCCGCAAAGCGTGACCCTGACGGGCGTGGCCGCGGGCCATTTCAACGGCAGTTTCACCCTCGAGGTGACGGATGACGGTCAAGATGCGCCCTCGGCGGAGCTCTGGATCAGCGAAATCGACAGCGACCAAACCGGGGCGGATACTGCGGAGTTCATCGAGCTTCATGTGGGCGAACCGGCGGCCCGCTCACTTGACGGTTACTGGGTGGTACTCTTTAACGGCAACCATCCGGCCAATGGCGCCTATGCCGCCTATGATTTGACTGGTCATGCGTCGGATGCAGATGGATTTTTTCTCATCGGCAATGCCCGTGTGCCCGGAGTGGACTGGGTCATACCGGACGCCACTCTGCAAAACGGAGCGGATGCCGTAGCGGTTTTTCGAGCGCCAGCAGCGCCATTTGTGACCACCGGCAACCCGACCCCGGCCACCTACGAGAACCTTGTCGATGTCGTCGTCTATGGCAACAATCACGCCAGTGACGCAGATTTGGTCGCCGCCTTTCAGGACACGAGCTTGCCCCCCGCCGGTGGCTTGATACAATACAGCGAGGGCGGCGCCAATAATGCCGTCGCTCTGGCCCGCGTCTCCGGCTCACCCGGGCCATTGAGCGCTTTTGGCACTTTTGTCAGCCAAACGCCCAGCCCCGGCACCGGCAACACGCTGGGACCACCGCTCCCGCCGGCCATCGACATCGCCGTGCGCGACGGGGCCGTAGTCGTGACTTTCACCGGCATCCTCGAACAAGCGTCCACTCTGTCTCCCCATTCTTTCGCGCCCGTGGCCGGCGCCACCAGCCCCTACTCCCTGCCCCTACCTCTCTCGGGAGGCTTGTTTTTTCGTGCCACTCGCCCATGATTTTCAACTATCAGCCGCCGTCGGCAACACGGCGCGAAAGGGAGGCCTTTCCAGTTCCCCCCCCTCCAAACCCGTCGCCGCAGACGGAAGCTCCCCTGGCAGACGCGCCAGCACACTGCGCAGAATGGCATCACTCATCCGTCCCAGATCCTCCAACGGCCGGGTACGATGAACCCGCCGCTCCAAATCCGTCTGCGCCAGCCCGTGCACGCCAAAACGCCGGAGAAAATCAATCAAATGCGTGGTTTCAACGCTATACCCCGCCGGAAAAGGAAGTTCCTCGAGCACGGCGCGCCGAGCGGCATACTCGCCAGCCAGCGGCTGCCGCATCCCAGCCAGCTCCGGGAAAAACTGCCGCAAGAGCGGACGCACCAGAATTTCCGTGACCCGTCCGCCGCCACCCGGTCGTTCGTAAAACGCCTTCACATACGCCAACTCGGGACGCGTCAATAACGGACCGACCAGCCCGGTGATAAAACGCGGGTGAGGGTTGCGTAGATCACCGTCGATAAAAACGATGATATCACCGCGGGTCACCCACAACGACTTCCATAGATTCTCCCCTTTGCCGGTCGCAGGCCCCAGATCCGGCCGGATCTCGCTCGCCTCATAAACCACCGCCCCCGCCGCCCGCGCCAGATCTCGCGTGCCATCCATCGACCCAGAATCAATCACCACCAGCTCGTCCACCAGCACATTGCGCCGTAAGGCCGCCAACACGCCGACAATAGTCGCCGCCTCATTCAGCGTCGGCACCACACACGACACTACGGCCCCCTGCGCGCGCTTGAGCCGCCGCAGCTGGCGCAAATCAAATTCTCGATGGTGAAAGGTGGCGATCACGGCCTGTCTGGTAGCCCCGTCCACGTCCGCCCGCCAGCATCGGTTTTGCCCGTCTACCGCATCCGCCTCGGCTCATCCCCCCCGTCGCCCCATCCTCCCCGCACCCCCAGAGGGGGCGCCCACCTCAATCCAAGGGGGCCGCCAGCCCCCTGACACCATCGCACCACCCCCCACAGCAAGCCCGCCCGACGCCTTAAAACACCCCGCGCAACAACTCCAGACTCTTCTGGATCGATGGCAACACGTCGTCCCGACCTTCGTATTCCAGCGAGACCCAGCCCGTGTATCCCGCCTTGCGCATGAGATCCGCAATAACTTGATAATCAAGATCCAACGTATACCATTCTCCGCCACCATAGTAGGTTTTGGCCTGCAGAAGAACGGTCCGTGGAGCGAGTTGCGCCAATTTGGGATAAGGTTCTTCCAGAAAATTACCGGTATCGAGCGTGACCTGCAGCCACGGCGAATCGATGGCATTGACGATCCGGAGCACTCCTTCGGGAGTGAGGCCGAGCCCCCAATGGTTCTCCAGCCCCATGATCACACCGCGTTTTTCCGCTTCCGGCACAAGGCGAGCGAAACTGTCGATGACCCATTTAAATCCTTCGTCATCGGAAAAACCTTCGAGTCGCGGCTCAATTCCCCGGTTTTTCATTAATTCGTCAAAATCTTTGCTGGTTCCCCACCGACCAGTATTCACCCGCATCGTCGGAATCCCGAGATCATAGGCCTCCTCCAGAAACTGCGTGGTTTTGAGGATGTTGTCGGTGCGTTTTTGTGGTTCTGGCGAGACAAACCCTTGATGGGTGGAATACCCCATGAGCGGCAGCCCGAGGCTGAAGGCGCGGCGTTTGATCGCGCGCAAAGCGGCCGGAGAGGTGTCAGGCAATTGCATTTGAAGGAGTTCCACTCCGTCAAAACCAAATTCATGCGCTCGTTCCAGGCATTTTTCGGCGGGCCGGAAATCATCATTCTTGAATCTCCAGAAGGAATACGTGCTGATGCCAATCGGCAGTCGGCGGCGACCCGCCCCGGCGGCCGGAGCGGTGGCCGGAGCGGCCGGTGATGTTTCTGCACCGGCCGCGGACAGGAGCGGGAGCAGGGCGGCGGGAGCGGCGGACAAGAGATGGCGGCGGTTCATGCTGGCCTGACTCTATCAAACCATCACGGCTCCCGACAAGGACGAATCACCGACTGTGTCGCGCCCGACGCGCGGAATCGCTAGACAAGGCGCCAATCACTTTTATTTAACCTCTAGAGCCACGTTCAA
The DNA here is from genome assembly GCA_903954065.1 of uncultured bacterium. Lineage (GTDB taxonomy): Bacteria > Verrucomicrobiota > Verrucomicrobiia > Verrucomicrobiales > V1-33 > CAJBME01. Next base: position 13,981 of record CAJBME010000021.1, read on the forward strand.
TCAAACCACCACACAATCCCGCCATGCCTATCGTCGCTAAAGGACTCGAAGGAATCATCGCCGCTGAAACCCGGATCGGAGACGTGCGCGGACAGGAAGGCGTATTGCTCTATTGCGGGTACGACATCGATGAACTCGCCGGTCGCGTCTCGTTCGAAGAAACCGTCCACCTGCTTTTCCACAACCGGCTGCCCAATGCCGCGGAACTCGCCACCCTGACGACCGCCCTACGCGCCGAACGCGAACTGCCTCAAGGTGTGATCGATTACCTGACGTCCGCCCCCAAGGGAGCGAAACCGATCGACGTCATGCGCACCGCGGTCTCGATGCTCGGCACCTACGACACCGTTCGGCACAACCTCGCCATGGGGCAAAATCTGGCCATTGCCATCCAGTTGGTCGCCCAGATCGGCATCATCGCCGCTTATTTCCATCGGGCACGCCTCGGATTGTCCCTGCCGCCCGTCCGCAAAGACCTCGGCGAAGCCGCCCACTTCCTCTACCTCGTCACCGGCACCGAGCCGAGCGCGGAAGCCGCCCAAACACTGGACGTCGCCTACGTACTCCACGCCGAACACGGGTTCAATGCCAGCACCTTCACCGCCCGAGTGGTCGCCTCCACCTTGAGCGACATGTACTCCGCCATCAGCGCCGCCATCGGCGCACTCAAAGGCCCGCTCCACGGCGGCGCCAATGAAGGCGTCATTCACATGCTCGAGGAAATCGGCAGCCCGGAAAATGTCGACGCCTGGGTCGACGACGCCCTCGCGCAGAAAAAGAAAATCATGGGCATCGGCCACCGCGTCTACAAAGTGCTGGACCCCAGAGCCCCGCACCTGCGCGCCATGGCCATCAAATTAACCGAACAACTCGGCGAACCAAAATGGATCCAAATGAGCGAACGCATCGCTCAGCTCATGCAGGAAAAGAAAAACCTGAACGCCAACGTCGATTTCTACAGCGCCACGGTCTATCACAGCCTCGGCCTGCCCACCGATTTGTTCACTCCCATTTTTGCCATTTCGCGTATGGCCGGATGGACCGCCCACGTGCTGGAACAATGGAGCGACAACCGGATCTTCCGGCCGCTCAGCGAATACACGGGCCGCCCGTACGGTCAAAAGGTCGTGCCCATCGCCGATCGGGAATAACAACAGTTTCACCACAGCTCTGGGCGGCGTCCTCGCCGCTCCGGAGCTCGTTATCCGACGTTGCTGGTACGGGAACACGCCAGTCGCGCCCGGCTCCCGAGTGGCCCGCCTGTGGCCCGCCGCGATTTCCGCGCTGCGTCCTTTGTTTCAAGCGACCTTCGCTTGAATGAGCCTCTTGTTGCAGGCACGGTGGGTGTCGCATGATTCTTTCCGACACTGAAATCCGCGCTGCCATCGAACAGCGGCAGATTGTCATTGAACCATTTGATCCCGAGGCTCTGGGGTCAAATAGTTACGATGTCCACCTTGGCCGCACCCTCGCAGTCTACGAAGACGAGATTCTCGACGCCAAGAAACACAACCGGGTACGCTCCTTTGAAATCCCTGATGACGGCTGCATATTGCTGCCGTCGCGTACCTATCTCGGAGTGACGCTGGAATACACGGAAACGCATCAACACGTGCCGTTTCTTGAAGGCAAATCCAGCGTGGGCCGCCTCGGCATCGACATCCACGCCACCGCCGGCAAAGGTGATGTCGGGTTTTGTAACCACTGGACATTGGAAATTTCAGTCGCCCAGCCGGTGCGAGTTTACCATGGCATGCCCATCGCCCAGCTCATCTACTTTGAAGTCCGCGGCGAAATCGCCATGCGCTACGACCGCAAACCATCCGCCAAATACAACCAGCGAAGCGCCGTGCCCGTCGAATCCATGATGTGGAAAAACACTTGGTAACGGCGTCGATGAACGCTGGGGCGTGTACGACGCAGCGTCGCGCATTTTTATGGGAGTGGCATCATCTCGCAAAGCCTTGCCCCTCCGGATCGCATTTGCACCAGTTATGCGACGATCGCATAATAAGGACAAAAGGTGACAATCGTTTTATAAAACTATTAGGCATCACAGGCACCCCCGTCGACTATTCTCCTCAGCATGGCAATTCCCGACTACCAGACGTGCATGCTTCCGTTCCTTCGGTATCTGTCGGATCGAGCAGAGCATACCCTCCGCGACGCAGAAGAGAGCTTGGCCGAGCATTTCAAGCTGACACCTGCAGAGCGAGCTGAGTTGCTGCCCTCAGGGCAGCAGGGGATCTTCAAGAACCGGATCGGCTGGGCGCGGACGTATCTTAAAAAAGCCGCGCTACTTGAGTCCCCGAGGCGCGCCGTCTTTAAGATTACGGAACGGGGCATGAGGGCTCTGGCGTCAAATCCGAGCAGGATCGACGTTAAGTACTTGGAACAGTTTCCTGAGTTCATCGAGTTTCGCGATATCTCCAAGCCTGAGAACGGTGTTGCGGCTGCTGTGACGCGCCGGGATAATCGCGGTGGATCGGGTATGGTTTAATTCGAGATGATTTGTGGAGGTGTGTGGTCGGGGCCCGCCCTGAGCGTGTGGGGCGGCGGACGGCAGGCCGACGGAGCGGAAGCCTTGGAGCCGTAGGCGGAAAGGCTGGAGCGGAGTCGGCCTGCCGTCCGCTGGGCGAAAATGTGGAGGGTCGAACGTTTCTGACTTTGTTGGGATTTTTGGTAGTGAAAGAGGTGCAAATTTTCCAATGTGGATTGGAGGGGAAGGATCGACCTGAGGCACCTTCTGAGTGCTTACAGTGCGGGGGAAAGTGTCGGTTCCACCGGCACGGGGGCTACGAGCGCTATGGTGGGGTGAGCGGCGAGGAGAGGGTGAAGGTGATGCGCTTTCTGTGCCCTCGGTGCGGCCGGACGTGGAGTGTGATCCCATCTGGGAGGCTGCCTTACTGGAGCCTTGGGGTGGCGCAGTTGGAGCGGCACTTGAATGAGGAAAGCGAACTGGCGGGCGAGGGCGCGAGGCCCCCGCCCGCCCCCGAGATTGAGCGAGGATGCATCCGGCGGGCACACAAAAGACTGTCGGAACGCACGAACTTTCTCTGCGGGTTGTTGGGACAACAGATGCCGTGGTTGGAGAACAACGACCTCGGTTGCTTTTGGCGGGCCTTGCGCAAGCTCGGCTCGCTGGAGGAGATCTTGGTACGGCTGGCTCGGGATTTCAAGACCTCGCTTTTGGGGTGTTATCGCAGTTTTCGACCGCATTGGCAGCGGGCGCCGGACTCGGGTTGAGGCGACTCCGGTTGGGCATCGGCGTCCCACACAACCGTTAGGTTGGAAGCGTGATGGCGCCGTTTTAAAACCACGGCCTCATGTCAATACCCACGCCCAACCCGAAGGAACGCCTCGCGCTGCTGCGATTTGAGGTCATCTGCCACATCAAAACTCTCCGACAGGACGGCCAGCCGCTGGCCCTCTGTCTGAGGGACGCCGCCTCGCGCCCATGGCCCGGCGAGGAAGGTAAGTATTACTCGTTTCGTACTATCGAGACATGGTGGTATGACTACACATCCCGCGGCTATCAAGGGCTGACCGGCAAGTCCGCCCGCACCGACGCAGGCAAAAGCCGATCGATCGATGAAGAGCTCGGCCTGTGGTTACTGGATGCGGTGGCCAAAAGCCCCAACACGCCGCTTTCCGTGCTCTATCGCCATTGGGATGAGCATGGACGGGAGCTGCCTTCGCTCAGTTCGGTGCAGCGTTTTTTGGCCAGCCGGGGATACGACCGACGCACCCTGAAGGCCGGACGTCTGGAAAGCGGCCCGCAAAAAGCCTTTGAGGCCCCGGCTCCCAATGACCTGTGGATGGTGGACTTCGCCTGCGGGCCGACGCTCCGATCGGCCGAAGGCAAAAGCATCGTGACGCACCTTTGCGTGCTCATTGACGACCATAGTCGATTGATCCCATTTGCCGCCTACTACTTGGCCGGCGACACCGCCGCCTTCCTCAACTGCCTCAAGCAGGCGGTCCTGCGGCGGGGCCTGCCGATCAAGCTCTATACCGATCAGGGCAAGCCTTTCGTTAATCACCACGCCCGCATCGTTTGCGCCAATCTCGGTATCCGACTCCTGCACGCCAAGCCCTACCATGCTTGGTCCAAAGGCAAGGTCGAGCGCCTCATCCAAACCATCCAGCGCGACTTCGAGATGACCCTACGGCTGGAGAACGGCCACGTTCACAGTCTGGCCGAACTGAACACCGCCTTTTCCCGATGGATTGCTGCCACCTACCACCTGCGCGTGCACAGCTCCACGGACATGACCCCTCATGATCGCTTCAACCGTCATGCCCATGCGCTGCGCGCCGTGGAACAGCCCGATACCATCGATCCACTTTTTTATACCCGCCTCGAACGCACCGTGCGCAAGGATGGCACCGTCACCATCGGTAAAAAAATCTTCGAGGTGGACCTCTCCCTGCGCGCCCTCAAGGTCGAACTGCGCTTCGATCCCATCCTCATGGATCGCGTGGAAGTTTGGCATAAGGCCTCCTCCCAGGGAGTGGCTCGTCAGGCCGATCTCCACCTCAATAGCCAAATCCACCACCGGGGGCACAACTATGAGCGCTGATCCCTCACGCCAAGCCAAGACGCCGACCTCTGTCGATGACCTCCTGCGAGCGTGGGGGTTGCGCCGCGCGCCTTTTGCCGCTGATGAAAAATCCCGTGGGATCTTCGCCAGCGCTTCCCACAGCGAGGCCCTCACCTTCATGGACACCACCGCCGCCCTGCGCGCTGTGATGCTTTTAACCGGTCCACCAGGCTCAGGCAAAAGCACCGTACTCAAAAGTTGGATGGCCGCGCTGGAGCCAAAACGCTTCCTGCCCCTGCTCATCACTCAGGCCTCGCTTTCCGCCACCGGTGTCCTCGAAATCCTCCTGGCCAAACTCGGCGAACGCCCGCGCTTCAAGCGCAGTGCCAACCTCCTCGTCCTCGAAAAACACCTCGCCGAGCTCGA
>CAJBME010000022.1 GCA_903954065.1 uncultured bacterium
CCAATGGTTTTGGAGACCACTACTCTACCAATTGAGCTACTGGCGTATGTAAAAACAAGGCAGACCGAAATCTAGCTGATCGTGGGGAGAGTCAAGGCGAATCCTCAACGAAGAAGAAGGAAAGCAACAATTTTGACGAACGGGAGAGCAAAAGTCCTGCCACAGAGCCGCCATCTACCATCACGACACGTGGGGAGAAAAAAGGGAGCAGGGCAGTAGTTCCACCCTGCTCCCATGGTATTGAGGAGTGAAACTCCTTATTCGGCGGCGACGATTTCACCGACACGACCGGCACCGACAGTGCGGCCGCCTTCGCGGATAGCGAAGCGCATGGTTTTTTCCATGGCGACAGCGGTGATGAGTTCGACGATGAGGCCGATGTTGTCACCAGGCATCACCATTTCCACGCCTTCGGGAAGGGTGATTTCACCCGTCACGTCGGTCGTACGGAAGTAGAACTGCGGACGATACTTGTTAAAGAACGGGGTGTGACGGCCGCCTTCATCCTTCGACAGGACGTAGATTTCAGCCTTGAATTTGCGGTGCGCCTTGACCGACCCTGGCTTGGCGAGAACCTGACCGCGCTCGACATCGTCTTTACCAATGCCGCGCATCAGCAAACCGACGTTGTCGCCCGCACGGGCTTCGTCGAGGAGCTTGCGGAACATTTCGATGTCCGTAACAGTGGTCTTTTTGGTGTCGCGGAAGCCGATGATTTCGACGTCTTCCATGCGCTTGAGGATACCGCGCTCGACCCGGCCGGTGACAACAGTACCACGACCTTGGATGTTGAACACGTCTTCGATCGGCATCAAGAAAGGCTGATCGATCGGACGCTCAGGAAGAGGAATGTAATCGTCGACCGCTTTCATCAGGTCGAGGATCTTCAATTTGTACTCAGCATCTCCTTCGAGAGCTTTCAGAGCGGAGCCGCGCACGATTGGAATGTCGTCGCCAGGGAATTCATAGCTGGAGAGCAAGTCACGCACTTCCATTTCGACGAGGTCGAGCAACTCGGCGTCGTCCACCATGTCGGTCTTGTTCATGAACACGACGAGAGCTGGCACACCGACCTGACGGGCGAGCAGGATGTGCTCACGGGTCTGGGGCATTGGGCCGTCGGCGGCGGAGACCACGAGGATGGCACCGTCCATCTGCGCGGCACCCGTGATCATGTTTTTCACATAGTCAGCGTGTCCTGGGCAGTCGACGTGCGCGTAGTGGCGGTTGTCGGTTTCGTATTCGACGTGGGCTGTATTGATGGTGATACCGCGGGCCTTTTCTTCCGGGGCGGCATCGATCTCATCATATTTTTTCGCTTGGGCGAAGCCTTTCTCAGCGAGGGTGTTGGTGATGGCCGCGGTGAGCGTAGTTTTGCCGTGATCGACGTGACCGATGGTCCCGACGTTCACGTGCGGCTTGTTCCGGGCGAAGTTTTCTTTAGCCATGTTGTGTGGATGGGGTGGTAAGCCAGTGAGTTGAGTTGGGTTGCTTCGATCAGGAAAGCGGAGCGTTCCGCGGTTGTGGGGGACCGTGGAGGTCGTGACCGGGCTTGAACCGGTGACCTCGTCCTTACCAAGGACGTGCTCTACCAACTGAGCTACACGACCACGGTCCGCTTTCTTGTGTCGTCCGGCGATGGTTCTCTCACTGGTGAAAGAATTCTCTCCGAGCCACGCCTCATTTCAAGACGCAAAAGCCACCCACTGGTCAGACCCATGTGTAAACATAAGGAATAACCCGCTGGGTGACTCGACTGAGTCTGCCTTGAAGCGTTGGCTAGAGTAGGAGCCCGCATCCCGTTGTCAAAGAAAATTCTGATTTCTTAACAGGTGATTTTTCCGTCTCACGTCGACCCCTGCTTCAGGGAACGATCATGGTTTGGTTTCGACCTGATATTTTCATACGCCCATCGGTAAAGAGCGACATTTCGGTGGTCGCGGCCGAGGCCACGTGAGCGTTGTTACCCATACGCAGCTGAGGCCATCCTTTGAGCACAATCTAGCCTGTCTCCGGCCGAAAAATAGCGGTTTTAGCCGGGCCGGATGAGTCGGTATCCCGGCCGTTTTCCACCATCCGCACTACCACATTCCCTTGAGCTTCAGCAAAATCCAAACCTGGCCGGTTATCCTTCAAGTACGCCACCAACGTGTCCACCGTCGGCCCCTCAAAAGCAGCCGCAGTTCACTCCGCCCGCTGCGGCGCCAGCTGGTCAGAAGCCGGAGGCAGCGCCATCCGCACTGGAGCCTCCTCCGCCAAAGTTGGCGCCCCGTCCACTTCCGAACGCACCGCCCCATCGGCCTGCAACGAGGTCGCCACCACATGATCGACTCCCTCGCCCCCCACCGGCCACGCCTCACGCTCCAAAGAAGAAACCGTAGCGCGAACGCGGCCATTCCCAAGACTCCCCTCCCCAACCACCGCCGCGTCAACAGATGTCGGAGCAACCGGCTCATCGAGTTGTTCGGCCACCACCAAGGTGTCGGCCCCAGCGATCGAAACCGTTTCCTCGCGAAGCGGCGCCGCGGCCGTCTCCACCGGCGGCGCGCTCAAAGCGAGGGCCTCGTCCGGAGCCGACCAGGACGCTGTCAGCACTGACTCCTGGGACGACCTCGGCGTCGTAATCTCAACCGGCGAGGGCGCCGTAGAAAACTCGTCCTTCGGACTGCTGACAGTGATTTTTCCCAAGGCCGCGCCTTCGGAAGGAGCGACCACCTTGGGCTGGGCACCGGAGACATCGGAAGCACTGAGCTCTGGCGCCGGGGACACCGGCAACAACGCGGAAGGCGGCAGGGTGACGGGCGTACCGACAGCCGATTCCAAACCGCCCGGCACCGCCTCACGCCCACCAGCTGTTGGAGCAAGAGGGTCTGCAGTCATCGCAGCAGCCCCGGCTCCACCCGCCATACCAAACAGAGAGACCATCGGAGTTTCAGACTGGGGGGACATTTCGATGTCCAAGGAACCCGCCGGGCGCCCCACGATCAAGGATTCCTGTTTCCCCTGCGTTTCCGTACCCTGCGTTTCCGTACCCTGCGTTTCTTTCTCAGCAAGCTCAAAACCATCGGAGGAAGCTTCCTCCACGATCGCCTCATCATCATCCGGACTGAAGGGTGGTTTGGACTGAGGTCTTGACACCGAGGTCGTCACGACGTTACCCGACCCTGCGGAAACAACCTTGGCCGCTTCCGGCGGCCGCGGTTTTTTTTGACTGAGGGAGGCCGGAGGAGAAGGCGTGCGGTCCGGCTTGGTGGACGAACCCGCCACCACAGCCGAAGCCTTAGGCCGGCCCGCCCGCGGGGACGACGCAGCCGTTGGTTTCGCTTTCCCTGACACCTTGCCGGCAGCTACTAACGGCCGGACGGGTGATTTGACCGCTGGTTTGGCTGCCGGTTTGGCTGCCAGCGATTTGGCCGCTGGCTTCCGCGAAATCGAGGCGCCCGTTTTCGACACGGACTTGGCGGTGCTCGATGAAGCACGTGCTTTCGCGGTACTCGATGCCGCGACTGCTTTTTTCGATGACTTCACTGCCGTGGCACCCGATGCCTTGCGGACTGGGGCCGCGGCCACTTTGTTGGCCGGTTTAACGGCTGGCTTGGCTGCTACTTTCGCCTTTGGTTTGGCGGTTGAGCTGGAAGTTTTCGCGACAGCAGTGGTTTTGCGCACAGTCGGAGCCGCTTTGGCGGCGGCCGGGCGGGTCACTTTTGGCGTGGAAGCGGCGGATTTTTTAGCGGAGGCCGGTGCGGCGGTCCCGGACGAAGGAGCGGCCGTTTGGGCGGATGTCGCCATGGAAAGACTGCAAAAAATCGCGATTCCGAGAATCGTCAGCGGGCCGGTGAGGAGTGGATTTCTAGGCACTCGACAACATTACTAAGCATGACTGTAATTTCAAAGCGATTTAAAGATCCTCATCGTAAAAAAATTCACTCCGATCCGACTTTGACAGATGGGTTGAGCTCTGGAGCCAGAGTTCCCAATCGGCTTGGGTATCGATGTCGTGGAGCAAGGGCAGTTCGGCGACATTCCATTTGAGGAGGTGGAGGGCGGCGAGGGTTGCGGCCAGCGTCTGCGTCGAGCTCCATGGAATGTTTCTGAACGCGTTGGGGTGGTACTGGGTCAGGCCGATCAGGTAATATCCGCCATCGGCGGCGGGGCCGAGGGCGGCATCGGAGAGGCGGAGGCGGAGTGACGCGGTTTCGAGCCCCTTAGCGGTGAGGGAAGGGCAGTCTGTACCAATAGCGAAAACCGAGGAAAAACCCTCATTAAAAGCCTTATTAAAAACATATTCCAATCGTTCACCTAAATCCCCTTCCGGTTGCGCGATCCAGGCCATGGGCAAATCAGCGGGAGACGGATAGCGCGCGAACCAGGCTTTCATTTCTGATTCTCTGGAGGGAGGATCGAAGTAAAGCCAGAGCGTTCGAGAGGGAGGCGGACTGGAGGATGAATGCGGGGGGTGGTGGCACCAATCTGAGGCGGCGCGCCAGGCGAGCTCAACGAGGTCTTGGTAGATGGCGGCGGCTTGTTCAGGGCCAACGCCGGCGGCGAGGCGGGTTTTGACGCGGCCGGGTTCTGGGTACTTGACGAACAGGATGAGAAGTTCGGCAGCAGGGGGCGGCGACGGCATAGATAAACGGCAGGACTGGAAATTCAGGAAACTCAAAACAAATCATTGCCGCCGTCGCGTGGAAAGTCTAAAATTTATGCCAGTGATTGCTCCGTGGGGGGAGAATTTTCTTTTTGTCCCACCACGATTTCCGCACGCCACCTTTTGCAGTGATTATGGAACGCCGCCCAGCCCGCCGTCAGCAAGAAGAAGCCACGCCGCATTTTGAGACGCCATGGGGGACGGTCGGGGCCATTGCCTTGCTGGCCTTGGGCATGGCCGGCTATCTTGCCTTGGTTTCGCATGATCCACGGGACATTCACAATGACTGGCCACTGTGTGGTTCACTGGCGACGACGGACCGACCGAACGAGCCAGCCAACAATGTGATCGGGCCGGTGGGCGCGTTTCTGGCTGGGTGTCACCTTTTGTTATTTGGGGCGGCCGCCTATTTATTACCGACGGCCATGGTATGGTTTGGGGTTTCGATGCTGGTTTCGAGGAACCGGCTGACGGGGCGAGCGTTGGGCGGGCTGGGGTTGATCATGATTTCGGCGCCTGCTTTATTAAGTGTGCAGGGCCATTGGTTGAAGGACTGGGCATACACCAATCATATACTTCAGGCGAATCCTGGGGGCGGGTTGGGCTGGATTTTGGGGGACAAAATGTTGGCAGCGAGCATCGGGCGGGTTGGTTCCATGTTGTTTTTAGCATCCGCCTATCTAGCGGGTTTGGTCATGGTCACCGGGCTGCATCCGATCCAATTTTGTTTGATGTGTCGCGATGGGCTGGACGAAGTACTGGGGCGGTGGCGCGAAAGCCGGTCGGACCGCGGGATGGCGCTCGCTGGGGCCGGCCCCTTTGCGTCCGGGCCTCCCGGAGAAATGAACCATGAGATCCCGACGGCTCGGCGCGGCCGCCGGGGCGCCCGAACAGCCATCGGTTCCACGGAAGACGACTTTGAGGACACCACTCGCCGCCCTCACGACATGGATGATGAATTAATCATTCCCGGCTCCGAGGTGGCGGCGCGATTGGGAATGACCGACGCCGCAGGATCACCAAAATCCACGCGCGCCGGACGGAACGCCAAAACCGCGGCCGCAGAAGCAATGCCCCTCGAGACGCCAGTGCAGCTCGACTTAGGGTTACCAGCCAAACCAGAGCCAAAAATCATTGACTCCTCGGAACGCGCTCCAACCACCGATACCCGTCCGACTCTGGCCGACATCCGCAAGAAAGCCCGTGACCAAAAAGTGGCGGCCGCTCCGGCAGGAGCCAGCTTGGGCAGTGCGGCCACGCCCAGCGCCGAATTTGCCAACTACGAGCTGCCTGACCTTGATTTGCTCGCCGCAGAAGACACCAGCCTGCACAAGCCAGCGGATAAAGGCGCCTTGCTCGCCACCCAGCAAACGATCATCCGCACCCTGGAAACATTTGGCATCAACGTCGCCCCTGGCGACATCACCCGCGGACCGACCATCACCCGCTACGAAATTTATCCAGAGGAAGGGTTGCGCGTGAACCGCATCTCCGCCCTCGAAGACGATTTGGCGCGCACCACCAAGGCGGAACGCATCAACATCCTCGCGCCCATTCCCGGCAAAGACACCGTCGGCATCGAAATTGCCAACATCGACAAAATCCCGGTTCCGATGCGCGAACTCATCGAGGACCCGGCCTTCACCAACGGCAAAGCCAAACTGCCCCTCGCCCTGGGCAAGGACGTCTATGGCAACACCATCGTCGGCGACCTCGCATCCATGCCCCACCTGCTGGTGGCCGGCGCCACCGGATCAGGCAAGTCCGTCTGCATCAACTCTATCATCAGCTCGCTGCTGTTCCAATTCACCCCGGAACAACTCCGGTTCATCATGGTCGATCCCAAGGTGGTGGAAATGCAGCACTACAACGACCTCCCCCACTTGGTCATTCCAGTCGTCACCGATCCCAAGAAAACCCTGACCGCCCTCAATTGGGTGGTCAATGAAATGGAGGCGCGCTATCGCGTCTTCGCCGACATGGGCGTGCGGAATTTTGAGGCTTTCAACAAACGCGAACTCCCCCCGAAACCAGTCCGGCCAGATCCCACCGCCACCACCGGAAACGCCCCCACTCAGCCAGGGGCCGCCAATCGCGTGACTCTAGGCAGTACACTCCCCCCGCCCGCCGCGGGACGCAGCATCGCCGACGATGATGAAATCGCCTTGTCCGCGGTGCCAGATCTGACTGATATCGAGCTCATCGACATCGAAAACCCCGGCGCCGAATTCCTTGACCAGCCAGTGTTGCGGGAGATCGAGCAGTCAGCGTTTCACGCTCATGCCGTGCGAGCCGGCCGTACTGACTCGCCTGACGGGGAGCTCGACATTACCATCGAAACCGCGAGTGACCCGGTGGCCGAGGCCGAAACGGTATGGAGCAAGGAAGATGATTTTTATGCAGAAGAAGATCTCGGCCCCAAGGTGCCGGATCGTTATCCCTACATTGTCGTCATCATTGACGAGCTGGCCGACCTCATGCAGACCGCTCCTGCGGAAATCGAAGTGGCCATTTGCCGAATCGCGCAAAAAGCCCGGGCCGCCGGCATCCACCTGATTCTCGCAACTCAGACGCCCCGGGCCGACGTGATCACCGGCGTCATCAAAGCCAATATCCCCTGCAAAATCGCTTTTCAGGTATCCAATGCCCTTGATTCCCGCGTCATCCTCGATGCCAAAGGCGCCGAGAAACTGTGCGGTAAAGGCGACATGCTGTATCTTCCCCCCGGAAGCGCCAAGCTGATCCGAGCGCAAGGAGCCTTTGTGACCGACGACGAAGTGACCCGCATCGTAAACTTCTGCAAACAACAGGCTAAACCGCGGTATGTGGCTGACATTAAAGCCAGTCTAGATGGAACCGGAGAGGCCAGCGGCGAAGGTGAAGAAATCAATGACGAGGACGAAGACTGTTATGAAAAGTGCCTGGAAGTTATCTCCCAAGAAAACCGGGCCTCTACTTCATTGTTGCAACGGCGTCTCCGCCTCGGCTATACCCGGGCTGCTCGGATGATGGATATTCTAGAAATGCGCGGCATCATCGGCCCCGGCGAAGGCGCCAAACCCCGCGAAATCTTGATTTCGCTGGCCGACGACCAGGATTGACCTCACCCTCTCTTGCGACAGCCCCCTCCCGCCAACTGGCTTCTTGCCAAAGCGCAAGCCTTCCACTAATCAATGGGTTCGATTCTCTGACAGTTCATACGCATGGTCCCCATCACCCTCAGTAACGTGTCCAAAGCTTTCGGCGGCGTGGCGGCGTTGCAGGACGTCTCCGTGCGCATTGAGCCTGGCGAATTATTTTTCCTGCTCGGCCCCAGCGGCTGCGGCAAAACCACCTTGCTGCGCCATCTGGCCGGGTTTTACACCCCCGACTCCGGTCAGATTTTTTTCGGCGACCGCGACGTGACCCGCACTCCACCTCATGTGCGCAACACCGCCATGATGTTCCAAAGCTATGCGCTCTGGCCCCACCTGTCGGTCGAGAAAAATGTGGCCTTCGGCTTGGAAGAAAGAAAAGTAGGCCGCGATGAAATCGAGGATCAGGTCAAAGCCGCCCTCGAGATGGTAAAAATGGGCGACTATGGAAATCGTAAGATCACTCAGCTTTCGGGGGGACAACAACAACGCGTCGCCCTCGCTCGGGCCCTGATCGTGCGACCCGACATCCTGCTCTTAGATGAGCCACTCTCAAACTTGGACACAAAGTTACGCATCGAGATGCGGGAGGAGATTCGCCATCTGGTCAAAGAATCCGGCCTCACCGCGGTCTATGTGACCCACGACCAAAAGGAAGCCCTCTCAGTGGCCGACCGCTTTGCGGTCATGGATCAGGGGCGATTACTGCAAGTGGGTACCCCGCACCAAATGTACCGCGACCCCCGCTCGCCGTTTGTCGCCGGGTTCATGGGCGAAACAAATTTTATCGAAGGGGAAATCACTCGCGAAACAAGTCGGCTCCACCTTTGGGCCGTGCAAACGGCGAGCGGCTTGTTCTGGGGCCGCGCCACCGACGACTCATGGCAGCCACGCCCCGGAGACGCCGTCACATTATCCATCCGCCCGGAATCATGGCGCCTCGAAGTCTACCCCGAATACAAAAACTGCGTGAGCGGACGGTTCCGGCGGTCGATTTACCTCGGTGAAAGCGCACAATATGAACTGGAAAGCCCCGCCGTCGGCATCATCCGGCTATCCGAGGCCAATCCCCACATCCTTCACCCCACCGATGACCGCACCTACAATGCCGTCGTCAATGACGAAGACGTCGTCATGCTGCGCTCCACCGAGCCCACTTGAGCCGCTCCACGATCCCTCATTGCGATGGCCAAGCCCTCGAAAAAATCCCAGGCCATGAGGAAAGCTCAAAATCCTCCAGCTGAAATCCAGCCGGAGCTACCTCTGGGCCTGCCAGTGAATGAGCCCACAGCAGAGCACGCACCCACAGAAGAGCACGCACCCACAGAAGAGCACGCGCCCACAGAAGAGCACGCGCCCACAGAAGAGTACGCGCCCGCAGAAGAGTACGCGCCCGCAGAAGAGTACGCGCCCGCAGAAGAGTACGCGCCCACAGCAGAGTACGCGCCCGCAGAAGAGTACGCGCCCACAGCAGAGTACGCGCCCGCAGAAGAGCACGCGCCCACAGAAGAGTACGCGCCCGCAGAAGAGTACGCGCCCG
>CAJBME010000023.1 GCA_903954065.1 uncultured bacterium
CGGGGCGAGCGGACCCGGCTACTGTGGCGGCGCCGAACGCCTCTCCGAACGTCTGTTTGGCAGGGGACCGGATGCGAAAAAGCGGATTCGAAGCCGTGTCTTGAGGGATGTGGCCCGAAGGCCAATTGTGGAAACCGGGGCCAGCGGACCCGGCTACAGTCGCGGCGCCGAACGCCTCACCGAACGTCTTTTTGGCAGGGGGCCGGATGCGAAGAAGCGGATTCGGAGCCGTGGCTTGAGGGATGTGGCCTGAGGGCCAGTTGTGGAAACCGGGGCCAGCGGACCCGGCTACAGTGGCGGCTTTGCCGCCTGCGCCGTTGTTTCGGATTCGAATCTTTTGTAGCCGTGGGTCGCTGACCCCGGTCGCGGCGCCGAACGCCTCTCCGAACGCCTCACCGAACGTCATTTTGGCATGGGGCCGGCGTACCCGGCCAGCGGGAAGTTAAACTTCCCTGTCAGCACTGATCCGACTCCGTCGGTTAGCGGCGCTGAAGGGCACCGCATACCAGCCCAGGGTGCAACCCTGAGAATCCACCCGGAAAGACAAACCTGCGTTCTGAAGGAACGCTGCGTGGGGGGAACGGGCGCGGCGATGGGCGGATTCCCTGACCCCTTGCTCAGGTGTCTTTTTGAAGATCGGGCTTGGAGGCGGCGGCAATCGGGCTTTAAATTGGGACAGCCTTTTATTGACCCTGTATCAAGCCATGTCTATTCCGAGCCTTCACCGCCGTCATTTTCTCACCGCCGGATCACTCGCTGTCGCTTCGGCGGCTTTGGCTCCCGCTTTATTTGGCCAGACTGCCGCGCCCAAGGCGATCGTCACGCCGCCCGAAGGCCGGCGCATCTTGCTCAGCTGCAAACTCGGCATGATTGCTAATAAAGTCGGGGACAAGACGTTGACGATTGTTGAGCGGCTGCAAATGGCTCGCGACGCTGGTTTTGATGGGGTGGATTTTGATGAAGCGGGCGGGTTCACGGTGGAGCAGGCGCGGGCGGCCGTGCAGGAAAGCGGGGTTTTCTGTCACAATGCGATCAACCATGCTCATTGGAGTGTCCGCCTGACGGATCCAAGCGCCGAGACGAGGGCTCAGGCGCGGGCCAACATGGACCACTGTCTGCGCGTGGCTCATGCCATCGGCGGCAGTGGCATCCTGATCGTCGTCGGACAAGCGTCCGACGGACCAACCGAGGAAATCGAGGAACGTTGCCGTCAGGAAATCATGAAGTCTATCCCGCTGGCCGCTTCGCTCGGGCAACCGATCCTCTTCGAAAACGTCTGGAACAAAATGATGTACGATCATGACAAAGGACCGGAACAATCAGCCGATCGTTTCATCAAGTTTGTCGACAGCTTCAACAGCCCATGGGTTGGTATGTATTACGATCTTGGCAACCATTGGAAATACGGCCAGCCGGGTGACTGGATTCGTGCGTTCGGGCGGCGCACCGTTAAACTCGATGTCAAAGGATTCAGCCGGAAGAAAAACGAATTCACGGAGATCACTGGTCCAGACGACGACGTGCCATGGGATCAAATCCGCAAGGCGCTGGCTGACGTTGGATTTACCGGCTGGGCGACAGCTGAGGTCGGCGGCGGTGATGTCAAACGCCTGACTCAGGTTCGCGAGCAAATGCAGAAAGCATTTGGTGTCTAAAGGCTGACCGCAGCGATGGAAATAGAGTCGGGCGGTTGATTATTGAAAGAGCGAGCGCACTCGTTGCCAGAGGTTGGCGCCGGGCGACCGACCGGATGATTCGGACCATCGGTCGGGGAGGCGTTCATTGGCCTGCGCCGGCGGGCGTTCGCGGCCATGGTCTTGGCACGGTCCGGTGGCAAAGTGGTCGATCAGATCGGCGGGTAATTCTTCGGTGACGGCGGTGCCAGCGGCCTCGCAGGCGCGGGTGGCGAGCAATCCGGAGAGTGAGCAGACGGTGGTTTGTTCGGTGGCTATTTCTGGGGCTGGGGAGGGACCTGGATCGTAGCCCATGGTTTCCGCGGATTTCATGATTTCGACCCATACGGGCAAGGCCATGCGGCCGCCGTAGGCCTGACCGGTAATGCGTTCTGGCTGATCCAGTCCGACCCAGACGCCGCAGGTCAGGCGGCGGGTGAAGCCGACGAACCAGGCATCTTTGAAGTCGTCGGTGGTGCCGGTTTTTCCGGCGGCGGCGGCGGTATACCCGAGGGTGCGGGCGCGGGCGGCGGTGCCTCCGGGAGCAAAGACTTTTTCGAGCATTTTGGTGACGCACCAAGTGGCCCCTGGAGCCATGGCTGGATAGCCCATCGGTTCATTGCGAAAGATGGTGTCGCCTTCGCGATTTTGGATGTGATCGAGAAGGTACGGGCGCAGTTTTTCCCCGCCATTGGGGAATGTGGTATAGGCGCTGGTGAGGGCGTAGAGGGTGGTGTCGTGGTTTCCCAGACAGAGTTGTGGGGTCGGGTTGGCTACGGTTCCGAGGCCCAGTCTGCTGGTCAGTTCGACGATATGTTCCAAGCCGGCGCGTTGGGCGACGCGCACGGTCATGGTATTTCGCGACCGGGCGAGCCCGGTGGCGGCGGGCAGCAGGCCGCCAAAGACGCCGTCGGAATTTCGTGGCGCCCAGCCGCCGACTTCCACCGGGCCGTCGTCTACGAGCGTGCTGGGAAAAAGCCCGGTTTGCGCAGCGGAGGCGTAGACAAATGGTTTGAAGGTGCTGCCGACCGGGCGTTTGGCCATCAGCGCGCGATTAAATGGACTTTCTTGAAAGTTCCGGCCACCGACGACGGCAATGGCGGCGCCGGTTGTATTGTCGATGACGACGACCGACCCTTGCACATACTCGGGTCCGGCGGTGGACGACCCGGATTTTTCCCGCGCCAGCCACTGGGCGCGAGTCGGGTGCGGGTAACCGCTCGACTTTTCTACGGTGGCCAGTTGTTGTTCGAGGGCCGTTTCCGCGGCCATTTGCAGTGGCAGATCAATTGTGGTGTAAATCCGCAAACCGCCGTCCTCTTCATCTTCAGCATCAAGCACGGAGTCGAGCGCGCGGCGCACGGCATCGAGCGCATACGTTTCTTGACCGATAGTCGTGGGTTCAGCCTGAATGACCGTAGCCGTCGCCATGGCCGCCGCCGCCTCGTCCGGCCGCAGGCGCTCCTGCTCCACCATTCGCCGCAGTACCATGTCGCGCCCAGAACGAGCCACTTCCGGTGATCGGAAGGGCGAAAACTTGTTCGGACCACGAATGATGGCCGCTAATAACGCTCCCTCATCCAACGTCATGGCGCGCGCCGACTTGCCGAAATACGCCTGCGACGCCCGCTCTACGCCATAGAGGCCAGTGCCAAAAAAGATCCGGTTTACATAGAGCTCGAGCACTTGGTCTTTGGTGTGAGCTGCTTCAATGCGGCGCGCCAGCGCGATTTCTAAGGCTTTGCGATGCAATGATTTGCCGGTCAGGGCGAATGAATTGCGGGCCAGCTGCATGCTGATGGTGCTGGCTCCCTGGGTGAAGCTCCGGTCTTGCAGGTCGCGGACCAAGGCGCGGACGAGGCCACGATAATCAATGCCGCCATGGTCATAAAACCGGTGGTCTTCGCGGGACAGCAGAGCATTGATAAAGTGGGGTGAGACGTCGCTCAGGGTGACGAGGATCCGGTTTTCTCCGTGGAGCCGACCCATTTCCGTGCCATGCACGTCATAGACGATGCTTCGCTCGGGCAGGGTGCCTAATTTCTTGAGGTCGTAGCCGCGAGCTAAGCTGCTGTAGACGAGCCATAAACAGGCCAGTCCGATCCCGGCCAGCCCCGCTGCGACGAGTCCGAGGCGCAACGGCCAGCGCAGCCACCAGGGCAGTCGCACCACCGGGGATGGCAGCCCGCGGGCCGCTGCGGATCGTTGTGTCGGCATGATGAGAAATCCTCCCGCCCCAGCGCCGCTTGTCACGCCGTTTGTCATGCCCCCCGCCTTTCTGCTGGCGCGCAGGCCGCCCATCGCTTCTACTCCCTGTCCACTCATGGAGGACGCCTACAAAGTCCGGCTCGAGATTTTCGAAGGGCCGCTCGATCTGTTGCTTTATCTCGTCAAAAAAGACGAGGTCGAGATCAACAACGTCTCGCTGGAGCGCATTACCCGGCAGTACCTCGACTACATGGACGCTTTTAAGCTGCTCAATGTGGATCTGGCCTCCGAGTTTATCGTCATGGCGGCCAACTTGATGTACATCAAAAGCCGCACGCTCTTGCCCAAGCAAGACCAGCCGCCAGAAGAGGATGCCGAAGAGGACGATCCGCGCTGGGAATTGATCCGCCAGCTCATCGAATACAAAAAATTCAAGGACGCCGCCGGTTTCCTCGACCAACGCGCCCGCCTCGCGGCGAATATTTTCCCCGCCCAGCCGGAACCACTCACTCTTCCGCCCGAACCGGCCCCTACCGGCATGCCCGAAGTCGGCATCTTCGATCTCATCCGCGCCTTCCAAAAGGTGCTGGATAAAGTGCGCGTTCCCACCCTCCGGGAAATCACCGACGATCGGTTCACCGTCTCCGATAAAATCGATTACCTCCTCGATTTGATGCCGCGGCATCAAGGCCCGATTCGGTTTACTGCACTGTTCGCACATGCCACTACCCGCGACGAAATCATCGTCACGTTCATCGCCGTGTTGGAATTAATGAAGTTGCGGCACCTGCGCGTCACTCAGGACCACCTGCTGGGGGAAATCGTCATCTATCGCAATGAAATTGCCCGCGCCGAAACCGATGCCGCTTTGCGGGAATTGCGGGAAAGTGAACTCGCCGCCGACGGAGTCACTGAGGCCGAAAATAATGATGACATGATGGAAGCTCCCTGATTGAAGATCCAGACCCCCGCGCTCCATGACCACCCCCACCCTGCCCCAGATCGTCGAGGCCCTGCTCTTTGCCTCTCCTGAACCGTTGACCACCAGCGCCTTGGTGCGGGCCATTCGCATCGCCGCCACGACGGCCGTCGCCGGCGAAAATGCCGCCGAAGAAGAGGAAGTCGAGGCCGGGGAATCCGCCGCCACCGCGGAAAAGGCCAGCGTCGTCCCAGAGGAAACCGGCGATGATGACTGGGTCGATGATGAGGCCGACGAACCCGCCGACACCGCAGAGGAGACGGAAAATGAGAACGACCTGAGCGCCGAGGCGGAGCCGGAAGGACTCACCGCCGCCGCCCTTGTCAAAATTTCGGATGTCGAAGTCCTCGCGGCCTTGTCCGCCTTGTCGGCGAGCTACGCCGCGGACGGCCGAGCTTTTACCCTCGCCGAACGGGCCAGTGGATGGCGCATTTTCACCCTCGCCGAATACGGCCCCTGGGTGCGAGGCCTCTTCCCCGAGCGACGACCCCACCGCCTGAGCCAGCCCGCCCTGGAAACACTCGCCATCATCGCCTACCGCCAACCGATCACGAAAGCCGCCGTGGAAGCCGTCCGCGGCGTGAGTATCGACGGACCTATCCAAAAATTACTCGATCAAAATATCATCCGTATCGCCGGCCGGGCGGACCTTCCAGGACGTCCGCTCCTCTACGAAACAACAGACTTTTTCTTCGAACACTTCGGCATCCGTAGCGTGGATGACTTGCCCAATGCTTCCGAACTCCGGCGCATCGCCCTGCCTACCCCAGAGTCGGAAAAACCAACCGAACCCGAAGCCGTTCAGCCAGAATTACCCATCACCCCGCTCGTTGTCATGCCCGTGGCGGCCGTGGCGGATGTGGCGGACATTGCGGACATTGCGGATGTCTCGGACGTTGTTGACGTTGTTGACGTTGTTGACGTCGCTGACGCGATAGACGTGCAGCAAGGGGATCACGCAGAGGATTCAACCCCCGCTGACGCGCTAGCGGCTGAGGTGGCTGGGCCTTCGGCGGAATCGGTTTCAGCGCCGGAGGCTGCTGAGGCCAGTGCGACTGCTGCAGACGAGGCTTCGGACGGGGCGTGAATTTGTGACTGGTATCGGTTCTGATCGTGGCCGATACTCATAAACTTGGTAGTGATGGTGCCATCTGGCATTGGTCCGCCTCCTTGTTGTTTTGTGTTTCCCTTGCTTATGAACTCCCGATTATTCTCTTCCGCGTTGTTTTTCTTGTTCTTAGCCGGAGTGACGCCTGGACGGTCGGGAACGGTGGTGTCGGATAAAGAAGTGGCTGAGCCGCTGACGCCGTCAGTTCCGGGGCGGCCGGCTGGTTGGCTGGCGGTGGCGCCTGGGTTTACGCATCAATTTGAGGCGGATGTGGATTCGTCGGACACGACCTTTTCGGTGGATCGCTGGCGTGTGGAGGCGGGCACGCGGGTCCCATTGGCGGATGGATTTGTGGTGACGGCGGCGGTGGAGGCGGAGTGGTCGCAGTATGATTTCACGCAGTTCACTTCGGTGGCGGACGGGTTGGAATTGCCGGAGAGTGATTTGTTCCGTGCTGGGGTGACGGCTTTTGGGATGTATGAATGGAATGATTCGTGGGAGGTGGTGGCTGGGGGTTCGCTTTCTTGGGGGGGCGCGTCGGATGCGGACTTTGGTGACGGTTTCGGCGGCATGGGGATTTTGGGAGTGACCTATCGCTTTTCGCCGGTTTTCTCGCTGACGCCGGCTGTTCTGGCTTTGTCTCGGATGGAGGATGATGCGTTGATTATTCCGGTGTTGGGCGTGGAATGGGAGATGAGTGACGCCTGGAAGCTGCGCAGCATTGGCCCGGGAGCGGAGCTGACGTGGCAGGCGGCGGATCAATGGGGGTTTTTTCTCAGAGGGCTGTATCGCCCGCGCGATTTCCGGCTGGCGGCGGAGGGCGAGCTGGCCTCCAGCGTGCTGCGCGATCGTGCTTTTCCGGTGAGTGTGGGGGTCGAGTGGAAACCGACAGCGCGTATCACGGCTACGGCTTTTGGCGGCGCCATTCTGGGGGGAAGCCTGCAGTTCAAGGAGGATGGCGGTGAAGACATTTTTGAGGAGGATTATGATGTGACGCCGATGGTGGGTGGTAGTCTGATGATTCTTTTTTGATTGGCCTCGCCCGCGCGTGTGCGCTTGCGTCTCCACCATGAAGCGATAAGAAACCGGCTGCCCCATGACACTCGAGGAAATCCGCCACCGCATTGACACTCTCGACACGGAACTGCTTCGGCTGCTCAGTGAGCGGGCGGATCTGGTCCATGATGTAGGGGTGGTGAAAAAGAAAGAAGGTCTCTCGATTTATGCGCCGGAGCGGGAGGAAGCCGTTTTTCAGCGATTGCTGAAATTGAACTCGGGTCGCCTGCCGGAAAAATCGATTCGCGCCATTTACCGCGAGATCATGTCGGCGGCCCTCGCCCTCGAAGAAGACCTCAAAATTGCCTATCTGGGCCCGGCCGGAACGTGGACCCACCAGGCTGCCATTAGCAAATTCGGACATAGCGTCGATTACCTTCCTCAGCCAAGTTTCGCCGACGTCTTCGACGAGGTCGCGCGGCGCCGCGCCAATTATGGCGTGGTTCCTATTGAGAATTCTACCGAAGGAGCCGTTAACCATACGCTCGACCTCTTTGCCGATTCCAATCTCAAAATTTGCGCCCAGCTTTTCCTGCGTATCGACAACTGTTTGCTGGCCAAGATCTCACGCGATAAAATCACTACGCTATACAGTCATCCGCAGGTATTTGGCCAGTGCCGCGGGTGGATCCATACGCATTTTCCCCACGCGCAATTGATCGATTGCGCCAGCACCACGAGGGCGGCCGAACTGGCGGCGGCGAGACCGGATGCCGGGGCTCTCGGCGGTCCGCTGGCTGCGGAAATGAATGGGCTCGAAGTCCTAGAGCGCAGCATTCAGGACAGCGCGACCAATACCACCCGCTTTCTCGTCCTCAGCGAAAACATCTGCCCGCCGACCGGCAACGACCGTACGTCCATCATGTTTGCGGTCAAAAACGAGCCAGGCAGCCTGTATCACGCCTTGGAGCCATTCAATTCGCTGCACCTCAATCTGGCAAAAATCGAATCCCGCCCGTCCAAAAAGAAGGATTGGGAGTATTTCTTTTTTGTCGATTTGCTCGGCCATTGTGAGGACGAATCCGTCAAACGCGGCTTGGATGGACTCAGTACGTATTGCTCGTTCCTGAAGGTTTTGGGCAGCTACCCGAATACAGTTCCTTGAGTTTCTGTGGAAAAAAAGCCCGCGGTCGGGCGCGCGCTTCGTCGAACGATTTTTGAGGAGGGGGCCGCTCGGCTGCGAATAAGCGGATTCGGATCCGTGTTTTGAGGGATGTGGCCTGGGGGCCACGTGTGGAAACCGGGGCCGGCGTACCCG
>CAJBME010000024.1 GCA_903954065.1 uncultured bacterium
CTCCTCGCGGTTTGGCAGCTGCCGAGGCAGCCCTGTTGACGATGTGGCCGACACTGAACCGCTACCACCACGATCTCGTGCTAGTGGGTGGGCTGGCCGTGCATTACCTGACAAGACGCGATTCCGGCGACTGGCCTAGTGACGATCCCCGCCCGGCCCGCTTTCAATGGACAATCCCTCGAAATGGCCATAGCTAACAGATGTCCGGAGTCGGATTCATCCACGGCCGCGACGTGCCGATTTTCCATTTTTACGGTCTCATGACCCCTAAAAAGTCAACCGGCGGCCGTCCCGCCAAATTCGCCGAACCCAGCCGACCGGTCACGGTGACGCTGCCTGAACGCATTCTGCGTCAGCTGGATGTGATCGGACCAGACCGGGCTCAGGCCATCGCGCGCCTCGTGGACGCCGCCGTCCCGAACGAGGAAAGGCGGCCGCGGGTCGAAGTCGCCAAAACCGGTTCCCACACCGGCCTCATCGTCGTCGGCCCAAGTCAAAGACTGAAGAAAATTCCGTTCCTGCAACTGGTCGAGATCGCGCCCACCCGGTTCCTGATCGCTCTTGAACGCGGCCACGACTTCCGCTCGTTGGAACTCGCGCTCCGCGACGTGCTGGATGAAACTGAATTCCAATGTAACGTAGAAACAAGGTAATGCGTCTATTTTCTACACAGAAACCCGCTTTACTGTTTCGCGCGAACCCCCTCCGCGATTGGCATCGACATACTTAACACCGTGATTTACAGACTCAAACAACTTGAAAAATCCGGACATCGCATCCGAGTCGGCGTCATTGGCGTCGGAGCCATGGGGACCGGGGTGGCACTGCAGGTGGCCCGCACTCCTGGTATGGAAGTCGTCTTTTTATCGGACCTCTCAAAGGAGGCGCTGTCCCGGGCGGTGCAGGCCACCGGCTTGACGGCGATCCCGGTCGAATCGCCCTCCAGTCTGCCTCAGCGCGAGGCGGGCGAGGTTTATGTGACTCATGATACGACCGGCTTACTGGAGGCCGACAACGGACTGGAGGTGGATGTGGTGGTTGAGTGCACGAATACGATCGCGGCGGCGGGACGCCATTGTTTGGCGGCGATCGGCCGCCGGGCGCATGTCGTGCTCATGAATGCGGAAGTCGATCTGGCCTTGGGTCGATTGCTCGCACACGAAGCGGCCCGGCAAGGGGTGGTAGTGACCAGTGATGCGGGAGACCAGCACGGGGTGCTGGCGACCATGATTGATGAGATTGAGCTCTGGGGATTTCGTATTGTGCAGGCGGGCAACATGAAAGGGTTTCTCAATCTGCGGGCGAGCGCCGCCACGGCTCGGGAATGGGCTGAGAAGCAGCGGCTGAGCGTCGTGCAGACGGTATCCTACACCGATGGCACGAAGATGAATATTGAGCAGGCCTTGATTGGGAATTATGCTGGGCTGACCCCGGTTCGTCCGGGCATGGAAGGGCCGCGGGCGAGCGACGTGCGCGACGTATTGACGGCCTTTGATTTTGCCAGCTACGGCGCGCAAGGACGCGTTGATTACACCGTGGGCGTCCCTTGGCCGGGCGGCGGAGTGTATGTGGTGGCGGAATGCACCGATCCACTGCAGGCGTTCTATCTGAACTATTACAAAGTCAGTAGTCAGGGGAGCTTTCACCTCTTCTTCCGTCCCTACCACTTGTGCCATCTGGAAACCCCGCGGGCCATTGCTCAGGCGTTTCTCGACCAGCGACCGGTCATCCCTCCGGCCCGCCACTGGATCAATGACGTCTTCGCCTACGCGAAAAAAGATCTTCCCGCCGGCACCGTGATCGAACACGGCATCGGAGGAGACGAAATCTACGGACTGGTCAATACGATTGAGACCGCCGGCCCTGATGCCTTGCCAGTCTGCGCGCTAGAAGGCGACCACGGAGCGTCCAGCGAAGGAATGGCCGTCCTCCGCACCGCCGTGAAAATGGACCACCCTATCCCGTTAAGCGCCGTCGACATACCCGAGACCGATCTGTCCCGCCTGCGCCAGCAGCAGGCCAGCTTGCCTTCGCTGCAAGCTCGCTGACTGCAGCCCGGCCGTCACCTCCCGGCAGCCGATCCCGCTCAGGAGCGGCGCTTTTGACCGGGCCCGATCAGGCGGCCCCGATTCGGCCCCGACCCGGCCCCGGGCGCGCCTGTCGCGCCCGTCACCGTTTCATGATTTCGCTGACCACCTGATAGATGCCGATGCTGACCATGGAAATGGCGGCGATCCAGAGGCAGAGAGTCCACGGTTTACCGGGCTGGAGGGCGCGGTCGATGCGGCGGTGACGGAAATAGAGAGCAGCGCCGGCGAGGAACGGCAGCATGATGCCTTGGCTGACGGCCCCGATGAATACGAGAGTCACTGGTTTTTCCCAGAGGAGAAAGACGAGAAATGAGAGGGCAGGCAGCAGGACGACCGAGAACTTGATGGCGCGGGCGCGGTGTTCGGCGGTTGGGTAGGACACTACCTTGAACAGGGCGGCGGCATCGACCAGCAGGCGCGCATTGGAGGCCGTGGAAACGAAGACCGTTGAGTAGAGAGCAAAGAAGGCACCGCCAAGAAAGAGGTAGAGACTCCAGGGACCAAAACTTTCGGCGTACATCTGAGCTAGGGTATTGATCATGCCTTTATCATTGACCTGCAATCCCTTGGCATGGAGCACGGCGGCTCCGAGCAGATAGAAGGCGACGGTAGCGGTCGTATAAATGACAAACGAGAACCAGGCGTCGATACGCATGACGCGCATCCAGCCGCGGGCTCGTTCCAACCAAGCGGGCGAATCATCTTTTTCCCCGACGTTGCGGGCATAGCCTTTTTCCAAGCACCAGTACGGGTAATAAATCAATTCTGAAGCGCCCACCCCGATGATACCGAAGGCACCGAAGGCGGTCATGGTGTCGGGCGGAAGTTTAAACTGAAACCCCTCGGCCAGATTGGCGAGGGTGATGGCGTAAGGGGACCATTGCAGCGAGCCGACAGCAACAAGCGTCGCCAGAGTGAACAAAGCCACCATGATCGTCGAGGCGTGTTCCACTAGCCGGTATCGTCCCAACGCCAGCAACCCAGCGGCGGATCCAGCCACGGCAGCGGCGAGCAGACGCTTGTCGAGCATCAATCCGGCCGAGGAAAAAACATCGGCCACCCCGCCGACGATGCCGGCCACTTGCACGACGAGCGCCACATACATGCCCAGCCAGAGCCAGAGCAACCAGCTGACGATGAAACGAGGTCCAGGAATGCTGTTCATGGCCTCGAGCGTCGTCTGGCCGGTGACGATGGCGTAGCGACCGAGTTCGACCTGCACAAAAACTTTGATGAAGCAGCCGAGGACGATGAACCACAGCAGGGTGAAGCCGACTTCGCCGGCCACCTTCGGGGTCGCGATCACTTCGCCGGAGCCGACGATGGAGGCAGTGATGATCAGGCCGGGGCCGATACTGCGAAGGATGGAGGCCCAATGACGTGGAGCGGACTGTGTGGCGGGGGTAGCTGAGCTCATCTGTGGAGGAAGTGAGCGCACGCTGGGGCCGGCGCAAACGCTCTTTCTATCGGGTTCGGTGGGGAAGTGATTGCGTATGCCCCCGGGCCGGGTTTAAACGCGGACATGCATTCCATCCTCCGCATTCATCCGGCTGACGATGTCGTGGTCGCGCTCCGGCCGCTGGAGGCGGGCGCGCAGGTCATGCTGGACGGGGCGCCTTGTGTGATGCGCGAGGCGGTTCAGGCGAAGCATAAATGTGCGACCCGGGACTTTTCCGAAGGCGAAGCGGTCACGATGTATGGGGTCACGGTCGGGCGGACGACGCGCCAGGTGGCCCGTGGCAGCTGGCTGCATCCGGGCAATCTCGTTCATGCCAGCGCCGAATTTTCTGGCAAGCAGTCGATCCATCACTGGGACGCGCCCGACACCTCACGCTGGCAATCGCAGACGTTTCGCGGATTTAAGCGCGGGCGAGGACCGGCTGGGACCGCGAATTATTGGGTAGTCATTCCGCTCGTTTTTTGTGAAAACCGGAACCTTGCGCTGATGCGACAGGCGCTGACGCGCGAGCTTGGATATGGCACGTCATCGAGATATGAACAATTTGTGCGATCGCTGGCCGACCGTCACCGCCGCGGAGCCACTCGCGACGAACTGGAAGAAATCATGCTAGAGGAAGCGGTAAACGACCGGGCTACACGGATGTTTCCCAACATCGATGGCATCAAATTTCTTGAACATGGACTTGGCTGCGGCGGCACGCGCCAAGATGCACAGGCCTTGTGCCGACTGCTGGCCGGATACATCCACAGCCCGAACGTCGCCGGAGCCACCGTGCTCAGCCTCGGCTGCCAGCACGCCCAAATCAGTCTGCTGGAACAAGAAATGGCCGCGCTCCACCCGCAAAACGAAAAACCACTGCTCGTTTTCGAACAGCAAAAATGCCAGTCCGAGCGCGACATGATGCAGCGGGCCTTGCGCGATACATTTCTTGGAGTCGCGGCCGCGAACGAACACTCGCGTGAACCCTGCCCCTTGAGCGACTTGGTGGCGGGGGTCGAATGTGGGGGCAGCGACGGATTTTCCGGCATCTCGGCCAATCCAGCGGTCGGGCACGCGGCTGACTTGTTAGCGGCTCTCGGGGGAGCACCCGTTTTAAGCGAATTTCCTGAACTCTGCGGAGTGGAGCAGAGCTTGTGTGACCGGTGCACGACGACCGCGATGGCGGACAAATTCGTGGGTCTGATGCGAGCGTATGAGACCGCCGCTCGCGCCTGCGGTTCCGGCTTTGAGGCCAATCCAAGCCCAGGCAACATTCGCGATGGATTAATCACCGACGCCATGAAATCAGCGGGAGCCGCCCGCAAAGGCGGCACCTCCCCCATCGTCGACGTCTGCGATTATGCCGAACCCGTCCGCCAGCGCGGCGGATTGACGCTCTGCTGCACCCCGGGAAATGACGTGGAATCGACAACCGCCCTGGCCGCAGCCGGGTGCACCCTGATTCTGTTCACCACCGGACTCGGCACCCCGACCGGAAACCCGGTCTGCCCGACACTTAAAATATCAACCAACACCGCGCTGGCCCAGCGCATGCCTGAACTGATCGACTACGATTGCGGCCCGATCATCACTGGCGATATGACCGTGGAGCAATGCGGCCAGGAAATTCTCGACCTGATGATCATGACCGCGAGCGGCGACTCTGTTCCGAAAGCTGTGCAGCTGGGGCAGGATGATTTCCTGCCATGGAAGCGCGGCGTCTCGCTGTAATCTCGTGACTCTTTCTTCATGATCCCCGCCGATTTTCAGGGTCCAGCCCGCCGCGTCGGGCGTAAACGGACCAGTGATCGAGCGACTCCCGCGCAGACCAGCGGCCGACCGGCTCGCTCACAGCCCTGAGCATGGATATTGACCGCAAACTCGAAATCCTCGCTGACGCGGCGAAATACGACGCTTCCTGCGCCAGCAGTGGAGCGACGCGCAAAGACTCGCGCGGAAGCAAGGGGGTGGGATCGACCGGGGGTGCGGGCATTTGTCATTCATACACCCCAGACGGACGGTGCGTCTCGCTACTGAAAGTATTGATGACCAACGTTTGTCTGTACGATTGCCATTATTGCATCAACCGGCGGTCCAGCAATGTGCAGCGGGCCCGCTTCACGCCCGAGGAAATCGTCTCGCTGACGCTCGATTTTTACAAAAGAAACTACATTGAAGGATTGTTTCTGAGCAGCGGGATCATTCAGAGTGCGGACCACACCATGGAGTTGGTCATCAGCGTGGCCCGGCAGCTGCGCGAGAAACATCATTTTCGCGGGTATATCCACTTAAAGACAATTCCCGAGGCGTCCCCCGAGCTGATCGCAGCCGCCGGACGACTCGCCGACCGCATCAGCATCAACATAGAACTGCCAACCCAGCAGGGCCTGGACCTACTGGCTCCCGAAAAAAACCTCGCGCGCACCGAAGCGGCCATGGGCCACATTCGCGAAAAGATCGACGAAAACCGGGAGGCCCGGCGCACGGCGGTGGCCGCCAAGCCGCCACCGTTTGCCACCGGCCAGAGCACACAAATGTTAGTCGGAGCGGATGCGGCCACCGACGCCTCGATTCTCCTCCGGGCCAATCACCTCTATGGTCATTATCGCCTGAGGCGTGTGTATTATTCCGGTTTCAGCCCGATCCCTGAACCTTCCGTCATCCTGCCACTCAAGCCGCCGCCCTTGGTCCGCGAACACCGACTTTATCAAGCCGACTGGCTGCTGCGGTTTTACGGGTTTCATGTCTCGGAGCTGACCACCGAATCCGGTCCGAATCTCGATCTCCACCTCGACCCGAAGCTGGCGTGGGCCCTGCGGAATCGTGGCTCCTTTCCGATCGATCTGAACAAAGCCCCGCGCGAATCCCTCCTGCGCATCCCCGGTCTTGGCGTGCGCAGCGTGGATCGCATCCTCTCGGCGCGACGCCACACCCGGCTGCGCCTGGCCGACCTGCTGCAGCTCCGCCTCCCCATGAAAAAAGTGATGCCATTCATCATCACCGCTGATTACACACCAGCGCGGGCGGGACTCGATGGCGACGCCCTACCCGCCGTGTTTATGCCGCCCCCGCAGCAGCTAGAATTCTCCTTCGACGGCCCGTCTCCGACGCCGGAAGACCATAGTGCTTCACGATCTGGCGAACTCTAGCCATGCGCACGATTGTCATCGAACCGACGTTTGAGGCGTGGCGTGGGCGCGCACGCGAGCTCCTGTTAGAGGGGGTGCCTCCGGAGCAGGTATTGTGGTCGGACGAGGCGGAGGAACCGTGCTTATTTGGGGCGGAACCGGCGCCGTCCTCGCCAAGCCCACCGGCGTTAGCAGGACCTTCGCTCAAAGTATCCTCCGCCTTCATGGATCTGGCGCGCACGACGGCCGCGCACACGGCCGCTTCGCGGTGGGGAGCGTTGTACCGGCTGCTCTGGCGCCAGACCCGCGGGGGCGAACCCCATGTGCTCGCTCTGGCCACCGACCCGGATGTCCGGCAGATTCAGGGATGGGCCGGGGCCGTGCGCCGCGACATTCACAAAATGCATGCCTTCGTCCGGTTCCGCCTCGCAGACACCGACGAAACAACCGGACGCGAGTACTTTGTCGCCTGGTTTGAACCGGATTACCGGATCGTCCCGCTGGCCACACCGTTTTTCAAAAAGCGTTTTGCCAGCATGGACTGGTCCATCCTCACCCCCCATGCCTGTGCCCACTGGAATGGCACTCACCTGCACTTCACCCCCGGCCAGCCTCACAACCCAATCGTCAAAGAAGACACTCTCGACCCGCTCTGGCGCACGTATTTCCGCAGCATCTTTAACCCAGCACGCCTCAAAGTGCAGGCCATGCAGTCGGAAATGCCGAAAAAATATTGGAAAAACCTACCCGAAGCCAGTCTCATCCAGGAAATGATCGCCACCAGTCAGTCGCGTATGCAAGAAATGCTCGACACCGAAGCACGACCAGCCCGGCCCGCCCCACGCAATGCCTACCTCGAAAGCCTGCGCCAACGACCCACTCCCGAATCATGAAAAATGTGAAAAAACAACACCTGCCGCAGAAACCTTGCCACCACTGCGGACGGCCATTCACATGGCGCAAAAAATGGGAACGCGTCTGGGATGAGGTGAAATATTGTAGCGATCGCTGCCGCCTCGCCAAATCCCCCTCCCCCGCCACCAGCCCGACCTGACGTCACTTCTCAACCATCGCCCGAAAGCAAATACCTATCAGCCGAAGCAGTTTCATCCTCGCCAAACACCACCATGCCTGACCTCAAAACATGGGCCGGAATCCCGCAAAGCCGCTACGGCTTATTCCGCCTGATCCTCGCCGCCATTACTCTCACCGGCGGCTCCATGCCATCCCATGCCGAGCTAGGGCTGGATCAACGCGCTTATGGAGTGTGGGACCGGGAAGGCGGGCATTCTGTCAGCCAATACCCCTATGTCCGGGGGCAGGAATATGCGGCGGAGTGGACAGCCATCAATCCAGCCCGGAACACCTTTGACTGGACAGCGCTGGATAGCCTTTTGCAGTTGGCCTACGATCAGAATCAAAGATTTTTCGTCAAGATTCAGCCCGTCTCCTCGACGACCATGCCTCCTTGGCTTTTCACCGCGGGCGTTCCGCAAATCGTGTGCCCCTCGTATACGTATGGCTACTACCTAAGTCCTGAATTTAAAATCTACTTTCAAGAAATGGTCCAGGCGCTTGGCAAACATCTGCGCGAGGACCTTCCGGCTCATCTGGCGAACAACGTCTCTTTCGTTCGCGTGGATACCGGCACCACGGGGGACGAAGAACCGTATGAAAACACGGACGTTAGCTTCGTTCCTGCGCAGTATCAAATAAGCGCCGAGGAGTGGCGGAATTACCGGCTGTGGGCTTTCAGTGTTTATGATCAAGCCTTTCAGCACGGCACGGCACGACCCATCCCGCTGCTCTTCCAGAACATCGAGGCGCCTGCCTATCAGACCGAGCAGGACTGGGTCATGGCCAATGTCACGTCCGGATTCGGTGCGAAGTATGGCGGACAGGTTCGCGGGCACCATTTGTCGGAATCCAGAAACGTCCCGGACTCATTCAAGGCGTTTTCCATGGATACACCATTCAGATTTTTCTCCGTCAACGAGATGGATCAGACTTGGCAAAAACCTTATTTCCAGCTCAATCTCAAATTGGGCATGTACTGGTGCGCAGTGGAACAACTGAATGCTGGTATGACAATATGGGATTGGAGCGGTTCAGTGATGGAGGGTTCGGCCGCCAATGATATTGGATTTTCTGCCAATTTCTTCAACACGTGGGCGGCGGAACTCGACCCGCGAACGGCCCGCGGCGGATTCTGCATTTTTCATGAAGGACTCGATTCGTCCGACATCACTAAGTTTCCAGAAGCAACCTACGGATCGCCTGCAAAACAAAGCAATACCGCCCGGTATACGGCGATCTGCGCGGCTTATGCCCTTGAAGGAGCAAAGATGGACGACCTGATTGGGGCCACCTTGGGACAGGTTACACAACGCAGGGATCAAACGGGTTACAACGATTCAGGCTGGCAAATTTGGCCCGGAAATTATGATCGCTTCGTGACTCAGATCAACCCCGACGCCACCAGCAAGGGACTCTGGCGCGTGAACGGAAACCTGACGACCAGCTCGCATCCGTATGACCGCTTTGCACGCCGTTTCGACAGTGCCTCCGGCAGGAACACGATGTATTTCGACATCAATAACAACCTGCTGAACTCCCCCGGGCAGTCTGTGAGGTTTACCGTGAACTATCTCGACCGGGGCACCGGCCAGTTCTCCCTTCGATACGACGCGACGGGCAACAGCCAAAAACCGGCGTTAACGGTCACGAAGGCCAACTCGAATACTTGGAAAACCGCCTCCGTCGTCGTGACCGATTGGGTCTGCGGCAACAATGGCCCGAACGGCGCTGACCTGATGTTGCTCAATGTGGATTCGGACAATGACATCTTCCACTCGTTGGAAGTGACCAAGCTCGGCTTCGTCACCCTCAACACGGCGGGTCAGGGATCGGTCAACGCCCGCAATGACGGAACCAGCTATAATCCGCTGGGTGGAGTGATCGAACAAAACCTGCGCCTCGACTTGTCAGCCGTCCCCGCCCAAGGCTGGGAGTTCGCCGGGTGGAGCGGAGATCTAACCGGTTCCGATCCGCGCCCAATCATTTTTGTGAAAGAAAACACCCAGATGACCGCCAGCTTCACCTACACCGGGAACTTCTCCACGACAGATGATTTTGCATCCGGAACCTGGTCGGGCGGAAGCTACTGGAGCGATGCCTGGATTCCCACTGGCGATGCAACACCCGGGCCGGTAGCCCAACTGAGGGGCGACCTCAGCAGCGCCTCCATCACCCGCACCCTTTCAACACCGATCCCAGGGGCGACGCTCTCGTTTGATTGGGATCTGGATCGGATTTCCACCTCTGAATCGGGCGTGGTCGAAGTGTACAACGGCTCTTCTTGGACCACCGTATGGACGAATAATATCCAAGGCCTAGACGAGGCCGGAACGGCGCAGCTGGCCAACGCAAGCATCAATCTCAGTGCCTACGGCAGCATTTCCCGGGTCCGCTTCACCATTAACGCAGACGCGGCGGGAGACCGTTTCTGGATCGACAACGTCTCCATCACCGGAGGCTCCCCTCAGTACGCTCCCGTCTTTACGGCCAATCCGATCAGCAAGGCGAGTGCCGTCGAGGACGCCGCCTACAGCGGGCAAACACTCGCAGGCTCGGCTACCGATCAAAACGGCGACCCGCTGACCTACTCGAAGATTTCCGGTCCAGTGTGGCTGAGCGTGGCCGCCAGCGGCGCACTCAGCGGCACTCCAGGAAACTCCAACGTGGGCCCCAACAATTGGACGGTTGGCGTCTCCGACGGGCTCGGCAGGAGTGACACCGCTGTACTCAACATCGCAGTCACCAACGTCAACGACGCCCCGGTTTTCACGGTTAATCCGATGAGCCGCGCCAATGCCAGAGCCGGGTCCGCTTATACCGGTCAGACGCTGTCCGGTTCGGCGACTGATGTAGATGCAGGCGCCGTGCTGAGCTATTCGAAGGTCTCAGGCCCCGCTTGGCTCAACATCGCCACAACCGGCGCGCTCACCGGCACGCCAGCCACTCCGGACTTCGGAGCAAACAGCTGGACGGTGCTCGTTTCCGATGGCCTGGGCGCAAGCGTCAACGCCGTGCTGAACATCACGGTCGATGCGGCGGCGCCCCAGTTGACCACCACCTTCGTTTCCATCGGGGCCGAAGATGGCTACCTACTGGAATCCACGGAAACCTCGAATGTCGGCGGAACCGTGAGTGCGAATACCACATCGACAAGTGCGCTGCGCATAGGCGACGAATCCAATAAGCGACAATACAAGTCAGTTGTGTCGTTTGATACATCCAGTCTGCCGGACGGGGCGACGATTATCTCGGCGACCCTCAGGCTGAAGCGCGGAACGATCTCAAGCGCCCCAACCAACCTAGGAGCGATTCAAGTCGACATCATCGGAGGATCCGGCTTCGGCGGTGCCACCGCGCTGGGCACTGGAGATTTCCAAGCCGCAGCAGGAGCGACGGGTGTGGCCACGATGTCTTATCCGACGAGCAACGGATCCATATCCACCGGCGTATTGAATGCCACCGGCCTCTCGTTGGTGAACAAGACCGGAAAATCCCAGTTCCGGGTGCAATTCGCCACGGATGACGACAATGATAATAGGGCAGATTATCTGGGCTTCTATTCGGCAGCGAATGCCACGGCGGCCAACCGCCCGAGACTCGTGATCGTTTATCAATAGTCAATCACGGCAAAAGATCCAAGGCCGGCCGAGGAGATTAGTTCCCCAACCTGAGATCCACGCTCAACACCCAAGCCGCCGCCGCGGCCACTTTCAAGCCCGGCTCGGCCGGACGGCAGCGGCAGCGGCCCACCCGGAGAGAGCCGCTCCTTCCAGATGCGGCCCGCCTAGCGCGTCGCCAGCCAGAACAAGCCATGGTGAGGCGCTCAGAATGGCACAGGGACGGTCCTCCGTGCGCAGAGGCCGGGCGTAGCGCCAGCCATGAACCTGAACATCCGTGACCCCGGCCCCCATCCACTGGCTTGCGGCATGAACCAGCATGCGCCCGACATCCGCCCTATCCCGATCCCAGTAATCCACGCTGAACGCATGGGTGGCATGGATGATGACCCCCGGCTCGGCAGAGGCTCCCTTGCTTTGCACGTCCGCCATCCAGGCGATCGGTCCGCCAGAAGGAGGGGCAAACCCCGTGGCCGGGAGCCGCGACGGCCGATCGAGCGTGACCAGAACAGCAAGACACCGCTCATAGTCCACGCTCTCCAACGACAGCTGCATGCCCTCCGGCACGGCCACCCCGCCCGCCTTCAGCATCACCAGCGACTGCGGCACCGGCGCGGTTAGGATCACCGCCCGGGCGCGATGAAGCTCTCCCTTCGCACCCTCAGGCTGTTAATCCGGCCATGCCGGCACCGATGATCAACACATCATGGCTGTCGTCCGGCTCCGGGGTCACACGAGTCGTCATTGATGCTGCCTACGACAGATTTTTCCGTGGCGCAATTGAAGGCACGTCCGGAGGCACTCCGAGGGCGAACAAACACGCTTGCATCGGTGCGTCCGCCGTCCCATGAGCGGCAACATGGCAGTCGATCACCATGGTCAGCGTCCTTTCTGGGAAAGCGCCTATGCAAGCGATCAGCGACATGCATGAGATCGACGTCTTGCGCTCGTCCTCGTATGTCTGCGTTGTCATATCGTGAACAGCTACCGTGCGGCACTCAGCAATCTGAAAAAGCTGCCCGAGCCCAGAAAGTGAAAACACCTCCAGAACATGCGGCTGCAACGAGGAAAGCAACAGCTTGCCACCAGCGGCCACGAGCTTTTCTCGGTGGCCAGCACGCGTAGCGCCGCACGGCTCAATTAATCGACCGCTTGCAAATCAAGCAGCAGCTGCCGCTCGCCATCAGCCATGAGCCCAGTCAAACATTCATCCAACTCAGAAGAAGTACGGCTGTCGACCCGCCCTGCCGCCTTAAGAACCATGAATCCACCAGCCCGTTTACCCCTTAACAACAATTCATTAATGTATTAAACCGTGGCGTGACGACCCGCTTTGTCAATCGAACCTGCGTACCCAATCCATACGCCCGTCCTAACAATGTGGGGCGTCGCGCTTAACCCAATTGACCTACTGGACGTTATCGGAGTGACTGGACCAACGCTGGGCGGAGGCGGAAGAAGCGGGAGCGTACCGCCGGATCGACGCTGAAAGGATAAATGTGCCGAATCTTGCCGTCCGGCAGCCATTCACGCTTTTCAGCACTGATAACGGGTGAATTCTCCCACTGGCCTAGCGCGGCGTTCTCTCTCAGGAAGGGCACGAACCCCGGAGCGGTCAGCGACCAGGTGTTCTCTTCTAGGGCGATCTGAACGTCGGTGAGGGCCCGAATGGATGTCCAGCTGAGTTCAAGCCCGCCAGTCACGGGAACGAGGCTCAAGGCGAAAGTCGTATCGTCAGCAAGAGTGGGGTCCGATCCGGCGAGGTATTCCATCAGGTTGGAGCCGCCATCACCGTCACTATCCAGCGAGTCCAGCGCGGTGTCGTGATTCCCCGGGAAATGAAGCGTTTGCCATTCCGCGAAGCTCAGCGCCGCCTCCGCACCGCCCTGGGTCACCCAGAGCACGGCTGTCTGCCCGACTGGGCCGATGTTGTAGCGCAGCGGATCGGCAGCCAAGGAGAGGTTGAGCACGGGAACTTGAGTGCCTGCGGGAGCGGTGCCGAGCGGGGTCACCATGAATGAGTGCCTCGACTGCCCCGAGGCGAAATGAAGGCTGGTGGGAAGCGTCTGGAAATTGACTCCGTTGACTAGCGTGCCATCCATGACGAGAGGCACTTCAACCGCCTGATCGAGACCGCCGGTGCGGGACGCCTCGACGAGGCCGGGGCGACCGAGTGCCGTGTGGATGTGGCTAAGGGTTTGAATGGAAAAGGTGCTGGCTCCCGGCAGGGTTAGTTCGACGCTGGCCCCACCATCGCTCACCTGCGGCACAGGCAGCACAGTGATCGCGACAGTGCTGGTTAGCCCGCTTCTGGCGGACGCGGGGACCACATTAAAAACCGCCTGCGTGGCTCCCCGCGCGAGGGCGACGCTGCGCACCGAACCGGTTCCAACGGAGCCGACGATCTGGTAATCGGCATCGACGATAGCGTCTCCGCCCAAGCTCAACGGCACCTGAATGGCGGCGCTGGTGTTGCCGCTTCGCCGCACAGTGAGCTGACGCGAGCTGCCGGGCGAGGTCGGATTCGGAGAGGAGATCGCAAGGCTGATCACGCTGTCGTAGCGCGGTCCACCGAGTTGCAGGTTCCCCTCACCGATCAGGCGCGGCAAATCCGTGCTACCAAATCCCACGCCCTCGAGGGTGATCGTCTGATCGATGGCGGCGCCGGTTCCGCTATAAGTCAGTTCCAAGCGGGTATCGACCCGCGGGATATTGTCGGCCCCACGGGTGACCAGAGTTGTGACTTTCAAATACTTGGAAGGCAGGCCGCTCATCCCGGTAAATAGCTCGGTGAGGTCGATCGAATCGCCATCGTTGGTCGAAAAGTCCGTGACGACGTCATGGGAGCCATTTTTGGAGAAGCGGAAACGGTCGGCGCCCTCTTGGCCGGTGAGGCGGTTGTTACCCATGCCTCCGCGCAGAATATCAGCCTGGTCAGCGCCTGACAGGTCATCATTGCCTTCCCCTCCACTGATCGAATGACGCACTCCGGTGGTACCGGTGATTTTGACCGGCAGGGTGGCGTTGCGGTAGTTCCAGACCCGAATCTGCTGCCAGCGGGACATTTGGTAGTCCTCGATCAGGCCTTGATTGGCCGGAGTGAGGTTCCGGTTGTAGATCAGCACCTCGCGCAGGGAGCCGTTGAAGAAGTTCTCCGCAACGGGCGAGCTGAAGGGCTGGCGGGCACCGACCGTGGTGAAGGAGGAAAGCGGCGCATCCTCGCCGGCGCGGGATCTGAATTTGCCCATGCCCGGAATCCGCAGCTCGGTGCCTCCCTCCGAACTCGCCAGCGTGAGTTGCACCATCTTGTGGGGATCGACCACCGGCCCGAAGATCGTGAGGCCGTTTTGCACGACCTTGAGCGAACGGCCGTGGATCCCGGACTGCGGCCCGCCGATCCTGACCTCCAAGTCCGGGCTGCTGAACAGCGTCTGATCTGCCGCGGTTTCCCCACCGAGTTCGAAGGCCATGAAGGCGGTGAATTGACCGAGTTGGATTTCACGATCGTCCACATAGAGAAACTGGGAGGCGTCGAACGCGAGACGACCCAGGCCGTCGGCCAGTGGCCGGGCGGGGGCGGAGGGTTGGTAGCCATCTCGGCGATGGGCGGATCGGTCGATCCATTCCTCGACCGGCCCGCTCTGAGCGACCAAGCCTGCATCCAGCCACACGTCGGGGGCACCGAGCCAGCGTTGATTGGGTGAGAAGGCCTCCACTTGGAGCGCGCTCACCGCGGCAGGCAAAGTCGGCGAGTTGAGGTCTTTGATGCTGAGACGAATGGCTGCTTTTTGAAAGCCTGCGGCCACGGCGACGGCGAGCTTGCCGGCGAGTACGTCGGCGTAGGAAAACTCGGTTCCGGCGGACAGTGGGGCGGTTCCCATCAGCCAGTTGAGCCCCTGAGTTTCGTCGAGCAGGGCTAGCCGCAGGTTGGCGGCTGGGGTGTCGGTGTCGATGATCGGGAGGTAGATGCCGGCGCTGCCACCGGCGGTCACCACCAGCAGGCTATCCTGCAAGAGGGGCGCGGTGTTAGGGGCGTTGGGATCGGTGGCGTTGAGGAATTCCTTGAGATTACTCAGCCCGTCGCCGTCGGGATCCTGCGCGGCGTCATTGTGGGAGAGCGGATTGAGGGCGTAACGAGACTCCCACCAGTCGGGAATGCCGTCGCCATCGGTATCCGGCAGGGGCAGTTCCGTCTTGAAATCGAGCCGCAGTTCCTGCCCGCGTTGGGCGAAGCTGGTGGTCAGCTGGGCCGCCTGGCTGGGATCCAGCAACTCAGCCGGGTAGCCATTCAGCGTGGCGGATTGGATCAAGTAAGAGGTGGGCAGACTGCTCACCACCAGCGTAGTGGCCAGCTGGTCGGCGGCCGGTGCGGTCTCCTGGGAAATGCTGGCGCGGTAAGAGAACTCGCTGCTGGCCCCGACCTGCCGTAGCGGGATGTCGAGTTCGAGCACGTGGCTGGGAGTGAGGGAATTAACCAGTTTGACATGGAGCGTCCCGCTGAAGAGTTGGTAGCGGCCA
>CAJBME010000025.1 GCA_903954065.1 uncultured bacterium
ACCACCATGCCCGCATTGCCCAAGGAGGCGCCCCGCCGCCCGGGATCCGCTTCCACAACTGTCACCTGATGACCGCGCGCGGCACAGGCCGCCGCCGCACTCAGACCGATGACCCCGCCTCCAATGATGACAATTCGTTTGCTCATGAAAATATGACGGAATCAGGTCCCGCCGACCCCGGTCCTCCGTTAGCAAATACCCCAGGCAAACGGATCTCCTTCTTCCCGCAACAGCCGAGCCTCCGCTGTGACAAAAGCACGCCCCACAATCTTCGGCCGGACAGCCCCACGCTCGCGATCGACCCACGTGAAACTCCCGCTGAAATGCGTGCCGAGAATCCCTTCCTGATGCCACACCACCCCCTCCTCCAGCCCACCGTCCGCCGCCAGACAAGCCAACTTCGCACTCGTACCCGTCCCGCAGGGACTGCGATCGTAAACCCCGCCAGGACACATCACAAAATTACGACTGTGATGCCCCGGCTGCTGCGGCGGACCAAAAAACTCCACGTGATCCACCTCCGGATGCCCCTGCGTATTCAACGCCTCGCGGATCATCATCGTCAGCGCCGTCAGCCGCCCAACATTGCTCAACACCAACGACTCACCATGGTCCTTGACCAGAAAAAACCAGTTTCCACCCCACGCCACATCGCCGCACACCAAACCATGACCCGGAACGTCGACCACCACATCCTTGGCCGCACGGCGGGATTCAACATTCGTCAGCTCCACGTCCCCTGTTGGCGACAACACAAAATCCACCACTCCCACCGGCGTATCAATCCGACCAGCACCCGGTTGCAGGCGACCTAAATAACGAAGCGTGGCCACCACCCCGATCAAGCCGTGACCACACATGCCCAAATAACCCGCATTGTTGAAGAAAATCACGCCCGTCAAACACCCCGGCTCAGGAGTCGAACATAACAAGGCGCCCACCAACACATCATTGCCTCGCGGTTCATTCAAAACCGCCGTCCGATAATGATCGTGCCCGTCACGCAATACTTCTAGCTGCGACGCCACCGAACCGCCCCCCAGCTCAGGAAATCCAGAAATCACCGTACGGGTCGGTTCGCCCGCCGTATGGGAATCAATGACGTGGATCGCAGTAGCCGCAGTCGGTTCCATGAAAAAATCAGGTTAATGGGCGGGCCGCCGACTGAGCGCTGTGCGAATGATGGCCAGCACTTGATCGCGTTCGGCTCCGGCGATCGGCAGCCGGGGTTCACGCACCCACTCGGCTCCCAGTCCTGTCTCCTGCAGCAACAATTTGATGTACTGCACAAAGTGCGGATGCGTATCGAGCTTCATCAACGGTTGTGACCACCGGTACAGGGTGCGCGCTTCATCCCACCGGCCCTGCCGGGTCAATTCCCAGAGCAGTTGGTTCTCCTTCGGGAAAGCAATGCCGCTGCCAGCCACCCACCCGTCAATCCCCAAAATAGCGCACTCCAACATGAGGTCGTCGACCCCGGTAAATAATTGATAACGATCCCCCACCAAATTGCGGATTTCCGTGATTCGACGAGGGTTGGTGCTGCTCTCTTTGATCGAGGTCAGGGTGGCCACATCCGCCAGCTCCACGAACATTTCAGGCGTTACATCGGCCGTGTATCCGACGGGGTTGTTGTACAACATCCACGGCAGCGGGGTCACCTGCGCCAGTGTGCGGAACCAATGCATCAGTTCACGATTGTCGGCCTTGTAGACCATCGGCGGCATGACCATGAAACCAGCCACTCCCATGCCCTGACAATCAACCATGAACGAAGACGCCGCCTGCGTGTTCATTTCCGCCACGCCCGTCAGGACCGGCACCCGTCCCGCCGCCGCTTCAATGGCACACTGCACGACCGCCCGCTTCTCCGCCGGCTGCATCGTCTGGTTCTCGCCCAGCGAGCCACCCATGATCAAGCCCGATACTCCGGACTCAATCAACACATCACAATGACGCGCCGTCGCCTCCAGATTCAACGACTGGTCAGCATGAAACTGCGTGGTGACAGCTGGAAAAACGCCGGACCAGCGGCCGGCCGATGAAGAATGATCAGTGGACAAAACAGAAGCAGACATGGATGCGCAGGTTTCGACAAAGCGCCCGTTTGGCAAGCAGGAATCAATAACCCAACAACATCTCTGGCCTTCCGTCTGAAAGATTAAACCAACGGCAAAGGCGTGCGCTCGCCGTTCACCATGCGCCAAATTTTTCGCGGATTACCATCCTGCAACTCCGCCGGTAGCAAGGTAGCCGGCATGTTTTGGAAGCACACCGCCCGCGCCCAGCGCGTGATCGAGGACGTACCCACGGAGGTCGTGCGCCCGTCCGAAGTCGCCGGAAACGGCCCGCCATGGACGGTGGCATGACAGACTTCCAGCCCAGTGGGAAATCCGTTGTGAATGACCCGCCCGGCCTTGCGGGCAAATACCGGCACTAGCGCCCGCGCCACATCACCATCAGCCGCTTCCGCATGCACCGTGGCCGTCAACTGTCCTTCCAGCG
Organism: uncultured bacterium; assembly: GCA_903954065.1. Classification (GTDB taxonomy): domain Bacteria; phylum Verrucomicrobiota; class Verrucomicrobiia; order Verrucomicrobiales; family V1-33; genus CAJBME01. Next base: position 2,506 of record CAJBME010000025.1, read on the forward strand.
CCTCCGCACTCAGCAGCAGATCCGCATCGTTCTCACACAAAACCACCAGCGTACTCGGACCAAAAACTTCCTCGTGCAGCAACGCATTCTTGCGCCACGCCCGGGCCGTCGTCAGGAACACTCCAGCCTGTTGATCCCCACCCTCGGCCACCACCTGCACTGTCACCATCGACCCCAGCCGCGACCGCCGCTGCGCATAATTCGCCGCAATGCCAGCATTCAACATCGCACACGACGGCGTCTCGTTGATCAAAGCCCCCAGCTTGGCGACAAATTGATCCGCCTCCTTGCCCGCCGTCACAAAAATCACCCCAGGCTTCGTGCAAAACTGACCGGCCCCACCCGTGACCGCTCCATGCAAACCCGTCGCAATCGCCCCCCATCGCTCACGCAACGCATGCGGTAAAATAAAGATCGGATTCACACTGCTCATCTCCGCATAGACCGGAATCGGCACCGGCCGCGCCGCCGCCACCGCCATCAAAGCCGTCCCGCCAGCCCGCGACCCCGTAAATCCCACCCCGCGCACCGCCGGATGTCGCACCAAGGCCTGCCCCACACCATAATCCGCGCCGTATAATAACGAAAACACACCCTCCGGCATGCCCGTCTCACGAGCCGCCGCCACCACCGCCAATCCAACCAGCTCCGCCGTGCCCGGATGACCACTGTGCGCGTTGACAATCACCGGACACCCGGCCGCCAACGCCGAGGCCACATCCCCGCCCGCCACCGAAAAGGCCAATGGAAAATTGCCCGCACAAAATACCACCACCGGCCCAGAAGGAATCAACATCGACCGCATATCCGGCTTCGGCAATGGCGCCCGGTCAGGGCGCGCCGTCTCAATCCGCACGTCCGCCCACGATCCATCCTCAATCAAATCAGCAAACATCCTCAATTGCCCACACGTCCGCGCCCGCTCCCCCTCAACCCGCCCACTCGCCAACGCCGTCTCAGCCATCATCCTCTCAACCAAATCCCCGCCCAATGCCTCAATATGCATCGCCACCGCCCGCAAAAATCCTGCCCGCTTCCGCGGCGATAACACAGAATACGAAAGAAAGGCCGAAGCCGCCAAATCCCCAGCCCGAGCGACTTCCGACTCCAACGCCCCCACATACACCGGCTCCAAAGTCTTCCCAGTCAACGGGTTGACTCCAGAATAGGCCGCTTCCACCCCGACCCCACGCCCAAATCCAATAATCGATTTTCCTGATAATGAAAAACTCATGACCGCCATCGTGGCGACTGACCCGGCGCAATCAACCCAAATAAACCCCACCCCCGCCAGTCGACACCCGTCTCGGTATCGACCGGCATTGACCGGCATCGACCTGCGCCAGTCCTACCCCGGCGGCTTCACCACCGGAGCCACTCACAGCGACCGGCCGCAAGCCCCGAAGACCGGTGGGCCACTGAAATCAGCTAAAACTGCCGGCCAATCGACAACATCACGTAATAATCAGCGAACGAAGCATCACCATGACGCGGGATGCCAGTGGCTTCCTGCCATTGTTGGTCGGGCACGCTTTGAAAGCGTTCATTGTAAAATACAACCGGCACGGACAACGACGCGCTCCATCCGTTCTTCATCCATGAAAGACTGGGTTCAAAAGCGATGTTCATGCCGGGACGGCGAAACCCATCACTGCTGCCCACCAGATCCTCGACCGGCTGGCCTTCGCTGCGCAGCCCCAAGCCAACCGTAACCCCGTGCTCGCGACTGAGGGTCCATTCCACGCCAGAACGAACCATGAAGGTGTCGCCAATCGACATCACTGCCTCAAATGGATTCGAGCGCAATGTGGGCACGCCGTTGTCGGTTTCCGGGGTTACGAGGTACGATGCTTGGAGGTACGTCGAGACAGTTTCGGTTAGCTGGAAGTAGCCGTACAAATCAATGGGAATCCCCCATCCGCCATCCCCCGGCTGAATCGACTGGTCAACGGGTTGCGGGGCGTCGGTGGAAACGATGCGGCCGTCGCGATATGTCTTTCGATAACTCATCACGTCTTTTTCACCGGTGGGCAGGTCCAGCCCAAGACTGATCCGGAGATTACCCCGCCGGGCGACCGGGCTGGATGCCGCGGGCGCCCCTTCCTCTTCAAGGCGGCCGTGCGGCGAGGCGTGGGCCGCCGGATCCCACAACCACCCATGCAGACCCAACCGCATGTCACCAAAGCCGCTGGCTCCTGAATTCCAACGGCCAACGACCGGCAGTTCCCGGTTGTTTTCCAGATAAACCGGGCTGGATCGTTCGTTTTCCACCCATGCGACATCCAAAGAGAAACCGTACCGCGGCGTAAGCGCATAGTTGAAACCAAAGTTGAAGGTACCCAGCTCGTTGACCACCTCACTTCCCTGCTCCTCGCGTTCTTCCTGTTCATCGTTGCCAATAAAATGCCGGTCGGACCGCAACCATCGATAACCAAAGGACGTTTGCAGCCCAGCAAAGGGACGCTCGCCCAATTCCAAACCCGCCTGCTGGAATCCAAGGGGCGCTCCAGCGGGACAGCGTCCGGCCACACACCCTTGAGCCATAGCTGACGGCGAGGATGCCCCCACCGCCGCCGTGATCGCAGCCAGTATCAAATGACGGTAAGACCGTTCGCGCACATCAATCATTTTGTTTTTCATGACCGTGGCTTTGATCGGAAATGAACTGTTCCGTCGATACCCAATGGATCAAACGTCCCCTTCGCTTGACCAATCGCGGGAATCTCAGGGCGAAGCCACAGGGAAGGAAATCCTCGATCAGGATCCTCCCAAGGCGCTTTACATTGCTCTCGGTCCTTCAAATGATACGCACACGCAGACCACTGTACTAAAGCTTCCTCCGTGGTGCTTGGCTACGAGGACCTACTGGAAAGCATTTATGCGCTGCTGGAGCAATATGGTTACGAGGTGGTGATGTCCCACAAAGGCACGTTGCCCGTCGATCCAGAGATTTCTGCCATGAATTCCTGCGTGCAGGCGGTGGATGATTGCCAACTCTTCCTAGGCGTCATTCTGCCGCGCTACGGCGCCGGCAAAGAGGAGGTGGACGGACTCTCCATCACCCACCGCGAGGCCTTGCGGGCCATTGAGCTCAACAAGCCCCGCTGGTTTCTGGTGCATGAGCATGTCGCCATCGCCAGGGAGCTACTGAAACCCTACCGAGACGAAACGCACAAGGATGGGTTCCGCCTGAAGCCAGGCATCCCTTTCGGCAAAACACCCATTCTTTCGGCTCCGAGAAGCCTTATTCACTCAGCCGGGAGATCTGGGTGCGTGTGGGATCGTCCACCATGCGAACTGTGCGAGCCACCCACGACCAAAGCAGCCGTCTGGTGGAACGCAGTGCCGCCGCACTGGATCGTTGGGAGCGTGAGCCACTGCCTGGGTTCGGCATTGAAGACTGCGATACAACGGAACTTAAACAGGCCCAAGTCGAGATCGCCAAGGCTGGCAGATTTGGCATCGAGGTGCCTGAAGCTAATAAAGAACTGCTCACCAAGCTCTACCTCTACCGCAATGGCCAGTTCTCGAACGCTGCGGTGGTGCTTTTCGCCCGCGAACCCCGCGCATGGGCACCCAATCTGGCCGTTCGGATCACGACCCACACGGCGGACGGCGAAGCCACCAGTGATCTGATGCTCGAAGGACCTGCCGTCAGAATGCTGCGCGAAGCTGTGGCGGCCATCCAGCAACGCACGGGCCTGAGCGTGGCCTTTCCCAAGGGGCAGCTCGAACGTGTCGAGCGCCCTGCTTACCCGCTTTATGCCCTGCGAGAGGGACTCGTGAATGCGATGGTGCATCGTGACTATGAATCGTCGGGCGTCGGCGTCCATGTGCGCATTTTCCCGGAACACCTTGTCATCACAAATCCAGGCGCTCTGCCGAAGGGCTGGAAAGGCAGCGACTTGGGCCGGAAACACGAATCCCGTCCCGCCAATCCCGACATCGCCCGGGTTTTCTACCTTCGGGAACTCATGGATCAACTCGGCCTTGGTGCCCAGCGGATCATCGCGGAGTGCAAGAGTCTTGGAGCCAAGGCTCCAGCGTGGAAGGCAGAGAAAGGCTCCGTCACGTTGAGCCTCTTCAGCGCACCGGCAGTGACAACAAGCCCTGATCTCAGCCCCCGTCAGCAGAACTTCCTCAAAAGCCTGAAAAACGGACAGGCGTTCAAAGTGGGCGACTACTCGGCTATTGCCAAGGTGAGTGAACGCCAAGCCCGGCGGGACCTCGCCGATCTGGAAAAGCTCAGCCTGCTCGAACGGCATGGAGCCGGTCCATCCACCGTTTACCGCCAGCGAAGGTGACCCCCAATACAATCCGGCCAAAATCCGGCCATATCCGGCCACGCCTTATTTTCACGCCCATACCAAACGGAAAAAAGCCCCAAATTTTTGCCAAACACCTCACCTTACTCATTGTATCAAAGACATTTGCAACAGAGGATCACTCGATTCGGCCAAAATCCGGCCATTTCTGGCCAAACGCATTTCTGTAGAGGCCAAAGCCCCCCGAAGTGAAATCCAACGCCACGGCCATGCATCCCGCTTATCTCGAAACCCGCTGCATCGCCCGCGATGGCCTGGACGACTGGCCGGAGCACCTAAGCTTCCGTGGAGGCCTCCTGAATTACTGGGAGGGGGCCTGCGCCGTCACCGGGATCGCCCTACCGGCGCTGCTCCGGGCCAGCCATGCCAAGCCCTGGGCGGAGTGCGCCACCGACGCCGAGCGCCTCAACATCTACAACGGCTTCCTGCTCTGCGCGCATCTGGATGCCCTCTTTGACCGGGGCCTTCTAACCTTCACCGACTCAGGCACCGGCCTCCTCTCCCCGGAGATTTCCGAGAAAACCCGGACCTCCCTCAATCTGAACGGCCCCATCCTCCTCCGCTGGTGCTCCCCTCACCACGTGCCCTTCCTGCAATTCCACCGGCAGCAGGTCGCTCAGTTCCAAATCCCTCCTGTGTAATAGTAGGCTCCACAGCACCTTCACGAAGTTGGTAGAAGGCGAAGGGTAGCTGGCCCTGAATGGGATCGGACTGAGCCACCACCGCCGCTTCGAGGATGGAAATAACAAAATCGAGCCTGGCAGAAAAGATGAATTGCCAGTCAAAATCACCCAGCCACCGCAAGCCTCAGTCGCCACGCTTCCACACAAGTGAGGGCTTATGGAACCTCGCCCGTCCGACCAGGCGCCGTCGCTCCGGCGCCCAGCTCGGCACTCAACAGATCGTGATCGTCCCGAGCCAATCCCAAGTGCAGATGCCGCCGCCAGCCTTCGGCATGCTTGAAGCAACCGCTGCGCCGCCCCATTTCGAGGGACATGTCGTCCATCGCCTGCAGGTAACTATTCATGCCCTGAGTCGCAGCCAGCCACCCTTGCTGGCTTTGATGGCAAGCTAGGGCCGCCAGCTTCTTTTCATGCACGGATGAGGTGTCGACCAGTACGTCAGCGACTACTTCCTCTCGCATCGGGCCGCGCAAGCCATGCGGCATGGCATGATACACAGTCACATCACCAGCCACCGCGGGACGCGCTGGGGAGGAATGGAAATTCGGGACATTTTTGGCA
>CAJBME010000026.1 GCA_903954065.1 uncultured bacterium
CAGCCTGGGCGGGTTGCGCGACGAGGCGGAGATCCGCGGCCATCGCCGGACGTACATTGGCGCCATGCCTGGGCGGTTGATTCAGGAATTGCGCCGCTTGGGTTCGCGAAATCCGGTCATCATGCTGGATGAAATTGACAAGCTGGGAGCTGATTTCCGTGGTGATCCCGCCAGTGCGCTTTTGGATGTACTGGATCCCCGCCAGAACCATGAATTCACGGACCGGTATTTGGACGTGCCGTTCGACCTTTCGCAGGTGATTTTCATTGCTACGGGCAACACCCTTGACACGATTCCCGGGCCGCTGCGTGACCGCATGGAGGTGGTGGAGCTCCCGGGTTACACCGAGGGGGAAAAGCTGGCCATTGCCCAGCGGTACATGGTCCGACGGCAGCTCGTCGAGCATGGGCTGACGGATGGGCAGTGTGGGTGGACGACGGAGGCGCTCGAAAAGGTGATCGAAGATTACACTCGGGAGGCGGGTGTCCGGAATCTGGATCGTCAGATTGCGGCGGTGACTCGCCATGTCGCGGCGGGGGTGGCCAAAGCCGAAATCTCCCGGCTCGACGTGACGCCGGCGGTCGTGGTGGAGGCGCTGGGGCCTGCCCTGTACGTCTGGGAAAGCAAGTTGCAGACGAGTGCGCCCGGGGTGGTTACCGGACTGGCCTATACGGCGGCGGGTGGAGAGGTGCTGCATATCGAAGCGATTCGTTATGCGGGCAAGGGCGGGTTCATCCTCACCGGCCAGCTCGGCGACGTCATGAAAGAATCGGTTCGCGCTGCGCTCAGCTTGGTGCGCAATCGGGCGGAGCGACTGGGCATCGATCCGAAGGCGTTTGATGAAAGTGACCTGCACGTTCATGTGCCGGCTGGGGCGGTGCCCAAAGACGGTCCCTCCGCCGGGATTGCCATGTTTACCGCGCTGGCCTCGTTGTTCAGCAACCGATCGGTCAGCAAGGAGGTGGCCATGACGGGTGAAGTCACCCTTCGCGGTCTCGTCCTCCCTATCGGTGGGTTGAAGGAGAAGTCGATCGCTGCCCTGCGGGCGGGGATCAAAACCATCATCATCCCCAAGCTGAACGAAAAAGACATTGGCGATCTGCCGGATGAAGTGCGCCAAAAACTTCGGATTGTGCTGGTCGAGACCGTGGATGAGGTGCTCGCGGAGGCGCTCGTACCAGGGCCGGCGGCCGCTGCGCCGCATCATTCTGGCCTGACTCATGCCACTGGAGTTCATGACATGGCGGCGGGATCCGCCCCGGCCATGCCCCGTCATCATGGATGATTGATCGTGGCGCGGCGGCAAGTGGCCCCTCGGGATCTGGAGGACGGGAGGCGAGGCAGGCCGAGATTTGGCCGTGCTTCGGGGGTGCTTCGGGTCCGCTTGAGCGACCGTTCTTGGTCTGGTCTGTGTTGGCGGTGGCTAGCGGAGGGCGAGCGGGGACAGAGCGGACTCCACTGTTTGCGCCGCTTGAAGAAGGTTTTTTTCGGCCAGCGACGGCCCCATCAACTGGAAGCCGACCGGGAGGCCATCGCTCAGTCCGCAGGGGACGCTGATGCCGCAGATGCCCGCCAGATTGGCGGCAATGGTGAAAATGTCGGCGAGGTAGGACTGGAGCGGCGTGTCGGCAAAAGTGCCCAGCTTCCACGCGGTGGCTGGCGTGACCGGCGAGGCGATGAGATCGACCTTGGAAAAAGCCTCGGTAAAATCGCGTCGGATCAACTTGCGGACTTTTTGTGCTTTGACGTAAAAGGCGTCGTAGTACCCGCTGCTGAGGACGTAAGTGCCGAGGATGATGCGGCGTTTCACTTCCGGACCGAATCCTTCGGCTCGGGTGCGATTGTACAAATCCGTCAAATCAGCGGGTTGGGCGGCACGGTGGCCGTAGCGCACGCCATCAAAGCGGGCGAGGTTGGATGACGCCTCTGCGGTGGCAATGATGTAATACGTGGCGACTGCGAATTCGGTGTGGGGCAGGGAGATGTCGACGATCTCGGCTCCGGCGGCCGCCAGTTGCTGGACGGTGGCTTCAATGGCGGCGCGTACACCTGGGGTGATGCCATCGATGAAGTATTCGCGAGGCAGTCCGATTTTGAGCCCTTTGACGCCGCGGTCCAAGGTGTCGAGGTAGTCAGGGACGGGTGCGTTGAGACTGGTGCTGTCGAGCGGGTCATGGCCGGCCATGGTTTGCAGGAGGAGGGCGGCATCGCGCACCGACTTGGTCATCGGTCCTATACCCTCCAACGACGAGGCAAAGGCCACCAGTCCGTAGCGTGAGACCCGGCCGTAGCTTGGTTTGAGGCCGACGATGCCCGTGAAGCTGGCTGGCTGACGGATGCTGCCTCCGGTGTCACTTCCGAGCGCCGCGAAAGCGGTGTCGGCATCCACCACGGTGGCCGAGCCGCCCGAAGAACCACCCGGCGTGCGCTCGGGATCGCGCGGGTTGCGAGCAGGAAAAAATCCGCTGTTCTCGGTGGACGAACCCATGGCAAATTCGTCCATGTTGGTGCGGCCGAGAGGAATGGCCCCCGCGGCCCGCAGGCGCGTGATCACGGTGGCATCGTAGGGAGAGACAAAGCCTCGCAGAATCTTGGAGGCGCAGGTCAAGGGGGCCCCCTGAACGGCGATCGCATCCTTCACGGCAATAGGCACTCCCCCCAGAGGCAGAGTGACGTCAGCTTTATCAGCCAGCGCCAGCGCCGTGTTAATTTCTGCTTCCGTGAGCGAGACGTACCCTCCTAGGGTCGAATCTTTGGATGCCGCGGCGGCAGCCACCGCCAGCACGGCCTCTCGGGGCGAAAGGGATCGGGCGGCTAGGCTGGCGCGCAGGGCCGAAACGGTCAACGAGACAGGCATGAGGAATCAGGGAAGCTGGGAAAAAGACGAAGACGAATCATTCGACGACCCGGGGGGTGCGAAAGAGTCCGTCGTGAGTGGATGGCGCGTTGGCTAGGGCCTCGTCCGCGGTCAGACCGGGGCGGGCGGCGTCCGGACGAGCCACACAGAAAGGGTCACCGGGCTCAAGCGCGGGGTCCAGACCCGTGACATCTACACGATCAAGCGCGGCAATATACCCGAGTACATCGGTGAGCTGGGACTGGAAATCAGCCGCTTCTTCAGCAGTCAGATCCAAACGGGCCAGGCGGGCCACGTACCGGACATCAAGATGAGGTGACTTCATGCTTTAGGATTGCCGGCGCATAAAGGTGGGCACGTCAAGGTCCTCGCCATCTTCAATAGTGGGCTCAGCCTTGTCAAATCGCCCGCGCGCCGCCGGGGCTGGTCGCAGTGTCTGATCGAAAGTTTCCTGTTCCGCATGAGCGGGCGTGATTTCTGGGGGGGCTGGGGGGGCTGGGGCTGGCTCGGGTGCGGGCGCTGGCTCACGGGAGCTGCGGCCGCGCGATAAAAATGCGAGACGACTGGCTGGCTTGGGGGCCTTGGCCATGGTGTCGGGGAGATCCATGGGCGGCGCGGAAGCGGCCGCTCGGCTGGTGGAACGCGGAGCTGGAGCCGGGGTAGGAGCTGGAGTTGGAGCCGGAGTTGGAGCCGGAGCTGGAGCCGGAGCGGGTTCCGGTTCCTCGACGGCAGCGACAGGTTCATTGTCTTCCTGCTGAGGCCGGGCCTCGGTGCTCCGTCGTTCCTGCTCGCGCCGCCAGCTCTCAAAAACATGCGTCCGCACAGGTAGACTGGACCGGCGTGGTGCCGGATCTGCCGGCGCTTGGTCACGCGCATCCTCTTGGGGCTCAATCGCGCGGCTTCTCGAAACTGGAACCGCGGGAGCGGGGAAAGCAGGCAGGCCGCTGGCCACCCGGGCTTCCGCCTCCGCTTGCATGCGCGCCGTCATGCCCTGACGCACATGGCTTGGTACCCACTCCTCAACAGCTTGAAGACTGCGCTGCTGCCGGGGGGCGGCCTCAATAGGGTGACCACCCTGGTCGTGATCCTCCTCCTCGGCCGCAAACGCTTCCTCAAAAAATTGGATGCTTTCCTGCATCGAGGGAGTCGCCGCGGCCATGGTTTCGTCCACTGCCATTTCTTCCTCTTCTTCTACTTCGACCATCACAGTCTGCGCCTCGTCCCAAATAGCAAAATCCGCAGATTCCATGTCCAAGGGCACTGGAGCTGGAGCGACGGCAACTGGAGCTGGAGCGACGGCAACTGGAGCTGGAGCGACGGCAACTGGAGCTGGAGCGACGGCAACTGGAGCTGGAGCGACGGCAACTGGA
>CAJBME010000027.1 GCA_903954065.1 uncultured bacterium
GACGCAGGCGGCAAAGCCGCCACTGTAGCCGGGTACGCTGGCCCCGGTTTCCACACTTGGCCTCCAGGCCACATCCCTCAAGACACGGATCCGAATCCGCTTCTCCGTAGCCGGTCACCTGCTAAAAAGACGTTCGGCGCCGCGACCGGGGTCAGCGACCCACGGCTACAGCAGACCCCGATACGAAACAACGGCGCAGGCGGCAAAGCCGCCACTGTAGCCGGGTACGCCGGCCCCGGTTTCCACACGTGGCCTTCAGGCCACATCCCTCAAGACACGGCTCCGAATCCGCTTCTCCGTAGCCGGTCACCTGCTAAAAAGACGTTCGGCGCCGCGACCGGGGTCAGCGACCCGCGGCTACAGAAGAAGCAGAGACCTTCTTCTTCAATAACAGACACTCACCCCGGCCGTTTTACTACCATCCGCTTCTGGGCAAACATCCAATCCAACAGACCGCTTTTAGGATCGTATGCGTTGTTCCATGAGTCGTGGCCGACGCCCGGAAGAAGGGACAATCGGGCCCGGCCCCCGGCCAAATTGACCGCCGCGACCATGCGCTCGGAACGTTCCGGCCAGACAACGGTGTCTTGGTCCCCGTGAAAAGCCCAGATCGGCAGTGTCTTCAGCCGTTCGGCCAACGCCTCATCCCCACCACCGCAGATAGGAGCTGCTGCCGCAAACAAGTCGGAATGCCGCATGGCCAACTCCCACGTCCCGTACCCCCCCATGCTGAGCCCCGTCAGATAAATTCGCGCCGGGTCAATCGCCTCCTGAAACTCCGTGCGTACCTGATCCAAAGCCGCCAAGGCCACCTGCATCATCTCCGAAGGCCCCGCCGCCATCGACTTCGGCTGCTTATCACCCCACGGGGCGTCCACCCATTGTTTTTCAGATTCGCACTGAGGGGCAATCAAAAAACAACGATATTTCACCCGCCATTCCGGTTGCGCCATTTTCTCAGGAAAATGCAGCAGCTGAGCCGCATTGTCCGTCCCCCGTTCGCCGGCACCATGAAGAAAAAGAACCACCGGAGCCGGTGCGGACAGCGGCTCGACAAGCGGCAACAACAGACGAAAATGCTGCTCTTTACCTGCCACCGTGACGGTTTTATCTACAAAAGCGTTCGAGCTGGTATTGGCCAAAGCAAGGCCGGCAGCGAAAAAAAAAGCGGTAAGGATTGGAGCGATCATGCGGTGACGACTAGGAACAACATGACAGATATCCCATCACATGAGGAGCGGTTTTTTTATGTGGCATGGGCGGAGGACGGCATCACAGGGGTACAGCCGTGATGGCCGCATGAGAAGAAGGGGGATCTGCAAGAAGAACCAGTCCATCAGCTGAATCGATGGTTTCATTGATTTTATCGTTTCGACGCTTACGCCGGAGGGTTCCAGCCTGGTTTTATGCAAGCCGATGCCTCCGTTACTGAACCCTGTATTCCCCGAGCCGCGATACCTTCAAAAGGCTTCGAGCTAGCTCTGGCATCGCAAGCAGAGCTTCAGGCTATCTACCGGTTGCGGCATGAGGTCTATGCCTGTGAAATCGGCCAGCATGCCATGAATCCCACGTCGATCCTCACCGACGCGCTTGACGGCACCAATATTTACCTCGTCGTGAGGTTCGGGGATGAGCTCGCTGGATTCATCAGCCTGACCCCGCCGGAGGCCGGCAAATACTCGATCGAAAAGTATTTTGAGCGTGCCGACCTGCCTTTCGCAGTAGACGACGGACTTTACGAAGTGCGCCTGCTCACGGTGCGAAGGGACTTTCGCGGCACCAAGGTGGCAGCGCTGCTCATGTATGCTGCATTCCGCTTGATCGAGGCGTATGGCGGCACGCAGATCATGGCCATCGGCAGACGGGAGGTGCTCTCCGTGTATATCAAGGCCGGACTCGCGGACTGCGGGATGACGGTGCAGTCCGGTGCGGTGCATTACCACCTGCTCCACGCGACCATGGTACATCTCCGCGCAAGCGCAGATGCCGGCTTATGGCCTTTGGAGGCAGTGGAGCGGAAGACGCGGTGGACACTCGGTATTCCCCTGCGCAAACCGGCGGCCTGCTTCCACGGAGGCGCGTTCTTCGAAGCGATCGGCTCTCGCTTTGAGCGGCTGCATACAGTGCCCAAGGTCATCAACGCTGATGTGCTCGATGCGTGGTTTCCACCTGCGCCCAAGGTTTTGCATGCGCTAGAGCAATACCTGCCCTGGCTGCTGCGCACCTCGCCACCGACAGGCTGCGAGGGGCTTATCGCAGCCATCGCGGCCGCGCGCGGCGTGAAGCCCGCCAATGTCCTAGTGGGCGCAGGATCGTCTGATCTCATCTTTCGTGCGCTACCGAGATGGCTCAACAGCAGGTCGCGCGTGCTATTGCTTGATCCGACCTACGGCGAGTATGCTCATGTGTTGGAGAAGGTGATCGGCTGCCACGTGGACCGCCTGACCCTGCATCGTGAACGCGGCTACGAAGTCCCCGCGGATGCGTTGAAGGCGGCTCTGACCGTGCCTTATGATCTCGTGGTGCTCGTCAATCCGAACAGCCCGACCGGCAGGCACCTCGACGCGGAAATACTGGGACCCTTGCTCAAGTCAGCACATGTTTCGACCCGCGTGTGGGTAGACGAAACATACGTGGACTTCGTGGACTCCGCGCAGTCCCTCGAACGTCTCGCCGCTCAGAGCGAAAATATCATCGTGTGCAAGTCCATGTCGAAGGCTTATGCGCTCAGCGGCGCGCGCGTGGCCTACCTGTGCGCCGGCCCACATCAATTGGAGGAGCTGCGCGCCTTCACACCTCCGTGGGTCGTGAGCCTGATCGCGCAGCTCGCCGCCGTGCGCGCGCTGGAGTCACCTAACTACTATCGTGCACGATGGCGCGAAACAGCCGCACTGCGTGAGGCTCTCGCCGGAGATCTCCGGAACCTGAACTGGCAAGTCATTCCTGGCGTTGCCAACTTCCTGCTCTGTCACCATCCGGAAGACGGACTCACCGCGGACGAGATCGTCAGGAGGTGCCGTGAACACGGCCTCTTCCTCCGCGATGCAACCCGCATGGGCGCACGCCTTGGAGAGCACGCCATCCGCCTGGCAGTGAAGGATGCAGAGACGAACCGACGGATGATGGAAATCCTCAGCTCTGTGATTTCGCCTTCAAAGAGAATCGGGCCTTCCTGATTCCGCCCCAAGGGGGAACAACAATGCCTTCTTTCTCCCCCGTTTTTTCCCTCTTACAAGCTTCCTGCGATACCCACCATCAGGGGTGTAGACAGCGCAAACCCAATCGGCAGCTTGAGCTTACGAAGTTGCGTATTGTAATCGTCCAAGCTCATTCCAGCGGAGCGTCCCGGCGTTACCTCCAGCCGGCTTGTTCGGAGTGAATGCGATTGTCATTTTGTCTCGTCTGGTTCTCGCGTGATCGCAAAGTAAATGACGTAAATCCATGAGAGCAAGCCCGCGAGAATGGCCCACAAAATGGAACGATTCCGCTGCCATGAACATACCACCGCAATGGCCGCACCAAGTCCGATCCCAGTCTGGGTGACACTGTGGGCTGTCTGATTGACGATTTGCGCAAGGAGCATGGAGGATTTATACCACCGAACGTTTGCCAGCACCAGAGTTTCCGCAGACACCATCGCCAGACACCTACTGTTCGACCAAGAAATAAACACGCATGAAATCGAAGCCCCACACCGTATACCATAAAGACGGAAGCGTCTGGGCGGTCGGTCATTTGAGGGATGGAGCCACGAATGGCTATTGGGAATGGTTCCGTAAGGACGGAACAAAATCTCGATCAGGTCATTTCGAGAATGGTCACCAAGTCGGCGAGTGGATCACATATGATAAGGCCGGAAAGCCTTATAAAGTGACTCAGATAAAGCCAAAAGATACCTCCGAGCGTATCCCATTCACCAGATGCTCGGAATGAACTTCACACGAGAGAGCAGAGCAAAAAGCCGTTTGGCCCCGCCTTCGGCGCCGGGCCCATCACGCCGTTTGCCACCACTTGACAAACTGGCGCACGCCTTCCTCGACCTGAGTGCGTGGGGCGAAGCCGAGCAGGCGGCGAGCTTTGGTGACATCGGCGCTGGTCCGGGGCACGTCACCTGGCTGCATGGGCATGGAGTTAATGAGGGCTGGCTGGCCGCAGGCGGCTTCACAGGCGGCAATCAATTCGTTCAACGACACTGTCTGTGATCCGCCAAGATTAAAGATGTCAAAAACCGGCCCCTGATAGGCCACGGCTCCCATGATCCCTTGGACGATGTCGTCGACGTACGTGTAATCGCGGCAGGTTGTACCATCCCCGTATTTATCGATCGGCCGCCCTTCGAGGATGGCTCGACAAAACTTTGAAATGGCGAGGTCTGGTCGCTGACGGGGGCCGTACACGGTGAAAAACCTCAGGCAGACGGTCCGCAGGCCGTAGAGGTGAGCGTAATTTGAGCACAACTGCTCCCCGGCCAGCTTGGTCGCTGCATAGGGGGAAATGGTGGCCAGCAGGGCATCGTCCTCGGCGAATGGGACTTTAGGATTCACCCCGTACACGGAGGAACTTGAAGCAAATAAAAACTGACCAACTCCCGTGCGTCGGGCCGCCTCCAGCAAATGGAAAGTGCCCTTAATGTTCACATCCAAATACAATTCGGGTTCGAGGATGGACGGACGCACCCCCGCCCGGCCGGCCAAATGAATGACGACATCGAATTTCCCGTCGTCGAACAGCTGATGGATCAACTCGCGGTCGCGAAGGTCGCCTTCCACCACGGTGACCGGCCCGCGGAACTGCGCGACATTCCCGCGCTTGATGGCAGGATCGTAATAGTCGTTAAACTCGTCCAGCACGGTAACCCGCCCAGCCTGATCGGCTAGAAGACGATCGACCACATGCGAACCAATAAAGCCGGCCCCACCAGTTACGAGAAAATGCATCAGCTGGACATGATAGGAATGCCTGCGTCCGGGGCAAAAGGAATTCTTCTCGATTCCGATCCCCCGCCACCGGCGACCTCCGCTCGGCAGACAGGGGAAAACGGCTCGCCTGAGGGCCGCCGGCGGCTCCGCCTAACCGTCGCCTAATCCGTCGCTCCAACCGTCGCCTAACGGCGGGTTGAGCGAACCAGTCCGACGAGGACGCCTTGAACCAGCAGCTCGGTGACGGGCTGGAGGTCGGTGAATGCGGGGTTTTCCGCCTTCAGGAAAGCTTCTCCATCCTTAAGGATGAACCGTTTTAAGGTAGTTTCGCCATCGATCAGGGCGGCGACGATGTCGCCATCCCGCGCTTCACGTTTTTCGAATACGGCATAATCACCGGGCAGGATGTGGGCTCCGATCATGGATTCACCCCGGACGCGCAGTGCGAAAGTGGCATCTGATTCGGTCACGCCGAGCAGGGCGGCGTCGATCGCCAGCTGACCTTCGGAGGTGGGATCGCCGGAGGTGGGCAGACCGGCTGGGATGGCTCCGTAGACTGGGACACTGAAGCTGAAAGTGCGCCCGAGGTCTTCAGGAAAAACCAGAGCGCGCGCCTTACCGGCCAATTTTTTGATCGCGCCTTTTCTTTCTAGGGCTCGGAGGTGACTGACCGCCGCCGTCTGGCTGGCGAAGCCAAAATGTTGCTGAATATCGCGGGTGGAAGGCATCACGCCGGTCGTCCGGTGGTAATTGCGAATAAAATCGAGAAGCTGTTGTTGACGAGAAGTGAGCATTTTGAAGAGTAACGTGTTCGCAGGAACAGACACAACATCTGACATATGGCAAGAGATTTTCACACAACTTTTGGGAAGAGTTCAAGGACGTCGACAAGCGGTCTTGTGGGGGCGGTGATGGCCGGGGTGATTTTTCCTATTTTCACCCTTTTGGGTCAGGCCGACGCGGCCTCGCGTGCGACTGGATCAAAAATTGTCGAGATTGGGGCGGCTGGCCATGAGGAAGCCGGCGCGCTTCCGGATTTGACCCATGAATTATCCCAGCGCGGTGCAGCGGCCGTCTCGCGACGGGACTGGAAAAAAGCTCGTGCGGCCTACGAGGAGATGGTGGCCGCCGACCCCCGCAATGCGCCGGCCTTGGCGAATCTGGGGGCGGTGGAATATCAGCTGAAAGACTACGACGCCGCCCTGAAACATTTGGAGCGGGCGGTCGCGGAAAAGCCGTCGTTGGCCCAAACCTGGCTGATGCTGGGCATGGTGCACTCGGAGCGCGGGGATTTTTTACGCGCTTTGAGTGCGGTCAGCCGGGCGGTCGCCGAAAAACCCGATGACCCCAAAGCCCACAATCATCTGGCCGCCGTGACCAAGGCGCTCGGCTGGCCAGGGGCGGCCGAGGCCGAGCTTCAGCGCGCTCTGGATATTGACCCTCAATATGCCGAGGCTCATTTCAACCTAGCTCTGACCTACCTGGAACGCCGCCCCCCCAGCATCGAAATGGCCCGCCGCCACTACCTGCGCGCCGTGGAACTCGGGGCCCCAGTCGATGACTTGGTCGAAAAACAGTTGAATGATACGCCCTCCGAGGAAATCAGTTCTTCCGAAACAACAGCCGCACCCACGCCCCCACCCAAAATACCGTTCAAAACAACAGGCGCCCCAAAACCCGCCACCACCCCAAAACCGAAGCCCGCCTCCAAGCCCGCCCGTTCCAGGAAAGATGATTGAAACGTCCCACACCCGTCGGCAATTTTTATCCCGTCTCGCCACCACGAGTATGGGACTGGGCTTGCTGATGCCGCGGGCTGAGGCAGCACCGACGCCGCCTCGGGTCACGGCTCCCTCGGCTATTTTGATCGATGCGCGGACGGGGCGGGTCCTTTTTGAGAAGAATGCCGACGCGGTCCGTCCGATTGCGAGCACGCAGAAATTATTGACGGCATTGTTATTATGTGAGCGCGGGGATTTGCGTGGTCGGCTGGTGGTCCAACCGAGCGACACGACGGTAGAGCCGACCAAACTCGGACTGCGAGCTGACCAGAGTTATGGTCGTGGGTATTTGATGCAGGCGATGCTCGTCAAGAGCTGCAATGATGTGGCCCGGGCATTGGGCCGTGATTATGCTGGCAGCGAAGCCCGTTTTGGGGAAGCGATGACGGAGCGGGCGGAGCGACTGGGGTGCAGTCAGTCGCGTTTTATGAATGCGAGTGGACTGCCGGCGGCGGGGCAGCGGTCGAGTGCTCGCGATCTGGCCAAGATTGCGCGTGCGGCATACGGGGTGCCGACAATCCGGCAAATTGTCCGGCTAGAAACACTGCCGTTTAAGTATGCGGACGGCCGCCAGATCGTCCTACAGACGACCAACCGGCTCATGAAGCGGTGTCCCTACGTCACGGGCATGAAAACCGGCTACACCCATGCGGCGGGCAAGTGTCTGGTCTCCAGTGGGGCGAGCGGCGACCGCCACGTGATTGCGATCATCCTCGGCAGTTCCTCGAAATTTATATGGGATGAATCAAAGGCAATGATTGATTATGGCTTTAAAGCCTAAACCCCTAGGGTGGGCGGCGCGCCCCCGCATGGCCGATTCCTTTTCGTCCTGCAGGCTGGGTTGGCGCTTGCGCTCCGTCGGCTGCTGACTTGCGTCCCCTGTGCGAGCATTTACCGAGGAATTGCTAGTCTTGGAAAGGGCGTCGCTCCGGCGATCGCTCCGCTCGCTGGGCACGCCCCAAGGAGTGACGGTCACCACCGGCAACCGGCCGCTACTGAATTTTTCCTCCAACGACTACCTAGGCTTGGCAGCCCATCCGCTGGTGGTCGAAACCATGATCGCCGCCGTGGAAAAATACGGAGCTGGCTCCGGAGCGTCCCGGCTCGTCTGCGGCACCCTCGCGCCTCACAGCGAGTTGGAGGAAACACTGGCGACCATCAAAGGAACCGAAGCGGCTCTGAGCTTCAGCAGCGGGCATGCCGCGGCCATGGGCACGCTGGGCGCGGTGCTCCGGCCGGGCGACATGGCCATTGTGGACCGGCTCTCCCACGCCTGCCTGATCGACGGCGCGCGCGCCAGCGGGGCTACGGTCCGCAGTTTCCGGCACAATGATATGGCGCAGTTGGAGGAGCGCCTTGTCTGGGCGGCGGCGCGGCTTCCCGCTACCGGTCGCACGCTTGTGATCACTGAGGGGATTTTCAGCATGGATGGCGATCGTGCCCCGCTGCGGGCCATGGCGGACCTGACCCAGAGATACCGGTCCCTGCTGCTGGTGGATGAAGCGCACAGTTTCGGCCTTTGCGGACCGCAGGGACGCGGTCTGGCCGCCGCCTGCGGGGTGACCGACGGGGTGGACTTGCACCTTGGCACCCTGAGCAAAGCGGTCGGACTGGCCGGTGGTTACGTCGCGGCCTCACGAGCCGCCATCGATCTCATCATCAACCGAGCCCGCTCGTTTATTTATTCGACGGCCCCGCCGCCGGCGTTGGCCGCCACCGCCACCTTCGTCCTTCGGGACATTTTCGAAGGCCCGCTGGGCGGGGTGTTACGCGATCGCTTGTGGACCAATGTGCGTCAGCTGGGCGGCGCCCTGCCAGGCCGCGCGGTATTGGACGAGCCGGACAGCGCGATTCTGCCGCTGATTCTTGGGTCGGAGGAAGCAGCTTTGCACGCGGCCGGTGCCCTGCAGGAGGCGGGATTTCTCGTACCGGCCATCCGTCCACCCACCGTGCCGCGGGGACAGTCCCGCCTGCGCCTCACCCTCTCTGCGGCGCACACCTCAGACCAGATCGACTCCCTCATTTCCGCCCTCCAAACGCTGGGCCCGGCCATCGACCGCGCTCACACCTGAACCACAACCGTGTCCATATCCGTGTACGCCCGCCGTACCGGACCCATCCTCAAACCTTCATGATCATTCCATTTCAAAAAGACGAAGTACTGCTCGACGACATCCGGACGGCTGATTCCGTCAAAGAAGGGTTTCATCTCTGGTGGTTGGGCCAGAGCGGGTTTCTGCTCAAATGGCACGATCGGCACCTGCTGTTTGATCCGTATCTTTCCGATTCCCTGACGGCCAAATACGCTGGCACTGGGAGGGAGCATGTGCGCCTGACCGAACGCTGTATTGACCCAGCGCTTTTGCGCATGGTGGACGTGGTGACATCAAGCCACCACCACACCGACCACCTCGATGCCGCGACCCTCATCCCGCTGGCCACCGACCGGCCGCCGCTGCCATTGGTGCTTCCCGCAGCCACACTGGAACTCGCCCGCACGCGGCTCGGTGACACCGGATTGGTCATGACCGAACTGGAGGCAGGCCAGACCGTGGAAGTCGCCGGATTTTCGTTCACCGGCCTGCCGGCAGCCCACAATACCATCGAGCGCGATGAACACGGCCGCTGCCGGTTTCTCAGTTTCATCGTGCGCTTCGGTCCCTGGACGGTTTTTCACAGTGGCGACACGCTCTGGCATGATCAGTTGCCGCAACAGCTGGTGCGGGAGCAACCGGATGTGGTGCTGGTCCCCATTAACGGCCACGACCCGTCCCGCGGGGTAGCTGGCAACCTAAACGGCACCGAAGCCGCCGCCCTCGCCAAAGCCTGCGGCGCCGCGCTGGCCATCCCTCATCATTTCGACATGTTCGCATTCAACACGGCCACCCCCGATGAATTCACCGCCGCCTGCACCCGGCTGAATCAACCGCATCGCGTGCTGCGCTGCGGCGAACGCGTGACATTTCCATCGTAAAACACCACCCCCAGTCCACCGCATTCGCAGCTGGCTTTCCCCCAACCTCAGACCACCGTCACCCCCGATGAAAAGCATGACCGGATTTGGAAGAGGCGAGGTGGTGACCGGCGGCTGGCGGTTCGCCATCGAGCTGGCGGCCGTCAATCGCAAACAAGGTGAAATCGTGCTCACCCTGCCGCGGGAATGGCAAGCTCACGAAGCCGCGCTTCGCCAATACATCGGCGAACGCGTCGCTCGCGGACGAGTGGTGGCCACGGTTAAAATCGAATGCCTACGGGGCGTGCAGGAACAAGTGAAGGTGGATCTTGATTTGGCGCGGGCTTATGTCGCCGCTCTCCGGCAGGTCGCCGAGGCCACGGGGGCTGGGTTCAACGTGGATGCTGCCGATGTTTTGCGGGCCCCCGGCGTTTTTACGGTCGAAGAAAGCGTGCCGCAGGGACCGGAAGTCGGCCCGGCGCTGGAGCAGGCTTTGAGCCGAGCCATGGAAGCCTTTGAACGGACACGACTGGCTGAGGGAGCGGCCTTGGGCCGGGATCTGGAGGCGCGCCTTGCCGAACTGCACGAGGTGCTCGCCAAAATCATCGTGCAAGCGCCCAAGGTCACCGTTCACCAGCGCGCCTCGCTGACCCGGCGGCTGGAGGAGGCCGGCCTGCCACTGCCCTGGCCCGACGAGCGCCTGCTTCGCGAGATCGCCCTTTTTGCCGAACGCAGCGACATCAGCGAAGAACTCACACGGCTCGCCAGCCACCTCGACCAGTGTGCTCTCACCCTGCGCGGGTCGGAACCCGCGGGCCGACCACTGGATTTCCTCTGTCAGGAACTCCACCGCGAATTCAACACCATCGGGAGCAAGGCCAATGACGCCGGCCTCGCCCATCTCGTGGTCGCAGGAAAAGGAGCAGTGGAAAAACTTCGGGAGCAAGTCCAGAACATCGAATGAATCCACCTCTTCTCTCCGGTCTCCTCTGCGTTGTCTCCGGACCATCCGGCAGCGGCAAAACCACTTTGTGCCGCGCCGCCTGCGCCGCCGAAGGCGCCCACTACAGCATCTCCGCGACCACCCGCCCCATTCGCCCAGGCGAGGAAAACGGACGCGATTACCATTTTCTCACCGAGGAAGACTTTCTTCAACGCGTCGAGGCCGGCGCATTCCTCGAACATGCCAGTGTGTTTGGGCGTCATTACGGCACGCTGAAAGAAGAAGTACTCCCCCGCCTCGCCCGGGGGCAAGACGTACTCATGGACCTCGATGTGCAGGGCGCCGCCATGCTGCGGGCCCACCCCGACGCGCTCGTGCGAAATGCACATTTTGACGTGTTCCTCGTGCCTCCCAGCATGGAAGAACTACAGGCCCGCCTCGCCGGCCGCCATACCGACTCGCCCGAAACCCAGACGCGCCGACTGGCCGCCGCCATGGAAGAAATCGCCCACTGGCCCGCGTATCAATACACTCTCTGGAGCAGTTCAAGAGAAGCCGACTTGTCGCAATTTCGAGGCCTGCTCGCCGCCGAACGGCTGCGCTCCCGCCGCCTCCGCGAATTGCCCGGTTACAATGGCCAGCCGCTTTTGTAATCGCCGATGGTCGTGCAGCACACGATGAAAATTCGTGTAAACTCAAAACACAGGCGTAGAGCCTCGCGTCGCCAGACGTAGGCCTTCGCCGATTTCATCACGCGCAGGTCCCTCGCCCGCTTCATCACGCGCAGGTCCCACACCCGCTTCATCACCGTCTCACCACCTTAAACTTCCTCACTCAATGGAACATCTGCAAACTCTCGCGATGGCGCTGGGGCTTTCTTCCCTGGTCGGGCTTCGTTTGTACCTCACGGTTTTCCTCACCAGTCTGTCGATCAATCAGGGATGGTTGCAGCTGAGTACCACCTATGACTCGCTTGGCATTCTTGGCAGCGACGCCATTCTGGTTGCCTCCGGGGTGCTGTTGGTCCTCGAGTTTATGGCTGACAAAGTTCAGGGGTTTGATTCCGTCTGGGACAGCATTCACACGTTTATACGCCCGGTGGGAGCCACCATTCTGGCGCTGCAAGTTTTGGGCGACTGGCCCGCTGAAGCGAAGGTTGTGGCCGCCCTCTGCGCCGGAGCGGTGGCCCTGACCGTCCACTCCGCCAAGGCTGGTACCCGTCTCATCGTCAATACGTCGCCTGAACCGTTTTCCAACATGGCGCTGAGCGCGGCCGAAGACGTGGCCGTCGCCGGCATGTTCACTCTCCTGATCACCCATCCGCTAGTCGGCGGCGCCGTGCTGCTAGTCGGCGTGCTCGCCTGCCTCTGGTCGATGCCCAAAATCTTTCGCATGGCCAAAGCCACCCTCCACCTGCTCTGGCAACGCCTCGTCCGCCCGTCCTCCGTGCCCCCCCGCCCCAGCCTGCCGTGCCACCTCTCGCCCGACCATGACATATTGCTGAGTAAAACCACCGGCGCCCACACCACCGTCGACTGGGCCGTCGAAACCATCAGCAGCCGCACCCGCGGGTTCCGAGGACTGGACAACAACCGCTTCGGCCTGCTCATCGCCACTTCCTCCCAGCCCGATACTCTGGTTTTCCTCGCCCGCACCCTCTTCGGACGCTCAGCCGTTCGCCTGCCGCTCGCCGGCTGCCAGTTCGTCCAGCAATCCACTTTCCTCAGCGAAAACGTCGTCCTGTACAACCGGACCTCCGGACGCCGCACCGTCTTCCGCTTCGCCAAAGCAGAAGCCGCTATTGCGGCCCGTCTCGTCGATGACTTGCGCCTCCGGACCAGCGGAAAAACCAGCCCGCACACCACCTCAGACACTCCCGCACACCCGGCTTCCTCCCCCGTCGGCTATCCAGACCGCCTCCGCCACGCCGCCTCACACAACGGCGCCAATTAAACACCGCAGCCAGTCCCCACCATCGGGAGCCCACGAAACCAGTTGAACCCGTCATTGCCAAAAGCTCTGAAATCGGGTGAACTGTGTTCATGATCCGACGACTTCTTTCCGCCGCGCTGGGGCTATGTTTTCCGGCCGCCCTCTGGGCTCAGGAAACCGGGGACTTTCGCCCACTTTTCAATGGCAAGGACCTCAGCGGCTGGGTGGTGGTGAATACGGCGCCCTCGACATGGGCTTTCGACGCGGCCGGGCTGCTGACTTGCACCGGCAAGCCAATTGGCGAGATCCGCACTGAAAAGATGTACCAGAACTTCATTCTGGAGCTGGAGTGGCGCCATTTGCAGCCGAAAGGCAATGCCGGCATTTTTGTCTGGGCCGATGACATTACAGCGCGCGGGCAGCCGTTTCACCGCGGCATCGAAGTTCAAGTTTTGGAGAATGCATATGGCCAAAGCGATGGCTACAGCACCCACGGCGACATCTTCCCCATCCACGGCGCCCGCATGACCCCCGTCAACGGTCGCGGCGGCGACCGCGCCTTTCCCACCGAGCAACGGTCCAAGCCCAGCCCCGAGTGGAACCACTACCGCATCGAGTGCCGCGACGGAGCCATCTCCCTCGCCGTCAACGGGAAAGTCGTTACCCAGGGCCACGACTGCCAGCCGCGCCGGGGCTACATCTGCCTCGAATCCGAAGGCGGGGTCGTCCACTACCGCAACGTCCGCCTGCAGGAACTGCCCGACACCCCCATCGACCCCGCCCACATCGCCATCGCCAACCGCGGATACCGCTCGCTCTACACGGGCGTCGACCTCGCCGGCTGGCACTCCGCCGCCGGCTGGCAGTCAAACGACTGGGTACTCACCTCCGGCGCCGGGGCCGCCGCCCTGACGACTACTGAATCGTTCACCGGCAACCTCGGATTCATCGTCGACTTCAAAACATCCAAAGATTCCGGTGTACCGCGCCTCGCCGTGCGTGGCGCCACTCTTGCTCTCGATCCTGCCGACCCCCGCATCGGCGCTTTGCTGGAAAAATCTGGGAGCTGGAATCGTCTCGAAGGCCAGCTCCTCAGGGGCCAGCTCTCGCTGAAAATCAACGGCCAGCCGGTCACAGCAGCCGGCGACCTGACCGGCCTCGCCACCAGTGGACCGGTTTCACTCATCCCGGACGGCCCCGTCGAGTGGGCCAATCTTTTCATCCGCTCGTTGCCCGAATGAACGCCCGTTTGTTCCTGAGCCTCGCCTCGATTCTGGCCTTGGCCCTGCCATCGTCCGCCAGCCCCACCACTCCCAAAGGCCATCTCATCATCCACGGAGGAGGTGCGCTGACCAGCGATGTCATCGACCGCTTCATCGAACTCGGCGGCGGCAAAAACGGCCACTTGGTCTATGTGCCCACTTCGCTCGAAGACGAACCCGCCGCCGAGCTGCAGGCCGTCCCCGACTACCTCCGCCCTCAGGCCTTTGGTACCGTCACCGTACTGCATACCCGCGATCCCAAAATCGCCAATTCCGATGCCTTCATCGCCCCTCTGCAGACAGCCACCGCCGTCTGGTTTTCCGGAGGACGCCAATGGCGGACCATGGACGCCTACCTCCAAACCAAAACCGCCGACGCCTTCCACGCCGTCTACCACCGCGGCGGCGTAATGGCGGGTTCCTCCGCCGGCGCCACCGTGCAAGGGTCATACCTCGTGCGCGGCGCCACGGAAGGGAATCACATCATGATGGCCCCCGGTCACGAAGAAGGATTCGGCTTCCTGCCCGAGACCGCCATCGACCAACACGCCATCGTCCGCCAGCGCCTCGACGACATGATCCCCGTCATCCAACGGCATCCCCAACTACTCGGCATCGCCATCGACGAAAGTACTGCTCTCATCGTCAGCGGCGGCGTGGCCACCGTCATGGGAAAATCCAAGGTCGCACTCTACGACTCCCGCCTCTGGAAAGACCAGGAACGTCACTATTTCTTCCTGGAAAAAGGCCAGCGCTACGATCTAGCCGCGCGACGCCGACTCCCGTGATCCCCCCGCTCACGCCAGAGCCACGGTTTCTCCCCCGACCCGGACACGCAACCACGGCGCAGGCGGCGCACTCACAATCTCAGACACCCACTCATGACTCCGTGCGAAAAAAGTGGGTGTCTAACAAGAAGTGCACCACTGAGGTGACTTGATTGACGGCGCTGACCTAGCTGACCCCGTTGCTGGGCGACGCGGCTGAATGCCGTCGCCCCGCGACAACGGGGTCGTTCCGGTCAATCCGGTCCCCACGCCCCCGAAAGCGCCGCCGCGCTGGAGGCGTTGAAGAAGTCGCTGCGGCACCGGGCCTTTGCCGGGGAGCTGTGAGATGACCGGATTGACACTGTTGACGTTTTTGACCATGCTGACGGCCTTGACCGCCCAACGGCGTCAATCCGGTCCACATTGTCCCCCCTCCCCCTCACCACTCCCATGCCTGAGTTGTTCGACAAACACGGTGGTTTCCGCAAACTGCACACCTTCACGCTCGCCACCGTCGTGCAGCTCGAAACCCTGCGCTTTTGCCGCCGCTTTCTAACCTTCGACCACCGCGAGACGGGCACCAAATTCTACGATCCCAAAGGCCGCCAATACGACCAGATGACTCAGGCGGCGCGGAGTGGCCGCCAGAACATCATTGAAGGCTCAGAGCGCTCTTCCACCTCCAAGGACACGGAGATGAAGCTCACCGACGTGGCCCGCGCCAGCCTGAGCGAGCTGCGCGGGGATTACGAGATCTTCATCCTGGACCGGCAGCAGCTCCCTTGGTCGGTGCATTCCCCGGAAGCCAAAGCCGTGAATGCCATCTCCCTGGATGCCGCCCCTTTCACTGACGACATGGTGCATCAGTCAGCCAGACACGCTCTGGAGCAGCGGAAGAAGTATGCCCGCTGGCTGGATGCCGATGACGCCGTGATGGTGGCGAATGCGATGCTGATCATCATCGGACGCGCCCTGAACATGCTCAAGAGCCAGATCGAAGCCCAGGGCAAAGCCTTTGAAGAAACCGGCGGCTTCAGCGAACGGCTCATGGCCAAGCGACTCGAAGCGCGGGGCAAGGACCAGCCGCCCGGGCCAGAATGCCCGGTGTGTAGCAAGCCCATGCGGCAGCGGAAATCAGCGAAGGGAAACTTCTGGGGCTGCTCCGAGTTTCCAGACTGCAAGGGGACAAGACCCGTATGAGGACTTTGTTGGCGACGCTGACACAACTGACCCTATTGTTAGTGAGGTCAATAAAGTCCCCTCCCCGCCGCCACCCATGAACGAAGCCGAAACCCGAGCCGAGCACATCGACCCAGCCCTGAAAACGGCTGGCTGGGCTTCCGAAGAAATTCAAAAAAGTACCTGGGACAGGGGTCGAACCTGCACTCCTTACGGAACCAGATCCTAAGTCTGGCGCGTCTGCCAATTTCGCCACCCAGGCATTTGCGTTTTGCGGACGATCACATACTTCCATGCCTTTCCCTATCCCGCAACCGCCGGATTAACGCATTCATCGAGGCCTGCGTCATTTTGGGTTCCGTCGCCGCGGAATCGACCACCGCCACATCCCTAGAGCGGCCCGCCATAAGCCTCAGAGAGTTCAGGAGGGGCCTGCGGAGGCCCACTTTGACTGCCTGCTCAGTTGCTTGCGGGTGGTGGTGCCGGCGCGGGCCGGGTAGTGCGGTAATAATACGTTTCGTTAAAGGCCGACTCTCCGCCGGTGGAGCCACCGTAGAGCAGCATTCCCTCACCGGTCCAGATGGCGGTCATCAGGCTGCGGCCGGAGGGGGCACCGGCACTGGCCGTGGTCGTCCATTGACGGCGGACGG
This sequence comes from uncultured bacterium, assembly GCA_903954065.1. GTDB lineage: Bacteria > Verrucomicrobiota > Verrucomicrobiia > Verrucomicrobiales > V1-33 > CAJBME01. The sequence continues at coordinate 16,387 of CAJBME010000027.1, forward strand.
GGTCATAGCGACCGCCGGTGGCGAAGTGACCGTGCCGTTGATCGCCGCCTCCCCAGACGAGCATTTCTGATCCAGTCCAGACGGCGGCATGGTACAGCCGGCCGGCCGGGGAGTTTTCCAACGCGGTCGACTGCCACATATTCGTGTCAGGGCTGTAGCTGGCGCCCGTCTGCTGTCCGATATTGAGTGTATCGCCTTGGTTGAGGTGGGACCCTCCCCAAGCGAGCATTTCTGATCCGGTCCAGACGGCACTCAGTCCCCGCGAGGAAGCTGGAGCTCCGTTTTCTGGCAACGGCCGCCACGAATGAGTCTGGGGGTTGTAGCGGCCACCGGTGCCGCAGGACCGGGAGCCGCCTTCCATCAACCCGCCCCAGACGACCAACTCATCGCCGGTCCAGACGCCAGCGGGCTCAAGGCGCGCCTCCGGCGCCTGCTCCATCGGCAGCGGGGTCCAGACATTCGTCTTTGGGTTGTATCGCGCCCCATCGTTAAA
>CAJBME010000028.1 GCA_903954065.1 uncultured bacterium
AGCTACAGAAGAAGAAGAAAACCCGGAGACAAAACCACTAATCAGTCGGCAAAGCCGCCACTGTAGCTGGGGGCGTTGACCCCGGTTTTCACAATTGGCCCCTAGGCCACATCCTTCAAGGCAATGGCTGCGAAACCGCTGATTCGCAGCCGGTTCCCCGACAAAAAGACGTTCGGAGAGACGTTCGGCGCCGCGACCGGGGTCAGCGACCCACGGCTACACTCAGTCCTTCTTCCTGGCCTCGTCTATCCCCAACTCAATCTTCCACTGCTGAAAGACAAACAAAGCCCATTTTTGGTACCATGATGTCAGCGGCACCGGACTGTTTTGGCCAGAGTGTTCGAGCATATCCTGCCATTCGCCTTCAACCCAGCGGGTAAACGGAAAGGTAAACCCGCGCTTTGGCTGATTGAGGACGTGGTCAGGAAGTTCCGGGATGGCATCGACCAAAAGCTGTTTTCCCGGCCGTAGGCGCTGTTCGGAGGGAATTTTCCCTAGGGCCTCGAATAAATCTCGATCTACCATCGGCACCCGCAATTCCAACCCCCAGCGCATGCTCATAACGTCGCTGTCACGGAGCAATTGATGACGCATGTAGCGCGTCATCTCAAACAAACTGACCTCGTCCTCAGCCAAGGGCGGGGGAACCGTCGCAGGCGGGGGAACCGGCAGGGGCGGTGGCTGCCATGGGCGGCCCAGAAGGTGAGCCGTCAGCTGGCTGGCTTCGGCCTCGGTGAACAACGAGCGACAGGCTTCCCACGCCCGTACGGCCGACCCGGGGCCCTGGACATACTCCCCGAGCCGCCGCCGCACCGGGTCGCGGCTTCGTCCCAGCCACGACCCCACAAATCCACTGGCTCCAGGCACACGACTTAAACGTCGATGCCATTTCATCAAAAATGGCACTCGCTGAAACGTTTTGTATCCGCCCAACAATTCGTCACCACCCAAACCAGAGAGTACCACTTTGCAGCCGCCCTCATGGGCCAACTTTGAGATACAGTAGGTGTTTAGGCCATCGATAGTGGGCTGATCGAGCGCTTTTAAAAATCCGCGTATTAAGGCCTGACCTTCTCCGGCATTGAGGCGCCACTCGCGATGCGTCGCCCCGAGCAGCTCAGCCGTCGTCCGAGCCGCCGCACTTTCATCAAAGGCCGATTCTTCAAACCCAATCGAAAACGTCTGCAGCTCGCCAATTCCCGCCTGCTGGGCCAATAGGGCCATGACCGTTGAATCAATCCCGCCACTCAGAAACACTCCCACCGGCGCATCGCTGACCAAATGCGATCGCACACTGTCCAGCAGCGCTTCCCGCGCCACCGCGGCCGGCTGGGCCACCGGTGCCTGCTCGGACAGCTCGGGCACCCAATACGGCCAAACACGCGTCTGGCCGTATTTCCATTCCATGGCATGCCCCGCAGGCAACATCGACACTCCTCGCAAGATGGTGCCAGGCTCGGCCACTGACCCAAATCGCAAAAACGACCATAATCCCGCTGGATCGATTTCTTTCCCACAGAGTCCAGACTGCACCAGCGCCCGCAGCTCCGAAGCAAAGGCTAACACGCCGTCCGTTTCACACCAGTAAAGTGGTTTGATCCCCAGCGGGTCGCGCGCCACGAAGGCCGTCTTCGTACCCCCATCCCAAATCACAAAAGCAAACATTCCTCGCAGGCGCTCGAAACACCGGGCACCGTCCCGCTCATACAAGGCCAAAATGACTTCGGTGTCGGTCTGGGTCCGGAAAACGACGCCTTCAGCTTCCAGCTCAGCCCGCAACTCCCGAAAATTGTAAATCTCCCCGTTAAAAACAATCACCAGCCGTCCCGCATCGGCGACATCCGCCGTCACCCCACCACTGTCTTTCCCAACCACCCCGGGCCGCGCCCACTCCATCGGCTGATGCCCGGCCGCACTGAGATCAAGTATCGCCAGTCTGGTCTGCACCAATAAAACCCGCCCCTGGTCCGTCTGATACGTCCCCTCATCGTCGGGCCCGCGATGACGCAACGCCCCACGCAATGCCGCCGCTCGCGCATCCGATTGATCATCAGGCCCAAGACCTAATCTGCCGGCAATACCACACATACTACGAGGCTTTTACCCCTCCGCCAGTGGCCCACAGCCGCTCACCCGCCGCTGCCCCATCGCAAGGCCCACAGCAGTCCGAAAAAAAAGAAGGAAGAATGGCAATCACGCCAACCAATTCGCAAATCGGTGCGATTTGTTACACGGTACTTGTAAAATAGTTGAAAATTCTTTGGCCAGGACCATTTATTTGTTATTATGAACTTATTTTTGCTAGCGAATACCAGCTTTTTTCATAAGCAGATCTCACAACACTCCGCAACTGAGGACTCGCGTCCCCAGTAGGCAGGGTCCTGAATAAGCCCTCTCTGCCCGCCCTACACTCGATTCCAGACATAAGGGACTGCGCCAAAGGACGATCCATTATCGTACGTCGCGGCCTTTTGTGGTGGCAGGAGACTTCATGAAATTTGATCCATTCTCGTGGATGCACAGCCAGCGTTCAAACACTCAAAAGTAATGGTCGTGGTTTACATCGCCTCAATTTCTTTTGAACTCGCGTTATTTTTCACTGCGCCTTGGATCTTCTGCCACGCTAATTGCAGAAGCCCC
>CAJBME010000029.1 GCA_903954065.1 uncultured bacterium
CCTGAACGAATTCGTCCAACGCTTGGAAAATAAATAAAGGCCATGGAAAACCTCCTCGCCTCCGCGCCGTGCCTGCACCGCGCCGCCTGACCCGGACAGGCCAGACGGTCTCCACGCGGGCCGCGCGTAATAGGTGGGCCGCGCGGGAGAGGTCAGTTTGATTCCATGCAAATCGCCGACGGAAACGGGCGGATGGCAAGCGACTTGCTTGGATAAAGTGGCCATCTGGATCCGAGCCGTCCCGGCGGGTACCATGAGGGCCATCCCATCGCCATGAAAAAAGCCGACACCGACCCATCGCCGCGGAAAAAGGCAGCGGTCCCTCCCAAGACGACTGACACCAAACCACCGAAACCCAAGAAAAAGTCCGCCTCTCGACCGCCGGCGTCGGCCGCCGGCATTCCTGAACCCGCGGCCCCCGCAGCCTCACGGCGTGGCACTGCCCAGCCGTCACTCACTGTCATCGCCGCCCGGTCGGACATCGGTTACGGCAACAAAATGTTTCTGCGCGGCACCGGGCCCGGCCTGAGCTGGGAATCAGGCACTCCCATGGTCAATACAGATAGCGACTTGTGGACCCTCGATATTCTCGGCGCCACCGGGACGATGTACTGCAAATTTCTCATCAATGATGAAAAATGGTCAGCGGGCCCGGACTATATGTTGGAGCCGGGCAGCCAGCTGGAAGTTACCCCTCTGTTTTAAATGCCGTGAGAAAATGAATCAGGGCTGCGCCCGGCCGCTGGAGGGTGGGGGGAGGCCGCCGGAGGTTTATCGACCTGCTTTATGGTTCGACGGGCGGGCCACATGGCCGAGCAGCCAGTCACCGATCTGGGTGGTGGCCTGCCAGCGGTGGTCGTCGTGGAGGATCAGATGAAAATCATCTGGGAAGAAGAGCGGAGTTTTGTCGAGGCTGGCGATCTGGCTGAACCATCCTTCGATTTGTCGGCGGCTGGCCACTGGGTCGTTGGGGGTGTAGAGGACGAGGGTGGGCAGGGCGAGGTGGCCGGCGGCGGCTTCGCTGTGCACCATGAGCGAGTGCACTTCGCGCAGGAGGCGCAGTGAATGAGAGGGCACGAGGTGCGGGGTCAGCGGAGCTTGGGACGCCTGGGTGGCGTTGCGGGTGATCTGCATGGACGGCACGCGTGAGGGGTCAAGTTTGGCGAGCGGGATCCGGCAGGTGGGGGCGACGCGGCTGGCCATTCGGGCTAGACATCCTTTCCACCAGGGCAGTCCCTTGCGCAGGGCGACGGGGGGAGAGAGCAGGATTACGCCGCGCGGCCCGATCAGTTTTTCCCGCGGCGCCTCGGTCACGGTGTGCAGGGTGATCAGCGAGCCCAGGCTTTCCCCCAGCCAGAAAATCGGCACGCCCGGGTGTTCAGCGGCCACCAGCGTGGTGAATTCACGCAAATCCATCATCCATTCATGGCGGTTCTTGATGTCGCCATGCGCCGCCGCATCGGGGTCGTTCCCTTGCCCGCGCAATTGCATGCCATAAACGCTCAAACCACGAGAGGGAAGCTCCTGCCCCAAGGGCCAAAAATCACTGGCCGCCCCGCTGAGACCATGCACACAAATGACAATCGCTTTCGGCGGGGGCAGGTCACGCTGCTTCGGCAGCTGCGCCGCCCACAATGTGTACGGCAATGACTTGCCGTCACCGGCCGACCAAGTGCCAGGACGCAGACAAGGAGGATGAGAACGAGGCGGCATGGTGGCACACTGCGTGAAAAGCACCGGAATCAGCAACCACCACCAAACCAACAGCCGACGCCATCGACGACAACGCGGCCCGACAGCGGGAAGAACCTCGAACGGTGGTGGGCTGACGGTCATGGCGAGTCACGCCGCAAGCCCCCCCCCGCCCACCGGGGAGGCCCTCACAGCATGGTGGCTTATGGTTTTTCCTTGCCTTGGTCAGCCTGCTTCGCTTTGCGGATGGCTTCCGCTTCCTGCTCCGGAGTGACTTGGCGGACGACGGGTTTTCCATCCTTCATTTCGACGGCGATCGGCGGAGTGGTAGCCACGGCTTTTTCTCCTTGAAGTGGGCGGCCAGCGCCTGGGGCCACGGCGGCCCCGGCCGGTGCAGGTGGGGCGATGCTGACCAATTCCACGTCGAAGACGAGGGTTTGACCAGGCTTAATGGCTCCACCTGGGCGGGGATTGGCGCCATAAGCCAAGGCCGCTGGTATCCAAAAACGGTATTTTGAGCCGACGGGCATGAGGGTGATGCCTTCGGTCCATCCTTTGATTACTCCGCGCAATCCGAACGTACGGGGTTCATTTTCAGGAGATTTATCAAATTCTGTGCCATCGAGCAGGGTGCCGCGATAGTGGCAGACGACCGAATCGTCGGCGGTCGGGCGTTTGGCATCTGCTGCTTTGGCTGGTTCGATGACTTTATATTGCAGTCCGCTTTCTGTGACCTGCACGCCTTCGGCAGAGCGGTTCTTGGCCAGAAATTCGCTGCCAATCGCTTCGTTGGCCGCCGCTTCTTTCTGGGCCGCCGCCTGCTGCTTCTGGCGCAGGCCGGCCTGCAGTTTTTGAATTTCGTCATTCACTTGCTGCGGGCTGGCCAGCGGCTCTTTGCCCTGCATGACCGCCGCGAAGGCCGCCACCAAATCGTCAATCGTCACTTCCAGACTGTCATGCACCAGCTGGCTGGCCAGCTGCGCTCCCAGCGCATAACTTTTATTGCCGCTCTTCAACACATCCGACACACCCTTTTGAAACAACTCCAACTCCGGAGCCTCCGCTCCTGGCAGAGACTTCTGGCGCGTCGCAAAATACGTCCCGAGCGCCTGACTCAAATTTTTCTTCGCTTCCTCAGGAGAAACCGGAGCCGCGGCGGCTGCGGGAGCCGCTGGAGCTGCTGTCGGCGGCGCTCCCGGAGCAGGATTCTGGGCGGAAACAAAAGCGGCAGGCCACAACAGGGCGGCACACAACAAGGCTGGCTTGGACATCAGGGACATTTGGCTGGGGTGAAATCAGCGGAACAACGTGTTAATCCGCCAAGAATTCTCATTCTATCGGACCCGCCCTCATGGTCAAGCCGTCAGAAACACACCCCCATTCCAAACAATCACCCTTCCGGCCACCCGGACCGGTTACTGCCCGGCCGCCAGTCCATAGACCGCCGCCAGTACGTCCGAAACATCCGTGAACGGTTCCACTCCGAGATGCCGCCAACGCAGCCGCCGCCCGGCATCCAGCACAAATACTCCGTGTATCGCCTGTCCGTAAAAGGAATCCATTACTCCCCATTGCCGAAACGCCTCAAGCCCGGCGCCAGCAAAAACCGGAAATGAAAACTGCCGGCGCACCGGATCCGTCTCGAGGCTAGCCCACGTCTGGTTCACGCCATCCGGTCCATCCGCGCTGATGGCGATGAGGCGCGCGCCCGCCTGCTCAAAGCGGGCCGCCATGGGTTCAAAGGTGCGGAGTTGATCCATGCAATGGCGGCACTCGTGACCGAGGAAAAACAAGATGACAGCAGGTCGTCCGTCCTGGATTTCTTCCAATGTCCGTGGGGTTCCAGCGGCATCGAGCACCGACCATGACGGCATCTGACCGGAGTCGGCGGCGGGCGGTGGTGCGGCCGGGGCGGGTACCGGAGGCCAATCCATGGCGGCCACCTCGTCTTCGGGAGGCAGGCGTTGTTCGGTGGCGGTGGTGATGGCGAGCAGCAGGCGCTTTTCCGGCTGGGCATTCGGCCGCATCTGGCTGGCCATACGGGCATTGCGGATGGCTTCGAGCGGTAGATCGAGCCGCAGGGCGAGACGGGCCAGTCGTCCCGGAGGCAGGTGCCGCAGCGAAGCAAACTGCCCGCGGGCCGCCTCGGTTTCGCCGCGGGCCGCCAGCTGATGCAGCTGGACCTCGGTCACCAGCTCGGCCGCCGCGGCGACCTCTGCCGCGGTCATGCCGCCGGCTCCCGGCGCGCGCGCCTCCGCCATTAAGGCCACCAACTCCGCTAATTCTGCCTCCGCGTCATCCGCGCGCCCGCTCATGACAGCCGCCAACGCGCGGGCATGTCCGACGGTCATCCGGTCCGTCAATGATGACGTTTCCGGGTAACGCGGCACCGCCGCCAGTCGGTCCCATGCCTCCAAACGCAGCCAGCCGTCAATCCGGTCGCTCACCGGGACGTCATCTGGAAAATCAGCCAGCCCGGCCGCCGTCCGGGCCGAGACCGCGGCCGTGCGCATTTCCTCTACGAAGCGCCAGTCTTCCATGTCCGCCGGATGCCGGGACGCCGCCAGCGCGGAGGCCGCTGCAAACCAGCGGACCGCATCTTCCGGGCGCCCCAAGGACTCCAGCATTTCACCCGCCGCCCGGTGAGCGCCCGCCGTGGGCGGAATCACGGCCAGCGCGTCAAGCGCTTCGGCCGGGCGGATGGCCAGCCACAAATCATAGGCCCGCGCGGGATGGTCCGGGGCGGCCGCCCGCAGCTCGCGGAGCCGCAGCCGCGCTTCGGGCGCCAGACCGGCGCGCGCCAGTCCGCGCACGTACAGTGCCGCCAAATCGTTTTTTTCCACCCCGGCCGGCGCCGCGGCCCAGACGGCGCGCAGCTCGCGCACCCAGTTCATTTCGGCGGCCCGGCGACCCGGCCCGCGCACCTGACAGAGCGCGGCCAGAGCGTTGATCAGACGGCGCTCGCCCCCGGTCGTTCCAGCCAGTTTTTCCACGGCCCGGGCGGCACAAACGCTGGCGCGGCCGGGCCGCCGGTCATTGGCCAGCGCCAGTCCGAAATACCCAGCCGCCCGGTTTTCATCACGGGTGATAGCCAGCCGAAAAGCCCGTTCCGCTTCTCGCTCGTCCAAGGCATGGAGCGCCGCCCACCCCAGCTCTAGGGCCTTCTCCACCGGCGTTCCCACCGTCCCGCCGACAGGCAAATCAAAAGGCCCTTCATTAAAAATCTCCTCCCAAACCGGCACCGCCCAAGGGTCAGCCGCACGCGACATGACATGCGTCTGCGCCGCTAGCGGCCACCCCGCCAGCACCAGACTCGCCATCAAAATGACAGATTTTCTCACCCAATACATAGATTCTATTCTCCCCGTTCCACGCGATTTGTCATGAAACGGTTTAACGAGACGCGCTGTCGGAGCTCAGAAAAAAGGACGGGCTCCTCCGCCGATTCCCCCGCCGAGCGCCAATTACTCGCACTCCACGAAAGCTTCCTCTTGTTTGCCGGATGGATTCCCCCACGATGCAGCGTCATGGATGACCCCAGCCCTTCTTCCTACCGCGCCGTCGCGGGTGGCGTGCCTGCCGCCGTGGATGTTTCGCTGCGCCCGCCCATCTTCACCGAATTCGTCGGCCAGGCCAAGGTCAAAGACGTCCTGCTCATGCGCCAGCAGGCCGCCCTGCAACGCGAAGACGTGCTCGATCACGTCCTCCTCTCAGGCCCGCCCGGGCTCGGGAAAACCACGCTGGCTAATATCATCGCCACCACCGCCGGGACAAAAATCCATACCACCAGCGGCCCGCAAATCGAGAAAGCCGGTGACCTCGCCGGCATCTTGACCAATCTCCAAAAAGGAGATGTCCTCTTTATCGATGAAATCCATCGCCTCCACCCGGCCATCGAGGAATACCTCTACCCGGCCATGGAAGATTATAAGCTGGACATTATCATCGACTCCGGTCCCAACGCCCGCTCCATCCAGCTCCCGCTGCCACGCTTCACCATGGTCGGTGCCACCACCCGCGCGGGCATGCTAACCGCGCCGCTGCGGTCACGCTTCCGCATCAACCTGCGGTTCGATTATTATTCCATCGAAGACCTCGCTTCCATCATCCTCCGCTCCGCCGGCCTGCTCGGGATTCCAGTCGAGCCAGAAGGCGCCCGCGAAATTGCCGCCCGCTCGCGTGGTACCCCGCGCCATGCCAACAATCTGCTGCTGCACGCGCGCGACTACGCTCAAGTCCGCGCCGATGGCACCATCACCCGCCACGTCGCAGATGCCGCCCTGACCATGATCGAGGTCGATCACGACGGACTCGACGACATGGACAAGCGCATCCTCGAAGCCATTATTCATAAATTCGACGGCGGTCCGGTTGGTTTAAATTCCGTCGGGGTGGCGGTTGGCGAGGACGCGAGCACCATTGAAGAAGTTCACGAACCATTCTTAATCATGCAGGGGTTCCTCAAGCGCACCCCGCGCGGCCGCGAGGCCATGCCGGCAGCCTACGCCAAAATAGGTGCCCCCCTGCCCGGTCGCCCACCCGCGGCGGCCGGTCCCCAAGCCGAGCTGGAGTTTTAGATGCGTGTCGTTTTTGTTTGGCTATGGGTCTTCGTATTGATGGGGTGCGCTGGTTCTGGACGGGAGTCGGGCGGCTTGCCGGGCTTGATGGTGGAGCGCTTGAGTTGGATGGATGAGGTGGCGATGGTGAAGCTGGCAAAGGATCTGCCTGTGGAAGACGCGGTGAGGGAGGCGGCGTTGCTGGAGGCGATGGCGGTTTTGGGTGCAGAAATGGGGTTACCAAGCGCGGCGGTGCGGGGCTTTTTTGCGGGCCAGATTCTGGCCGCAAAGGTGTGTCAGGAGGAGTGGCTGCGAACGCGATCTAGCGATGCGGTGGCGAGTTTAGCGTTGCCGGATTTGCCGGGCACGGTGCGACCGGCTTTGGATGCAATTGGGAAGCGGATGCTGGTGGCTTTAGTAGAGGTGAGAAATTCGGGGCAGAGTTTGGAGGTGATCCGAAACTGTCGCGAGCGATTGGTACGAGAAGGATTTTCAGAGCAGGTGATTGAAGCAGCGATGGAGGGATTGGAGGTAGGGTTGAGAGAAGCCTCGTGATTTACCATTAGCGCATGATCAAAGCTCTACCACTCTGCTGGGTGGCGGCTTCGATCCCGTTGTCAATTCTGGTGCCGACCACGCTACGCCGCTCCTGCTTCGTCGGTCATGCTCAAACCAATCCGTCAGTCGAAAATGAATCCGCTTTTCGCAGCGATGCTTGCTTTTGCGCTCGTTCCTGACGCGCCTGGTACGGAATTGTATGTGAACGAGGTGCTGAAGGACGATCCCCGCCTGTCGAAACCGGCGCGAGTGGCGGTGGATTTTGTCCGAGATATCAAGCCCATATTCCGGGACGCCTGCTTCAAGTGCCATGGGCCGGACAAGGATCAGGGAGGGTTTTCGCTCGCTACCAAGGCTCGTGCCATGGAAGGCGGCGACGAGGGCGCGGGCATTCTTTCCGGAAACAGCGTCGCCAGCTCGCTCGTGCACCGCATCGCGGCGATGGATGAAGACACGGCCATGCCGCCTGAGGGCGAGCGATTGAGCTCGGAGCAGGTGGGGCTTATTCGTGCATGGATCGATCAGGGTGCGGTGTGGCCAGCGAGCGCGGACGAGACAGACCCGCGCGCGACGAAAGCGGCAAGCCACTGGTCATTCAAACCGCTGGGGCGACCGGAGGTGCCGGGCCGTTCGGATGCGTGGATCACCTCGCCGATTGATGCCTTCATCCTGACTCAACTGGATGAGGCGAAGCTGAGGCCGGCTCCGCCTGCGACCAAAGAAGCGCTGCTCAGGCGAGTCTCGTTCGATCTGACCGGTCTGCCTCCATCACCTGAGGACATGGCCGCGTTTGCCGGTGACACCCGTACGGATGCTTTCGCAACCGTGGTGGATCGGCTGCTGGCTTCGCCTGCATATGGCGAGCGTTGGGCGCGACACTGGCTCGATGTGGTGCGCTATGCGGACTCAGGAGGGTATGAGACCGACATCTTTTACGAGCAGGCGTGGCGCTACCGCGATTACGTCATTCGGAGTTTCAACGAAGACAAACCCTATGACCGTTTCTTGATGGAGCAGGTCGCTGGGGACGAACTCTGGCCTGGGCAGGCTGACATGGATGACGCCGTGGCGGTCTGGACGCTCGGCGAGTGGCCCAACGCGCTGGATGACTATCCGGACATGCTGGAGTATGTGCGACGCACCGATCAGGTGAGCACACTCAGCGAGGCAACCCTAGGACTCACGATCGGCTGTGCGAATTGTCACAACCACAAATACGATCCGATTACTCAGAGCGATTACTTCGGGATGGAGGCGATTTTTGCTGCCAGTGAAACATGGAATCGCAATACGGGGGCTAAGGCGTGGGGTAAAGGCGAGCGGACGGCCTATCGCGCTCTGCGTCATGCGGAAAAGCCGCTCCCGATTCACCTGTTGACGCGCGGTGAGCTGACCCAGCCCACTCGGCTCATCTCACCCGCGCTGCCTGCTTTTCTTCCCGGTGGGGGTGCGTTACCAATCGGACCGGATGAGGCGAAACAGCGCCGTGCCCAATTAGCGCGTTGGCTCGTGGCGCCTCAAAACCCGTTGCCGGCGCGCGTCATGGCGAACCGGATTTGGCAGTGGCACTTCGGGCAGGCGCTGGCGTCGACGCCGAATGATCTTGGTACACAGGGAGTACCACCGTCGCATCCAGAATTGCTCGACTGGCTGGCGTCCGAGCTGCGTGAAAATGGCTGGAGCATGAAAAACCTGCATCGGCGGATCCTGCTGTCCTCCACCTATCAGCAGTCAGCCATTCGCGACTCGAACGCGATCGCGGTCGATCCGCAGAATCGTTGGCTGGCGGGATTTCCCCGACGTCGCCTCGAAGCTGAGGAAGTGTGGGATCACCTGCACATGGTGGCTGGAACGCTCGATACAAAAAGTTTTGGACAGCCGTTTGTGCCGAAGCTTTCGCCGGAGGAATTGCACGGCATGTATGACCTTGAAAACAAGTTGGAATTGAAGTGGCCCGTCACACCTGAGCAGAACCGTCGAGCGATCTACATTTTGAATCGCCGCTCCTTCCGCTTCCCGTTTTTCGAAGCGTTCGATCCCCCGAACACGGCGACGAGTTGTCCGAGCCGACAGACCACGACCGTGCCCGCTCAGGCGCTCACGCTTTTGAACAATCGTATCGTCGGTGAGCAGGCGCGGGCGATGGCCGGGCGGCTGGCCATCGGTGCAGGGAATAGGGAATCATGTGTGCAACGGGCGTGGCTGCTGGCTTATAGCCGCGCTGCGAATGAAGGTGAATTGAGGCTTGCCCTAGAATTCATCGCGAGGGCGGAAGCTGCGCATCTCAATTCTGGAGCGACAGACGCTCGCACCGCCGCGTTGGTGGAGTTCTGTATAGGCGTCATGAACACGACGGAATTCATTTACACCAACTGATGCATCCGCACTTCTCCGACAGCCGCGCGTTTTCACGCCGGGAATTCTTGAGTAAAGCCGGCATGGGGATTGGCTCGCTGGCGTTTCTGGATTTGATGAGTCGCGAAGCCAAAGCCGCGCTCAATCCATTAGCTCCCCAGACCGCGCATCATGCACCGCGGGCGCTGGCGGTCATCTCTCTCTTCATGCATGGCGGACCCAGCCAGGTGGATACATTTGATCCCAAACCTTTGCTGGCCAAGTATGCCGGACAGACCCTTCCTGCGAGCTTCTCCAATCTGAATCTTGAATTCACCAAGACGAGCACCGCTAGGGTCCTCGCGAGCCATCGGACTTTTAGAAAATGCGGAAACTCCGGCCTTGAGATGTCGGATATATTTGAGCACCTCCCCAAGGTCGCCGATGAACTAGCCGTCATTCGGAGCTGCTATCACACGGAGTTCAACCATGCGCCGGCCCTTTACATGGCGCATTCCGGAACCCGCCTGATGGGCCGTCCGAGTCTCGGTGCTTGGGCCATGTATGGACTTGGATCGGCCTCGGAGAATTTGCCGGGCTATGTCGTGATGCGTGACGGACCGTTAAAAGCGGGGCCGACGACCTACGGTAATGGATTTCTCCCTGCGGTCTACTCGGCCACGGAATTGCGCACGAGTGGCGCGCCTATCCTTTACCTCGACAAGCCAGACACCATGAGCGGTGGCGATCAACGGCGCATCCTCGATTTCTCCCAGCAGCTTAACCGTCAGTATCTCGCGTCGCAAAAGGAGGATAGCAATCTCTCCGCGCGCATTGCTGCCTACGAACTGGCTTACCGGATGCAGTCTGCCGCGCCTGAAGCCGTGGACCTCAGTAAAGAGCCAGACAGCGTGAAGTCGCTTTACGGGTTAGACAACGACATCACGCGCCCGTTTGGAACGCAGTGTCTCAATGCGAGACGACTGGTCGAGCGCGGTGTTCGTTTCGTTCAACTTTACCACGGTGGCGGTGGTGATGGTTGGGATACACACGGCGCTAATGATGCGAAGCACCTGCGCAACGGCGAACAAATCGACAAACCTATCGCTGGGTTAATCATGGATCTCAAAGCGCGCGGCCTGCTTGATTCTACGCTTCTTATCTGGGGCGGTGAATTCGGACGCACGCCGACGTCCGAAGGCTCCGACGGCCGCGACCACAGCCCCTACGGCTATTCCGTATGGATGGCCGGAGGCGGAGTGAAGGGCGGCACCGTCTTCGGAGCGACCGACGATTTCGGATTCAAAGCTGTCGATAACCCCGTTCAGGTGCGGGACGTGCACGCCACGATTCTGCATCTGCTAGGCCTGCAGCACGAAAAACTCACTTATTACTTTCAGGGGGCTCAGCAACGGCTGACGCAGATTGATGGCGACAGCCGTGTCATCAAGGAAATCATAGCCTGACCCGAATGGCACTCGATGAAGCGGGGGCCGCCGTGGAGGAGTCTGACATTTGTACTGGCGGGCGGGGCTGGAAGTGGCTTTGCTGGAGGCCATCCATGTTTCCTTTATTGCCACCATTCATCGCTGCCATTGAGGCGGGCGGCACCAAATTCGTGTGTGCGGTGGGCACTGGTCCCGACGACCTGCGGGCGGTGGTGCGCATTCCGACGACGACACCGATGGAGACAATGAACCGCTGTCTGGAATTTTTCCGGGAGGCTGAAGTTGTCCACGGACACGGCCGGACGATCGAAGCGTGGGGAGTGGCCACTTTCGGACCGGCGGAAGTAAGACCTGGAGCGCCCGCTTTTGGTCGGATTACGACCACTCCTAAAGCGGGGTGGCGCGATGCCGACGTGCTTGGGCCGTTGCAGCAGTTCCGCCCTGTGCCGGGCGGCTTTGACACGGATGTCAATGGGGCCGCCTTGGCGGAAGCCCGCTGGGGAGCGGGAGTGAATCATGCATCGGTCCTTTACCTAACGATTGGCACTGGCATTGGCGGAGGACTGTGTTTGCACGGCCAGCCGCTCCACGGGCTGAGCCACCCGGAAATGGGGCATATCTGGATTCCTCAGGATCAAGCACTGACCGCCGACGGTCTCACCACGCCGGCATTTGCCGGCACCTGCCCGTACCATGGCCACTGCCTGGAAGGACTGGCCTCCGGTCCGGCTATCGCGCGCCGCTGGGGCCAGCCGGCGGAAACCCTGCCCGAGGACCACCCGGCGTGGACCGCCCACGTCAACCATCTGGCGCATGCCCTCTGCTCGCTGATTTATACATTGTCGCCGGAAATCATCCTCATTGGCGGCGGCGTTGGCAGCCGCGCCCACCTTTTTCCGCCACTCCGGGAGCGCGTTGCCGCCATGATCAATGGGTATGCTCCGGTGCCGGAAATTCGTCCACCCGGATTGGCCGATCGCGCCGGCGTGTTGGGTGCACTGGCTCTGGGCATGGCTCAACTTTCCTGATATGAACATTTTGGCCTTCAGCGCCCTGATGTGGGCCGCCCAGTTTTCGCCTGGCCCGGACATGCTGCTGCTCATGAAAAATGCCATCACGCAGTCACGGGCGGCGGCCTTGGGCACGGTGGCGGGCATCGTGTGTGGACTTGGGTTCTGGTCGGCTTTTATTTTGGGCGGGGTGTCTGTGGTGTTGAGTCAGTCTCCGCCGCTGTTTCTGCTTTTGCGGCTGCTGGGCGGCCTGTATTTGGCGCATCTTGGGGTTCGTCTGCTGCTGGATGTGCGGCGCCAGCGTCCCGGGGCTGCGGGCGCCGACGTTGGCACGGCGAGCGAGCATGTGGACACTTCGGCGCGGCAGTTTCGCGGTGGTTTCGTTCAGGGATTGACGACAAACCTGCTGAATGCCAAAGCGTTCCTCTTTCTGCTAGGCAGTCTGACCGCTTTTCATCCCCCTGGTTCTCCGCCGTGGCTTAAGTGGGCGCTGGGTGGCATCGTGCTCGGCCAGGCCTCCGTCGGATGGGCCGGGTTCGTCTGCCTGCTGGGTTGGCCCCCGGTGCGCACGTGGTTCATGCGATGGCAGCGCCCATGGAATGCCGTCTTCGGGCTGCTGCTTCTCGCCGCCGGAGTGGCCGCCGTCTGGCCGTCCTAAATTTATCCCCCTCGACACCCCCGCCATGCCGCTCCAAAACGACGACCCGCCCGCCCCCGTCCCGCCCGTGACCCCGATGCTGGAAATTTGCGTCGACTGCCAAGCCTCGGTCGAAGCTTGTCAGGAAGCTGGCATTCCACGCATTGAATTGTGCGCGGGTCTGGTGGAAGGCGGCACCACGCCGTCGTGGGGGTTTCTTCGCCGGGCTCGTGCGACGTATGACGGGCGGATTATGATGATGATCCGTCCTCGGGCTGGCGATTTTGTGGTGACGGCGTCCGAGTTGCAGATCATGATCGACGACATACAAGCGGCGCGCGACCATGGGGCGGACGGGGTGGTTTTCGGTTGTTTGCGGCCGGACGGCACGGTGGATGCGGCGGCGGTCGAGCGGTTGCTGCGGGCGGCGGGTCCGATGGATGTCACATTTCACCGTGCTTTTGATGTCAGTCTGGATGTTTCGGCGTCGTTGGAATCATTGATGGCCCTCGGGGTGCGCCGGGTTTTGACCAGTGGAGGTCAGGCTTCGGTGGATCGAGGATTTGCTTCCATTCTTGCGTTGCAGCAGCAGGCGGCCGGGCGGATTTCGCTACTCGCCGGCGGCGGTCTTCGGCCGGACCATCTGCCTCGGCTTCAGGCCCATGGGTTGCATGAATTTCATTTATCGGCGCGGACAAGTCGTCCGAGTCCCATGGTTTTTCGTCGTCCTGATGTGCCGATGAGCGCGGCTGAAGTCCCGGGCGACGAAATCCGACGCGAGGCGGATCCGGTGTTGCTGCGCACCTTGATGGGGCTCCTGCGGCCGGGATCCTCCTCCCGGTCAGCCTAACGTGACAGTGGACGGATCGTCTGGAATTCGGTCCTTTCCTTGCTTCATGCGTCGGCGATGATTGATAAGATGCGCACCATGGCTGTTTCATTTTCGCTCGGCTTGATCCGCCTGCTCTCGGTTCTGATCCTGCCGGCGGCCTGCGGTCAGGCGGTGATCAGCGAATTTTTGGCGTCCAATCAAGCAGGCTTGACCGACGAGGACGGGGAGCATTCCGACTGGATTGAGATCCACAACCCCGGAGCCCGGCCTCTGCCGCTGCTCGGATGGTCGCTCACCGACGACGCCTCTCGCAGTAACTCATGGAAATTTCCTGACGTCACGGTTGCCGCTGGCAGCCGCCTCGTCGTTTTCGCTTCCGCGAAAGACCGTCGATCGCTCGCCACCCCGCTGCACACTTCCTTTCGACTGACCTCTGCTGGCGAATACCTCGCTCTGGTGCGCCCGGACGGCACGCTCGCCAGTGAGTTTGCTCCAGCCTATCCACCGCAAGTGCCCGACGTGTCGTATGGATTGGCCAGTCGCACGACCACGACCGCCGTTGTCACCCCAACCACGCCCGCACGCTTCGACGTACCCGCCGATGGCAGTCTGGGATCAACGTGGACGACGTCGGCTTTTGACGACGCCCGCTGGTCGTTAGGCACGGCTGGCGTCGGGTTTGAGACCGGTCAAAATGAATTTGGCGACGGCGTAGCCGGCGACATACTTACAGACAACCCGTTGGCCTACTGGCGGTTGTCCGAAACGTCGGGGACGTCGTTAGCCAATCTGGGGTCGCGGCCGGCCAAAGGTCAGACTTTCAATGGTCCCTTGCTCGGACAGGAAGGACCGCGTCCTTTGGCCTTTGGGGGATTTGAGTCCGACAATCGCGGCGTGCGTTTCGATGGCATCAACGATCGTATCGACGTTCCGGCCGACCCTGCTTTCAATCCGCCCAGTTTCAGCATTGAGGCGTGGGCTCGGCCACTGGCGGCCGGTGGCCGGCTCCAGTCGGTGGTGACGTGCCGCAACAGTTCTCCGACTCGCGGATTTGCCGTCTATGCCGGCGACGACGGCCGCTGGCAGTTGTCTCTGGGCAATGGCGCCACGTGGAGCGTGGCCGTCGGACCTGCCGTGGTGGTCGGACAATGGGCGCACCTAGTCGGTACCTACGACTCCGCCACTCAGAGTCTGTCGTTTTTTGTTGATGGCCAGCTTGTGGCCACGCTGACGTCCGCCTACCAGCAGAATGCGACCCGGCCGTTGCGGATCGGTGCGGGACGAACGGAAACCACGGGCGATTATTTCTTCAATGGCGACATCGATGAAGTGGCGCTCTTTGACCGCGTTCTGACGGCTACCGATGTCAGCCGTCGTCATGCGTTAGCTGTGACCGGTGCGGGTGCGCGCGAAGCCTTCCCGTATCAGGGATTGTTTCCCACCGATGTGCGCGCGGCCATGCACAGCCGAAATAGTTCGGTCCGGGTGCGCATTCCATTTGAGGTCACGGCACCCGAGCAGGTGGCCGGCCTGCGGTTGCGGGCCCGTCATGACGACGGTTTTGCCATCTGGCTGAATGGCCAACCGGTTGCTTCGGCGCAGGCTCCGGCCACTCTCACGTGGGACGCTGCGGCCACGGCGATCAACCCGACTCGCAGCGCCCTCGAGCCGGAGGAATTCGATCTAACCAGCCATCTCGCTCTGCTGCGACCGGGAACCAACGTGCTCGCTGTTCAAGGGATGAATGCTTCCCGGTCCAACCCGGATTTTTTGTTTTTGCCGCAGCTTGATGTGGCTGTGGTCGCCGATGACACCGGGGTGCCGGTGTATTTTACGACGCCCACCGCGGGACGGCCGAATACTTCTGGGGTGGCGCATCCCGGCCCATTGATCACTGACACGACGCACCGCCCGGCGCTGCCCTCGATCAATGACGACCTCGTGGTCACGTGCCGGGTCGTGCCGACGCTGGCGGCCGTCTCGACCGTGCAGCTTTCCTGGCGGGTGATGTTCAACGCGGTGCAACAGACGCCGATGTTTGATGACGGTCAGCACGGCGACGGGGCAGCCGGGGACGGCTCCTATGGCGTGATTTTGCCGAAGTCTGCCTACACGCAGGGTCAGCTTGTCCGCTGGTATTTTACGGCCACGGATGTGGACGGCCAGTCCTCGCGATGGCCGCTGTTTACGCAGCCGGTCAATTCGCCGGAATTTTCAGGCACCATGATTGCTGATCCGCGCGTGACGACCACGCTGCCGGTCTGGTACTGGTTCGCTCCTAGCACGGCCGCGGCTAATACCCGTACCGGAATCCGCGGCGCGGTTTTCTTCAACGGCGAACTCAATGACAATGTCCTGATCCGCCAGCGCGGCGCCGCCACGTCATCAGGATCACGGAAATTCGATTTTAATACCGGTTTCCATGCCCTGATCAATAAAGAGATCGGCCGCGTCGAGGAAGCCAACATCAATGGTACGTCGTCTGATCCAACACTCATCCGCCCGTCCATGGCGTTTGAAACATTTCGTCGGACTGGCCACCCAGCCGGCATGGCCTTTCCCCTCATGCTGCGCGCTAATGCCGCCGCTGACACATCCGGAGGCAATGGCGGGCTGGCGTATTTTGTCGAGCAGGTCGATGAGCGGATGCTCGATCGCGTCGGACTCGACCGTGAAGGCGCCCTCTATAAACTCGATCAACGCAGTGATTTAAACCCGGTCTTCACCGACACTAGTAATGGCGTGCAAAAGCGCACCCGCCTCACTGAAAACAACGACGACCTGCAGGCGGTGGTGGACGCCCTCAAACTGTCGACCCCGGCGGCCACGCGCGAACAATTCATGTTCGACCACTTTGATGTCGGCAATCTAATTAACTACTTGGCTGTGCGCGCCATCATTAATGACTCAGATGACGTCAGGAAGAACTTTTATTTTTACCGCGACACCAACGACACGCGCGAGTGGATGTTGATTCCGTGGGACAAAGACTGGAGCTTTGGTATTGCCGGTGATGGGGGCCAGTGGTGGACACATCCATTTTTTGGCGACCGCACACATGCCAAAGACAATGCCAGCCAGTGGAACCTGCTGTGGGAGGCGCTGCATACCAACCCGCGCACCCGCGCCATGTACCTGCGCCGCCTGCGGACATTGATGGACACCCTGCTGCAACCGCCGCCGCCCGCTCCGGCCGGCGGCTACGACTTTGAAAAACGCGCCGATGGCTGGTTCGCTCCGCTCGACCCCCATACCAGCCAGACCGTCAGCTCCATCAAATCATGGCTGCCCCAACGCCGCACCCAATTGTTCGTTTCGTTTCTCGACAGCCCAGCCAATGCCAATGCTTCAAGGCGCCTCATCCCCGCCACTAGACAAGATTCCGAGGCCATCGTGACCATCGGCGCGGTCGATGCCAATCCAGTCAGTGGAAATCAAGAGGAGGAATTCATCGAACTCATCAATCCCGGGGCCACTGCCGTCGATATTTCGGGGTGGCAGATTCAGGGAGGTGTCAGCCACACCCTGAAACCTGGCAGCGTGCTGCTGCCGGGTGGCAGTCTTTACCTCGCTCGGCGAGCGTCCGCCTTCCGGGCCCGCACTTCCGGACCGCGCGGTGGTGAGGGACGTTTCGTACAGGGCAACTATGCCGGCTCGCTCAGCGCCCGCGGTGAGGCTCTCACGCTCCTTGACCCGCGGGACCCCACCACGATCGCGGACGACCGCGTGGTCGCCACCGTCATGACTCCCGCCCAGCCGACCCCGGCCCAACGCAGCCTGCGACTGACCGAAATAATGTTCCATCCAGCCGCCGGCGGCACGTTCGAGGCGGATGAATACGAATATCTGGAACTCACCCACACCGGCGAAACCACCCTCGATCTAACCGGCGCTACCTTCACCCACGGCCTCACGTTTACCTTCGACTCGGCTGGTCCTATGACCTCGCTGGCCGCTGGCGCCCGGCTCGTTCTGGTCAAAAACCCGGCTGCCTTCGCCGAGCGTTATGGGGCCGGCCGGCCGGTCGCCGGCACGTTCACTGGCAGCTTGGCCAACAGTGGTGAACGATTGCGCCTCATCGATGGCGTTGGCGAGGAAGTTCTTGATGTCACCTACGGCGATGACTGGCAGCCAGGTACGGACGGCGGCGGTTATGCGCTGGTCCTGCGCGATCCGGCTTCGGAGCCCAGCACGTGGTCGCAGGCGGCCGCGTGGCGGTCGAGTCTGGTTTGCGGCGGCTCCCCGGGCGCTGCGGAAGCTGAGCCGGCGTTCCGTTTCGCTCCGGGCGACCTCGAGGTGCTCGCGAGTGGCGACACGCTGACCGTCAATTTTCTGGGCGCTCCGGGCAGTTCCTATCTGCTGGAGAGCAGTCCGGATCTGAACATTTGGCAGGAGGAGTCTACGCTGCGCACCGACGCCACGGGACGAGCGGGGAAGGAAATATCCCCGGCTCCCATGTCTTCCCGGTTTTACCGGGTCCGTTGCGCCAATGGCCAGTGAACCAAAAAGTCTCAGGGTTGCACCCTGGCTGGTAGGCGATAACCCTTCAGCGCCGCTAACCGACGGAGTCGGATCAGTGCTCGACAGGGAAGTTGATTAACTTCCCACATGTGTC
>CAJBME010000030.1 GCA_903954065.1 uncultured bacterium
CGCGGAGCACGCGGAGAAAACCAATCTTCCTCCCCCCTCGCTCTCCGCGCCTCCGCGTGAGAAAAAATCACGACGCCATTTGTCAGCTTTCCGCTTTCCCAATTTCAGCTTTTCAACGCTCCGCTTTCTTCATTCTAAACCACGTTTAAGCCACGCTATGGATGGTGGTTTCCGCCGTTTTCTGCTTTGCCGGAAAGAGGATGACAACCGCCCGCATTTTCTTCAGTCGCGAAACGCCAAATACGCTTCCTGTGGCGATTGGAGCCAGTCGAACGATGGCCAGCACTGCCGGTTCCTCGCTTCTGCATATTCGGTGGCGTGGCCACCTCTCCCGCCATTTACCATCCGCGGCGCCCTCGGGCGTCGCCCCTCTGGCAAATTGTTCACCGTGGCTGGGATGATTTTGTTTCCAGTTACGATACTTTCGACCCGTCCTGAGGCTCCCCATTCCCGGCCGCCGCATTTGGCCTCAAGAGCCTGCGCAGTGCACCTGCTCAACTGTCTGGTGCCGCTGCGCGGCCCCCATCGACGGGAGGGGCCGCGGCCTATCAGGCCGTTTAGGCGGTGGCCCGCACCGCGCAGGGAACTCCTTCGTTGATTAAGGGCTGAATCGTTGCCAGCGGCTTCGGCTTGTGGCACTGAGTGAACCCACTCCCCGCTTTCCTGACTCCGATGACACCCCGCAAACTCATTTTGTCGAACCAACAGAGCCCCGGCGATATCGTGATGCTCACGGCGGCAGTGAGGGATCTCCATGCGAGCTTTCCTGGCGACTATGTGACCGATGTGCGGACTCCGTGCCCGGACCTCTGGCTGCACAATCCATTTATTACCCCATTGGGCGATGATGAACCGGACGTGGAGTATCTGCCGTGCCATTACCCGCTGATTCACCAAAGTAATCAACGCCCATTTCATTTCATCCACGGATTCATCGAATATCTTGGGGAACGCCTCGGTGTCCGGGTGTTGCCGAATCAATTCAAGGGCGACATTCATCTTGCCGAAGAAGAGAAGGAGGGTCCGTTTGCCGGTATGGAGCAAATCGCCGGACGGCCGTTCTGGCTGATCGCCGCAGGAGGGAAATTCGATTTTACCATTAAGTGGTGGGACATTGCTCGCTACCAGCAAGTCGTGAACCACTTTGCAAACCGACTGCTCTTTGTCCAAGTGGGGGAAGACGGCCATCATCACCCCGCCCTGGAGGGCGTGATCGATCTCCGAGGCAAAACCAGTTTGCGCGAACTCCTGCTGCTGATGTATCACGCCCAAGGGGTGGTTTGCCCGGTGACGTTGCTTATGCACTTGGCGGCCGCCGTCGAGACGCCGCCCGGCCGCCCACCGAATCGGCCCTGTGTCGTCGTCGCCGGGGGTCGGGAACCAGTCCATTGGGAGGCTTACCCTTACCATCAATTCCTGCATACGTTAGGAATGCTGGAATGCTGCGCGCGCGGGGGCTGTTGGCGTTCCCGAACGGTTGCATTGGGCGATGGAAACTCCAATGACCATCCCCATTCCCTGTGCGCCGATGTGGTGGGAAACCTCCCTCGTTGCATGGACATGATTACTGCCGAGGATGTGGTGCGTGCCATCAGCGGCTATCTGTCAGGTGGACTCTATCAAACGCTAAACTCATGATTCGTGCCTTCGTCCAACGAGCGTTCGCTACAGTGTGCGACCGGGAATACTTCCCCGGATTGTGGGCGTTGCTCAATAGCTTGTGGGTTTACCACCAGGACACGATACCGGTTTACGTCTTCGACTTTGACCTGACTTCAGCGCAAAAGTCGAGGTTGCTCACTCACCCAATTTCGCCAGAGCTTATTTCGGTTTCCTCGTTACCCTTTCCATCGCCGGGGACATGGGAGGCCAAGCAACAAGTATTCGCATACCTGCTCAAGCGCGCAAGTTGCATCTACCTGCTGGACGCGGACCTGGTATTGGTGTCCAATGTAAAGGATGTCTTTGAGTGGGCAGAAGAGGGCAAGATCGTGTCCTCTCATGACGGGCCGGGTAAATATTATAAGCCACATTACGAAAGTTACAGCCCATCCCTACCGGGCTGCCAGCTTCCGTATTTGAACAGCGGGGCTCTATGTTTCAACACCAGACGTCATTGGGATCTGGCCGGGCTGTGGGCGTTCGCCTCGCAATACTGCGTTTATTCACCCGATAGGGGTCACCCATTGCAGCTCGCGGGTCATGGGGACCAAGGAGTGTTCAACGCCATCGCTTCCATGCTGCATAAAAGCGATAATTTTCACATCCTGCCTGAAACAGAGTGGTGCGACTCTACAGTGGGCTGCGCGTTGGGCATACAGGAAATGAGCGGCAATGGTGAGCTTGTCGTGAGCAATGTGACGACCGGGAATAAGCAGCGAATCGTGCATAGTAGCGGCCCCAAGTGGTGGACAAAAGCGGGTGAGGTTCATCAAGGGAGGCTTGGCGACAAGCTGAAAGTGTTTGAGCACTTTTACAATTTCAGTCGCAAGGGATTGTAAGACTAGACAGCACTCTTAAAATGAGAACTCACATCCCTATTGGGACAAAGTGATTCACGCCCCTCACCTCGAAGGCAATTTCCGGGGGCGCATCGTCGGACTTCATCATCATCTCACGAAAGACCTATGATGGATCGAGAAATGGATTATACTTAACCTTTTTGAAGGTCTTGTCGTATCGCATGGGCACTGAATAGTTACGTGTAAAGGAATGCCGTCCTTCCAGTTGTCTCAGACGGAATGAAAGCACAATTCTCTTATCCTCGGATTTCGGGGCGACGATTTTATACTCCGTCGTGACGCCGCCAATCATCAGAATCCCGGCATCAATCTTTACTGGATTGAGCGTTATGACTGTTCTATCCGCGTAGTTAACTCGTATGTCCTCAAAAGAATAAACACACCCTGGATAGTCAGTCGATACCCCAAAAGAGAGAGCCAAAGGCTCCCCACTATTGATGCTGGGGGGAAAACTTCTTTGCGTTCCATATGAGGAAATTGAAATGTTTCCAGAGGGAATCTGCACTCCATCTTTCCACTTCTTATCGTGCGGAATGACAGATTCCAACCTCTGCATTCCCGTGCAACTTGTAAGCAATTGGATAATAGTTCCAAGCATCACGAGAGCAATTCTGTTACAAATTATGGTGAACATTTTCGGGTGGTGTCGGATCATAATTATTGTCGAAGTAGTGAGGCAATACATCCAGAAGGAAATGTCCGATTACTCCCGGAATAGACACTCCGCCGTCATCTCGAAGAGGTGGCGAGTAATCATATGTTCCTTGATGTTTACCGCTATTTTCCAATTTGCAGTCCTTGTCTTGCTTGAAGCAACATTGTGATCCACGCAAATCCTGCCCTGGAGGGTTGTTAGTCGAGTTATTTCGCCCTCGCATGCAGTCAAGGTTCGGGTGGTAAGGGTTCGGCCCTTCGACATCCCATTCATTTCCTCCTCTATCTTTCACTCGGTCGCCTTTCTTTTGGCATTTGCCACAACCAGGCTTCTTCGCTGGGCAGTGATTGTTGCGATTACGATTCCGATGAGGATTCAGACTGGGTTGCGGCGAGGGGGCCGGTGCCTGAGGCGTTGGTCTCTGCGGTGAGGGCCGCTGTGGCGAGGGCCGACGAGGCGGATTCACCCCTGGCGGCCGTAATCCGAACAAATCTCCTTCGTTGACAGTCTCATTGCCAACAAACGCATAGAGATTCAATCCTCCTTCTTCCTCGATAAAATCCCTGCTCAGCCATCGCCCAAGATTTGGATGGTAGTAGCGATACCCGTAGTTGTAGAGCCCGGACTCAACATCCCGAAACTCGGCATGGAACAGGAAGTTCCAATCAGACGAGCTGACATTGCCCGAGCGTGGCACAAAAGCGGCGTCAAGAAAGCGCACCGGCCCAAACGCATCGTAGCTGAACCGCTCCTGCACGGCCGCGCTGGCGTTGATGACGGCGGCGGGATCCAGGTTGTCCTTCAACACAAAAAGGGTTTCATCGAGAGTTCCGCTCACCGAGCGCTTCCGCCGGATCAGTGTCCAGCGGTCGTCGGGATGCCAGGCGTAATGTGCCTTGACCGTGCTGCTTACCCGCTCCTCGATGGTCCGCCACTCATTGTCGTAATAGTAATCCCGGGTTTCGGAGGGCGTCGTTCGCGCCTTCACGATCCGGCGATGAAGCGCGTCATATTTGTAGCTGGTAGCGGAACCGTCGTTGAAGGAGACGGGACGGTTCCATGCATCCCACGCCATGGTGCAGTTGGGAGTCCACGAGCCGGGTTTGGGAACGGTCGTCATGTTGCCTCTGGCATCGAACGCCGGAGCCGTTAGTCCGCTGATGGTGGCAATCTCGTTGGCTTTGTTGTGGGTGCGGGTCTGGCTCAGCGCCGGGCTGGTGGTGTAGTCGCTCAGCCAGTTGCCGGTTTCATCGAAGCTGCGCACCTCCGTCTGCTGGAGATTGGTGATTCCGGTGTAGTTGGGCGGCGTCCCCGCGAGGTTGCCCCGCTGGTGCTGGTAGTTCTGCCGAAGGCGATCATACCAGTAAAAGTTGTCGTGCCTCGTGTTTTCGTCGGTGGAAGGATTGATAGCGTGTGCCCGGTCGTTGCGCTGCCAGGTCACCCCACCGAACCTGTTGCGTCCGTAAGTGGTGTTGACCAGCGTCGCGGTGGTCGTCTTCCACAGTGTTTCGACCAGCCTCCCGAACCGGTCCAAGCCGGTATAAACATCCCCGGCTTCACCAGTAGCGGAGCCATTACGCATCGTCCATTCCGCGCTGCCAGCGGCATCGTATTTGAGGCTGACCGGCGTTTCTAACCCGAGGTATTTGAACGAAGCCAGTGTGGTAGCCCCCTCTTTCAGCGCGTCCGGGCGGCTGAGCGCGCTGGCCATTGCCGAGTTGTAGGCAATGGTCAGCGCGGTGTTGTTCGGCGAGGTGATGCCGGTGGGGCGGATGGTGTTTGCCGATCCCGTGGCGTAGGCATACTGCACCTTGGGCGTGGACCCGTTGACCGCTCCTCCGTGGGCCTGAAATTCGGTGATCGGCTGGTTGAAGTCGTTGTGGTCCCAGACCACCTCATTGACCTTGGCGGACGAACCGTCGAAGCTGGTCGCTCTGACCAGCCGGCCCCGCCGGTCGTAGCCGTATTGGAGTTTCTTTACGTCCTGATTGATCCCGGTGCCAAATGGCCCGGCCTCGTCACTGATAAACCGCCCCAGCTTGTCGTAGAGGTAGGTGTGCTCCGTTCCGGCCTGGTCCTTCATCCACCTCATTTCACGCTGCCGGTTGTATTTGTAGGAGACCAAATCAGTTCCTCCGCCCGTGTCCGGATACTTCTTCTGATAGACATGCCTGTTGCTGTAAACGGTGGAAGGAGTTTCCGAGATGATCGCGCCGTAATCCCACTGCGTGGTTTGCTGGCCAGTGGCCGCATTGTCGCTCTTGAGCGACTTGAGCCAACTGTCGTCGGTGTAGGCGAATCGTGTGGTCCGCGTGTCCGTGGCGTAGCCCGTACTGCTCGAACTAGAGGAACTGCTGCTCTCATCGTTCTCGATCAAGACCGTCAGGCGATCCATGCGGTCGTAGGTGGCGCGATCGACACGGCCAGTTGGGAAAGTAATCGTTTCGACCAGTGCAGCGGAATTGTAATTGATCCGCGTCACCAGCACGGTGTCCGAACCCGAGGGAATGAGATCGGGGCGGCTCCACGGCCATAAAGTTCCGGCTGGGGGAGGTGGCGGTGGAACGGGCGCCACACCGCCGCTGGCGGCCGTGCCGTAAAAGGCCTGCGCCTGGAGTCGGCCCACCGCGTCAGGGTAGAGCGCTTCGTAGCTAACCCGCGCGCGGGGTTGAGTGCCAGTGGCGTATCTCAAGGCACCAACGCCCGTGGCATCGTCAAAGCGCTGTCGTTTCGCCACCCCCACCCGGTTATCCGCAGCGTCGAAGCTCCGTTCGATTTGTTCGACCACCGTGGCCTGGCTGATGTCGGTTGGGTCTGGTCCGGGACTGCCACTGGAGCCAGAGGCAGACGAGGATGAATTCCCGCCATAGGCCCAATAATCCGTGGTTGCCCGACCGGCCGCGTCATAAATGGTGACGGTATAGAGATCACTCCCGGCCAGGGCTTCGCGGACCACCCGGTCCAGCGCATCGTAATACCACCGGCTGATCTGCGCTGTCGTGCCAGCGTTCGACCCATCGACTACTTTATAGACCGATTCCTGGTAGCGACGGCCCAACGCGTCATAGGCATACGCTTCCTGGCGCAGCAAGGTGTTGCCGACCGAGGTGTGATATTCTTTGAACCCGAGGTTCAAATCGCGGTTGTCGTAGGCATAGGTACGAATCAGCGCCCACTCGCCGCTGCCGTCCTCCTTCTCCACCGTGGTCGTCTCCTGCACCAACCGATTGCGAAAGTCATAGTCATAATTCGTCACCCGGTCATGCGCCGTGTCGCTACCCTCGACAGGGAGGGTGCGTTTCTTCAGATTCCCATCGAAATCGTATTCTTTTGTTTCGGTTACCGCCCGCCCTGAGCTGGTGCCCAATTCGTCCTGCTCCGCCCATCCCATCACATTGAAGATCGTCTTGTCGATGGTGCCTCCGGCGCACGTGGTCTGGTTCAGCCGCCCCGCGCTGTCGTAGACGAATAGTTTCTTTCCATAATGGGTGGATTGCGTGCCGTATCCAGATGTCGGAATTACGAAATACGTCCGTTCCTCCACACTTTCATCGGAGCTGTCGAACAACTCCAAGGTCCAGCGCACCCACGACGTGCGCGCAAAAGTGGCTGTTTTCGCCGGGATGCCCACGCTCCCATACACTGCGTCGAACGATGCCACCTGACGAAAGCCGGTATAGCCACTCGGAGGAGGTTCATTAGACTGTTGAACCGACACCGGTCCTAGGATCTGATTCGAGCTATCAGAGGTTTTTCGATAGCCTCTAAACGTCCATAATTCTCCCTCCCGGTCCTTGTAGTAGGTCCATTGCGCTCGGCGGATCGACGTGAGGGCTCCGTTGAGGGCAATGGAATGAACGGGACTCAACTCCAGGACGGTGCGCCCGAGATAGTCCACCTCATAATTGGTGGTCAGATTCAATTTGCTGGCGCCCTGGTCCACGATCTTTTCGATCAATCCGCCCCGCTCCCGGTCGTAATCATACGTGGTCGCGACCCCTTTCCCATCCACATACTTGGTCAACCAACCTTCCTGGTCAAAGTGCTCCTCGGTCTTGACCTCGATATTGCGACCGTTCTCACTCTCAGGGATCACCGGCAGCGTCGTGGTCCGCTTGCTCATCTGCGGCGTGCTACCGTGCCACAAATAGGAATAACTCGTCACCTCCCCGTTCGAGCTGCCGGTGCCCCGATACACCGACTCCGAGGCCTGCACGGACACCAGCCCCGACCAGCCCGGCGGGGACGTATAGGTGTATTGCCACAGCTTGCTCAAACCTCCGCTTCCACCCTGCTTCACTCCCGTGTTGTAGAGCTTGCCCTCGTGCGTGCTGCCCTGCGCGTAGTAGGCAAACACCTCGACACGCCCTTGATTGGACTTGAGCGTCGCCAACCCGTCTGACTCCTCATCCACATCCAACGCCGAATGACCCGCAGAAATCAGCAACCGGCCCGTTTCCTCCTCAAAGTATTGATACACAGGATACCAGATCTTCGTGGGCGAAGTCGCGGTATTCTGCACCTTCTTCAGCATCACTTCTCCAGACTGATTGTAGTAATACGTCACCACCGACCCGTCCGGGAAGCGGATTTCCGTTTTGTCACTCCACACATTAAGCGATTCACTCGACGGCGTCTGGCTGCTGTAGTCGAACGTGAAGCTGTAGCGCCTCCCGTTGGTCCAGAGCTTGGACACCCGGTCGCTCCCGTCGTATTCGTATTCCGTTGCCGCGTAAGCATTCACCTGCGTCTCGTTCGCGATTTCGGGGTTGGTGATGCCATTGTTCACCATCTGCCGCCAGCCCGTCGGGCTGATCACATGCCGCAGCAGGCCGCTGGCATGGTAGGTGTAAAGTGTTGCTTCGACCGTCTGCGTGCCCCAATCCGGATCCAGGCCTTCCGCCGCCGAGTTCTCATACACCTTAATAAACTTCAGGGTGTCATCCTCGTTATAACCATACGCGGTCTTGCGCACCGGATGTCCGCCCACATAGAGCGTGCTCTCCTCGATCCGCGCCTCCTCACTGTCGCGGGCGAGGGAAGAGGAACTCCCACCTCCAAACGCCACCTCCCAGGACTCACTTCCCGCGACTAGGCTTACCGATGCCAGCAGGTCCCCGTCATACGTCACCGTCGCGCTTCGCCCTCCGGGAGCGGTTATCGACACCAACTGCCCACCTCCATTGAACTTCTCCACCGTGCCGTTGGGCGCGATCAGCGTGTATTCGTCATTGCCGCTGTTGTATGATAGATGGTCCTGCACGAAATACGTGGCCTTATATACTCCCCCTCCTTGCGCGACAAAAACCAGCTTTTCCAGCGGACCACGCTCATAGATCACCAACCCGCCATTGAAGATCAGGCGTGGCGCGCACACCGGCACCCAGTTCCCTCCGAACCCGCGCGAGGCTCCGCTCGCGCTAGTGTCGTAGGCCAAAGTCGTGCTGAAGGGCAAGTTGAAGCCCTTCGAGGCCATTGCCACCGGGCTGGTGAAGGCCACCTGACCGTTGAAGGCTCTCACTCCGCCCTTGCGCCTCAGCAGCCCCCGCCTCCCTGCCTGATTCTCTCGTCCCAGCCCGCAGCCGCCGCTGTCGGTAAACACAGGAATGGGCAGTGAGGGCACGAAAGCAGAACTCGAAGACATCAGCCGCAGGGTGTTTAGGGGTTGGCGATTTCTCGTTGGGCCTCAGGCGTCGCTCCCCATCCGTAAATCGGATGGAGAGGCAATATACCTGTTGACCACATTTAACTTTGCCCCGTTCAAAAAAATTGACGAGCAAAATTTCTCGCGAAATCGCACAGAGCGGGACATTTTTCACAGACAAAAGCGCCCACGGCACGCGAGCTATAGTTTTACTCGCCGTCCCTCTTCCAATACCGGAGGAGGCGATTCTCCAGGTCGCGGGACCGGTGCGTCCGGAGGTGCCGGTTCTGCACGAGGGCTGGCTGGTTCCGGACGCGGAATCGCGTGCAACTGCGTTTCCATCCGATCTAGCCGGATGTTGTATTCTTCGATCAGGCGCATCAAGCGCTCCTGATTGTCCTTCATCGCAGCCGTCTGAACCAGCAGCGCCCGAGCGCGCTCTTCCCCAGCGAACGCCCGTTGCTGAATCTCCAACAACCGGCGAATCACCAAGCGTTGTTTGTTCAACTCCGCGCTCAACTCCTGGGAGGTGGGATTACGCAACGCCACCGGATTGCTAAGACCGACTGTAGGACCTAAAAGAATGCCAGACCCCAATGGCGCTCGAACCCGTAGCGCGCGAAGCCTTCACAGACCCAAACCCGCTGAAACGCCAGCTCGCCTTCGCCCGGCTCCTCGACGGCCTCACCCCCGAAAATGCCCAGTCCATCCGCGAACAAATGCGCGGCGGCCGCGCCAATGGCGACCAATGGCGCCTCTTTCAATACGCCTGGGGAGCCGCAGACGGCCCCGGAGCACTCGCCGCCGCTTCGGCCTTAGAAAATAAAGATTATCGGACCGGAGCCACCGCGTCGGCCATAACCGGATGGGCCAGTAGCGACCCGCAAAAAGCCATCGCTTGGCTCGCCGGTGTCGGGGATCAGGATGAACGCAACCGCCTCCAAGACAGCCTCGTCGGAGGACTGGCCGATCACGACATCGGCGTGGCCACCCGCTACGTGATGGATCTGGCCGCCACCGGCGATGCCCGGGCCGCCGCCCACATGGAAACCGTCGCCAGCGAACAAATCCGCAAAGCCGGCCCAGAAGGCGCCGCGCGCTGGGCCGAAAGTCTGACCGCCGGCGACGCCAAAGCCGCCGCCCTCGACCGCGTCGCCAACACCTACGTCGCTAGTAACCCGGAAGCCGCCGCCGCCTGGGCCGCCCAGTTCGCCACCACCGACTACGGCGCCCGTGTCATCGAGGAAGTCGGCGACGAATGGGCCGAGAAAAACCCGGTCGCCGCCGTCAAATGGCTGCAAAATTTGGCCGATGGCCGAGGCAAATCCGATGGCATGTACTCCGCCCTCGGCGAATGGGCGCGCCACGATCCCACGGCCGCCAGCCAATACCTCGTCGACATGCCGCCGTCCGCCTTGAAGGACACCGCCGTCAATGGTTTCGTGCGCCGCCTCGCCTGGGAAGATCCAGAGTCAGCACTGGCCTGGGCCGGCACCATCGCTCAAGACGCCCCCCGAACCGAGGCCATGACCCGAGCCGCCCAAGCATGGTTCCTCAGCAATCGCGAGGCCGCCATCCAATGGCTACCCACCAGCGGCCTGTCCACCGAAGCACAACAAAAAGTGCTCGAAACCAAACCCGGCGACCGCCGCCGCCGCGGCTAATCCGAGATCGCCCGTCCCCCACCCCTCCACCGTCCCCGACCTCAACCTGGGATCGGCTCATCGCCCGCAGTCGCTCGCAGTCCCTCGCCAAGCCCGTGAGTCCGTTAGTCCTCGTCGGGAAGTAAACTGACCTGCTCCGTTGTTTCGTATTCGGATCTTTTGTAGCCGTGGGTCGCTGACCTCGTTCTTACACACAAGTCATTGGTCGCGGATTTGCCAAACTAAGGACAAGTCATGGAGGCGATTGAGGCCTTGCCACATTGTTTGCACCCCTGGAGGACTTGCCGACTTACCGCCGCGCTCGATCCAGCC
>CAJBME010000031.1 GCA_903954065.1 uncultured bacterium
CAGTTTCGCCTCGGATGGGCCCCGGGATGCGCGCGCCCCGGAGTCAGCCCCCAGATTACAGCGGCCCCGGACGCCCCAGTCTGGTTGCGACTCGAGCCTCGCTGAAGCCTCGCTGGCCATCTCAGTTCTTAATCAGTTTCCCGCTTCAGTGGGTGTCCATGATTTCTATTCCAGAGGGTTTCTGTGTTACTTTGATTCCAAGCCTGCTGTATTTATCGTGATGACCCGGTATTGATAGGTCTTACCTGCTTCGGCGGTGGTGTCGGTGTAGCGCATTTCCATCAGGGGTATGGTGGGGGTATCGCTGTATTGCAAACCCTGGAAAATGGGGCGACCGAAGGGATTTTTGGGTTTCCCGGGGACTGTGGCGAGGACTTTGCCGTCGCGCTCGATCACAAAGTGTGCGATGCCGCTTTCGAGATCAGCATCGGCGGTCCACGTGATTTCGCTGCCATGTACATCCGGCTCCGAGGGCGAGGCAGGAGGTGTTGTGTCGGCAATTTCTGTGTCAGTCACATAGTTCATCCACGCTTTCGCGATCCTTTCATTCGGCAGCCAGACGGACCTGGCGGAGTCGCCCGTAAAGGAGGCGGCGGGCTTTGCTTCGGTGGAGAGGAGCGTCGCGAGCCAGGCTCCTTCGGTCGGCATCGGATTGAGCGGATCACCCGCTTTTTCCGGGAGCCGTGCGCTGAGGCAAGCATCAAGCCAAGGGATGGCGAGGTAGCGCTGGTTGCCGCATTCGTGAGCCGTCAGCGGGTCGACGGCAACACCGATGAGGGCACCTTCGCTCCGCATCGCGGTGAAAAAGGACTCGTTTGAAGGCCAGACACCGGCAAATTGCCCTTCCTTGACGGTTACGCCCTCTTTCGTACCGAGATTACACATCACGGGCACGCCGAGGGCGGCGTCAGGGATGACCTGGGCTTTTATGGTGGGTCGCTCAGGATTGACCGCGAGCAGGGGCACGCCGGATCTTAGCCAGACGGCGGCGACCCGCTCCGGATGGAGCAGGGTCATACCACCGCTCCAGTGGCCGCCTCCGCTATGTCCCCAGAGCGCCCAGGGTACGGTGACGAGTTCGGGGTGGGCGCTTTGTTTTCCGAGATCGGTCAGGGCTTTTTGAAAGGCCGCGTCCGATCCGTTGCGCGGGTCGCACCACATCTGGCAGTCAGCCTTTTCGGGTTGTTCGTAGGAAGGGGCAAGGAGGGCGCATTCGTGTTTTCTCGCAAGGGCCTGCCAGTGGAGGTCGAAGGCCCCGGTTTGTCCCGATTTGCATGAACCTTCGCCGCAGCCGTGCTGGTGGACGATGACGCCGCGCAGGGTTTCCACTCCCGCCGGGATCCAGACGGTGTATTGCACGGGGAAGATCAGTTCGCCCGGATTCATCGAGGCCTCGTAGCGAACCCGGAAGTAGGGTGCTTCGACCGCCGGTGGCTGGTCGTAAGGGGGCTGCTGGGCAGTGGCGACGAGGGGAAGCAGGGTGAACAGGAAAACGAGAGCGCGCATGGGTTTTTGGGAAAAGTGAGCCGAAG
This sequence comes from uncultured bacterium, assembly GCA_903954065.1. Lineage (GTDB taxonomy): Bacteria > Verrucomicrobiota > Verrucomicrobiia > Verrucomicrobiales > V1-33 > CAJBME01. The sequence continues at coordinate 1,533 of CAJBME010000031.1, forward strand.
GGTTCGGGGAGGAAAAAGAAGGGGATTTGTAAATGGGCGGTGTATGGCGCGTGTCGTGGCAGAAAAAATCGCGGACACCCACTCGAACTCTCAATCAATCCCCCGCTTCAGTGGGTGTCCATGATTTCTAGGCAGCGGCCACCACGTTGAAGGAATACGAGTCGGCCGCGACCGAGTTCATCGCCTCCCTGGGTGACCGGGCGAACAAGGATCTCGCATTCAGCACAACCACCGACGTCGCCCATTTCCGGGA
>CAJBME010000032.1 GCA_903954065.1 uncultured bacterium
CAAAACACGCATCCGCATCCCCTTTTACGCAGCCGGGCCCCTCCTCAAAAAGACGTTCGGAGAAGCGTTCGGCGCCGCGTCCGGGGTCAGCGACCCCGGCTACAGAAAATCCAGATCCGAATCCGCTACGCAGGCGGCAAAGCCGCCACTGTAGCCGGGTACGCTGGCCCCGGTTTTCACACTTGGCCCACAGGCCACATCCTTCAAGACACGGACACGATCGCACTGATTCGGATCCGGCGCATTCGAACCGGACTCAAAAGACGTTCGGTGAGACGATCTTTGCGGCGTTCCTTCAGAACGCGGGCCTGTTTTTTCGGGTGCTTTCCCAGAGTCGCATTCTGGGCCTGGTATGCATTGTCACTTCAGGGGCAATCTGACAACCACGCCATCGTTCCATTTGCCCCAACGGGGTAACGCTTACTAGCTCATGGCATCGGCCTGGGAATCGCATCCGAAAGAATAAGTGTGTTCTGAAGGAACACCGAAGAGGGATTGCCGGGTTCCATGTCCGGGACGAACGCCACTCGATAGATAATATATTCATGCCGTCCTAGTCACCGAGCGCAGCCTTCTTTCGTCGTTTGGCTTCCGCTTTGGCCTTGGAAGGAGGCATGGCTTTGATGGATTCGAGGCGGTCGCCGAGGTGGTTGGTTTCTGCGGTGGGGCGGCCGATGGCGCCGTGGTCACCGATGAGATACATATTGTGATAGAGGTGGGATTGCTGCTCTTTGATGCCACCAACGAGCATGCGTGCTTCCGGAGGTCCATTGCGGACCAGGGCGCTGGTTTCGAAGGTGTGACCTGGTAAGGAAATGAGCGACTCGCCGCGGGCCCACGTCAGGCCACCATCGGTCGTGTTCCACCAGCCGACGCTGCCGGTACCATTCGCAGCATGGGAGAGGAGCATGCGGACTTTGAGGGGGGAATCGATGATGAAATCTCCGTCGCGCCCGAATTCACCGGCGTCTTTGACCGTCGTCGGTTTCTGCCAACCTTCTCCGTCCCAACGAAAGTAACGCACAGTGCCGCCGGGGAAACGGAAGAAGAGGTGGGGGTGGCCTTCGCTATCGATGTGACAGGTGCCGTGGTTGGACCTCTCAGTTCCAGTGGCAAGGATGAGGGTGTGCTGATCAGCGGATTCCTTGGTCACGGGCACACTCAGCTTTTGCCCCTGCACATTGGTCCACGAGGCGTCGCGGGTATCCATGAGCATGAAATAGGTATTTTGCCGGTGGGCATTGTGAGCGGGGTTGAGACAGGGATGGTACACGTAGGAGGCGGTAATGGTATCGCCGCGTCCATTGTCGAACCAAGCATACCATGCGTCGTGAAGGGTCGGACCGGCCTCGCTGACCTTGTGTTTGAGGACGGAAACGGGGGGGGCGAAGGAACGGGCGTGGTCGGTGGATTTTTGATAGACCCAATCGCTACGGTGAGCCCCGTGGCGGTAAAAGAGATAGAGGTCGTTATTCGCCAGCTTGACCCATTGGCCGTAGGTGCCAAAGGGCGGGACATTATCCAGGACTTTCCATGAGGAAATATCGCCCGGCTTTTCGGTAACGACATGGGTCTGCCGTCCGCTGCCCGGAGTCCCGAACTTGTTTTCACCGAACAGAAACGACCCTCCGTGTCCGCCGAAGATGAGGTGGATGTAGCCTTGTCCGTCGACGACAAGCGCGGGTCGTCCATGGTTGTCGAGAGCTCCCGGGTCGACCTGATCCGGCGAGAGTCCCATGAGATTGACGCCAGCCCGCACGGGGCCAGCCCAGGTGCCAGTCGCGTGGGTGTAAGCGGCCACGTAAGGGTCCTCATGCGGCCCTTGGTAAGCGACATAAGTCACGCCGTTAAAATGCTCGGCGGCCGGATGCTGCATGTTGCTGACGGTCTTTCCGTAGCCGTTGTCGCTGAAGTGGTCGCTTGTATCAGCCGCCCGGAGCGTACAGGCAAGACCGAGGCTAAGGGCGATTACGATTCGGTACATGGGAAAAAAGGGGGGATGACCAAGCTCCGTCCCCGGGTAGCCAGGGCGCGAACTCGAAGCGATAAAACTGCCGAAGAAAAGTGATTGCGCCATCAGTGGACACAGAAGCAACTGGCGACACTTACTCCTTGTACCCGAGCGCGCGCAATCCGGGGGCGCAGGCGCGGGTCACGGCCGCCTGCTCGGCCGCCGGCAGCGCGGAAAATTTCGATCGTGTCGGCCGCAGCATCGCGCACGCTTCCTCCAACCACGGACCATTCTCGAGCGACGGATCAATGAACCGGATCAACTCCGTTAATTTCTGATGCGGGGAGGCTTGAATGTCTTCGAATTTCACATTCAAGCGGCGACTGGGCGGCAGGGGGGCGAGCACGGTTTCTCCGACCATGATCAAATCGCTCCAGAAGGCACCGAAGTCAGCCAGCTCCAAGGGATAGTCCCTCAGCAAAGCAGGCACATCCAATCGACGAAATACCAAGGCCTCCAGCATCAGCCCAATCAAGCTACCCTGCTTGCGCAAAAACCCTTTGCGAACATCAAAACCCAACGCTCGAAATTTCTTGAGCACCGCGATCAGAACCCGAAAATTGTGGTGCTGGCTCATCGATTGCGCCGTGTCCCGTCCGTCACGATAGACATGAATCACCCTCGCCTCGGGGAAAAAATGCAACAACTTAGCCGCCTGCATGAGCGAACCCCCAGAGCGTTCAACCCACACCTGCCGTCCGAAATGCTGGGCCAGATGCTCAAATAAGAAGCGGTACTGATCGCCCAATGGCCGACGCGGCTGCGAGCGGATGACTGGCTCCAGTTCATCAAAGAGCGCCTCAGGCTGGTCCGTGAGATGCGGCAACGTGATGGAAAGAATCGGCGGCATGTTCCATGCCTTGAAGCGCGAGGAGGAGGCGTCATGGCCGTATAATACCTCGCTGACAATTTGTCCGTCGCGCAGCATGGCATTAACCGCCGCACTTTGCTGGCTGCAGTTCTTCCACAGGCGAGCCCCATCTGGCTTCGACCACGCAAAGCCCGCCGATCCGAGGGTAGAAAAAAATTCCGAAACACTCAGTACCCCGGGGTGCCGATTCAACATTTCAGAGACCATGGTCGATCCGCACCGGCCGGTGCTCAAAATCAACACGGGGGCAATGGGCAGGGCAGGGGGCATGGTATTCATCGTGGGACAGCGGGATCTTGCTCAGCATGCACATGCTGGGCCAGCTGGTAAGAAATGCCGCGTTCCGAATAGAGCGAGACATCGAGCAGCCGGCCAAAATGCGTGTGGTGGCGACGGTCTGCCATTCCCGGCACCCACGTACTCAAGGCCTTGACGGTCCGGTATTTCCACCGCAGCGACCACAACACACCGCGCGTCGAGTGCGACGGGAACTGCAACTGATCCGCCAGCGGGTCGCCAATGAGCGCGCGCGAGACGGTAAAAATCAACGAAGCCAAGGCCTGCCGCTCCGCCGGCTGCGTGATCCCCGAAACAACCGGGGCCGAATGAATCAAGGCATGCGCCAGCTGCACCGACTCAGCCCCCGGCGGCGGCTCACATCGCATGCCCACTTCATACAACCGCCACGCCTCCGCTTCATCGCGAAACAGTAACTCCGGCACCACTCCCATCAGCTGGGCCGAACGCCGCCAGATCGACATAAAAGCATCGCGCTCCGACGAGTTGAAGACAACCCCCAAGGCCGCCGCCCGACGCAATAACAACGCCGAAAATAAACTGGTGGCCAAAGCCGTATGCGCCGCACTCAAGGGCACCCCCCACGCCGCTGCATCCCACTCCGGAGAAGCCAACAACAACCGCCGCACCCGCGCATGCATCAAACGTATGCGCACCGACAACTTCCAGCCGTCCGCCCCCGGCTCCAGCCCACCCGGCAGAAAGATTTCCACCAGATGCCGATTATTCTGCTGCAGCCGCCGCACCCCTTGGTCAACCAGCCGCCCCGTAATACTAAACGACTTGCTGATTAACGTGGTAAATCCCTCAATCAAAACCGCCGCCACAAAAGCACCCAAAATCATCTCGGAATGCGCAAAAAATGCCCGATTCCCAGCCACCACCTTCGATGAATCAAACCACTCGGGAACGTGACGGCTATCGCTGAAAAAGGCCCTCAGTTCATCCGGCGCATCAGTCAAGGCCTCCGGGCCGGATTCTACCCCAAGCTGCAACCAGCGCGACACCGCCACTTCCGGAAATCGCGCCAATACTTCCATGACCGCATCCGCCTGAGGATCACCCACCGTCGTGTGACGCACATACCGGTCAGCCCCCGCTTCATCCCCCACCCTCGCCCGCGCCCACCCACCTGCATACGCCGTTGGAACATCCATGGCTTATGAAGGAGTAATCAATCCGCGCAGCCGACCCCAGACGGTCGTCGCACCACCCGAGTCGGCCGCCAACAAAAATGCCCCCAACCCGGCAATTTTAATCGCCTCCACCACCAGCTCTTGCCCCCCGACCACCACCACCTTGCCGCCCAAGGGCGTCACCCGCTTAATCAACTTAAGAAGCTCCCGCAGTCCCGCACTGCTGATCAATCTCAAACCGCTCGCCTCCAACACAATGTCCGTGTCATCCGTCCGCAACTCAGACTCAAGAAATCGCCCAAAATCCGGTCCCGTCACGCTGTCAAGAACCCCGTTCAGAGGGATCACGGTCCGACCGTTCTCTCGCTGCAGGTTCCATGGAATCAATGCCATGCCCATTCCATGCCGTAAGACTCCGACCGTCACAAGCCCGAAATGGAAATCCCAGATCCCGCTCGTCGTCGGCCACAGCCGGTGCGCGCCAGCCGATTTCTCCAGTACGACCCGCCCCGCCTTTCTGCTCCCCACCGCGTGCTCCCCAACGATCATCGTTCTATCCAGCATCACCCACCGCCCTCCCTCCCGCAGATACCGACCGGCAACCCCGGCCGGTGGAGGAAGTGGCTCATCCTGCGGAATGAGCCACTCCCCGGTTCAACCGACGCTCACGCTTAGTGGGCAGCCAGATTGAGGTCGAAACGGTCCAGATTCATGACCTTGTTCCAGGCCGCGATGAAATCGTCGACGAATTTCTGCTGAGCGTCGGCGCTTCCATACACTTCCGCGATGGCGCGGAGCTGTGAATTGGAGCCGAACACGAGATCCACCGAGGTGGCGGTCCACTTCACTTGGCCGGACTCGCGGTCACGACCTTCGAAGAAATGCTCGCACATGGCGGATTTTTTCCATTCCGTGCTCATGTCCAAGAGGTTCACGAAGAAGTCGTTCGTCAAGGCTTCTGGGCGTTTGGTGAAGACACCGAGACCCGGGAACCCGACATTCGTATTCAACACCCGCAGACCACCCACCAGCACGGTCATTTCCGGGGCCGTCAAGGTCAGCAACTGCGCACGATCAAGGATCATCTCCGGCGCCGGCCGATCAAGCGTGTGACCCAAGAAATTGCGGAACCCGTCGGCTTTGGGCTCGAGCACGCCCATCGATTCGACATCCGTCATTTCCTGCGTGGCATCCGTCCGACCAGGAGCGAACGGAACGGTCACCTCAAATCCCGCCTGACGAGCGGCCGCCTCAACCGCGGCACACCCACCCAGCACAATCAAATCGGCCAGCGACACTTTCTTGCCGCCCGACTGGGCCGCATTAAAGTCGTTTTGGATTTTCTCGAGCTTGGGCAGAATCTTGGACAGTTCGGCCGGGTTGTTCACTTCCCAATCTTTCTGCGGTGCGAGGCGGAGGCGAGCGCCATTGGCTCCACCGCGTTTGTCGCTGCCGCGGAACGTCGAAGCCGAGGCCCAAGCGGTCGAAACCAGTTGGGAAGTCGACAGACCGGACGCCACCAAGGTGGCTTTCAGGCCGGCGATATCTTCGGCGTTGATGAGGGCGTGATCGACGACTGGCACTGGGTCTTGCCAGAGCTGCGGCGCGGGCACCATCGGTCCCAGGCAGCGGGCATAGGGTCCCATGTCCCGGTGCGTCAATTTATACCACGCCTTGGCAAAGGCGTCGGCAAACTCGCCCGGATTCTCCAGAAAACGCCGGGAGATTTTCTCATAGGCAGGATCCATGCGCAGCGCCATATCGGTCGTGAACATCATGGGGGCATGCGTCTTGGACGGATCGTGAGCGTCAGGCACTGTGCCCTTGGCGGCTCCGCCTTTCGGGGTCCACTGTTGCGCACCAGCCGGGCTCTTGGTCAGCTCCCAGTCGAAAGCGAACAAATTGACGAAATACCCATGGGACCACGCCCTTGGCGTCGTCGTCCAAGCACCTTCCAAGCCGCTGGTGATGGTATCCCCCGCATTGCCAGTGCCATGCGCATTTTTCCAGCCCAACCCTTGTTCTTCAAGGCTCGCGCCTTCAGGTTCGGGACCGACATTCTCGGCGCTGGCCGCCCCGTGCGCCTTGCCAAAGGTATGGCCGCCGGCAATCAAGGCCACCGTCTCTTCGTCATTCATGGCCATGCGGGCAAACGTCTCGCGGATGTCCTTCGCGGAGGCCAATGGATCCGGGGTGCCATTCGGACCTTCCGGATTCACGTAAATCAATCCCATCTGCACCGCCGCCAGCGGGGCCTCTAGCTTACGGTCGTCGGTATAACGCTTGTCCCCCAGCCATTCGCTCTCCGCTCCCCAATAAATGTCTTCCTGCGGCTCCCACACATCCGCCCGGCCACCCGCAAAGCCAAAGGTCTTAAAGCCCATCGACTCCAAAGCCACGTTGCCCGTCAATACCATCAAATCGGCCCAAGAAATTTTCTGGCCGTACTTTTGTTTGATCGGCCACAACAAGCGGCGCGCTTTGTCGAGATTGGCGTTATCAGGCCAGCTGTTCAGTGGCGCAAATCGCTGGGTTCCATAAGACGCTCCACCGCGGCCGTCCGTCACACGATACGTACCCGCACTGTGCCACGCCATCCGAATGAAAAACGGTCCATAATGACCGTAATCCGCTGGCCACCAGTCCTGTGACGTAGTCATCAAATCATTGAGGTCCTTCTTCAAGGCCTCCATATCAAGCTTCTTGAACTCATCCGCATAGTTGAAGTCACCTTTCAAGGGAGTGCTCTTCGACGAGTTTTGATGCAAAATTTGCAGATTCAGCTGGTTCGGCCACCAGTCCCGGTTGGACATGGAGGAAGCCGCAGTGTGCCGGCTGGCCGGGGCCGCGGCGCCCATCACAGGGCATTTGCTGGCAGAGGTGGTATCAGGCATATCGTCTTTAGTAGTTGGGGTGGATGAGGTTTTGCCGGGCTGAGCCAGCAGAAGTGGACTGCCAGCCGTCATCAGAATACCGGCCATAAAGGCCGCCAGCCATGATGGCCCAGTTTTGGTGTGGTTTCCCGCAGGGAAATTCAGTGTCGTCCGCAGGCCACGGGCCCGCTTCGGTTGTGAGGGTGTTTTTTTCATAAGAAAGGATAAAAATGGCCGACGCACGCTCTATTTTCTGAAACCGCCAGCGCCCCAGCCCAAGAACGTCCGCCCCTACGTCTTACGTCTTCGCCAGACAGTCGGGACACGTCCCCCAATAAATGACCTCGGCTTCGTCAATCCGAAATCCCGATTCCCCAGAGACCGACAAACACGGCGCCACCCCCACCGCACAATCCACATCCGCCGTCATCCCACAGCCCCGACAAATCATATGATGATGGTTGTCGTTGACCCGGTCTTCATACAAGGCAGGCGATCCGGCCGGCTGAATACGCCGCACCAACCCCTTCTGCACCAATAGGTTCAGTGAATCATAGACCGCCTGTCGCGAAATCACCCCAATCCCCAAACGCACCTCCTCCGCAATGTCCTCAGCCGTAGAATGCGGTCGACCACCCACCGCCCGCAAAACCGCCACCCGCTGCGCCGTAATCTGCAGCCCATGCTCACGAAGAAATACTGATGGATCGACTTTCACCAAGATCAGTTTGACCCAAATTCTGGACTTTGTCAAGACTTGGAACTTCACCACTCCGTGATCCCCACCCACCCGCGACCCCGACCCGGCCCCTAAACGGTGACGCAATTCCTCAGGCATTTGGCGCAAGGTTTCGGTGGCAGCAGCCGTGAAATCCCCTAATTTTTTAACGTTTCCCTTTGACGGGGCCCCTTCACCCCCGGGGCGCGAAGTCTCATAAAAATAATTCGAGCACTCACACCCGTCAGCCCCAGCCATCGCCCCGGACCCGACCGACCATGCCCCCACTTTCACACCGCGATCAAAACTCCGTGATCCTGCTGGCCATCGTCGGACTGCTCCACCAGACCGCTTGGACCAGTGCCGCCGCTACGACCACTCCGGACCACGCCGCGCTGCCGCCCGCCGCCACAATCACGGTCGATTTCAAACAACACATTCAACCGCTGCTGGAGGAACATTGCGTATCCTGCCACGGCGAGGAAAAACAAAAAGGCGGGCTGCGCCTCGACAACAAAAAACTGGCCCTGCAGGGCGGCGACGGCGGGAAAATCTTAGTGGCCGGACAGGGAGCCGAAAGCCGGATCGTTCATTTTGTCGCTGGCCTCGATCCAAATGAAATCATGCCGCCCAAAGGCCAGCCGTTGAGCCCGGTCGAAGTCGGCCTCTTGCGGGCTTGGATCGATCAGGGAGCGGACTGGCCCGACGATGGCAAGGCGGCTGTGATCGCCAGTGATCACTGGTCACTGCAGCCGATCAAGGCCCACTCTGAGGTCGGCCCATCGCCATCGGCGCTGGATGGCTTCATCACGGCTCGTCTGGCCCGCGATGGACTAGCTCTTTCCCCCGAAGCGGACCGTCCCACACTCATCCGGCGCCTGAGTTTTGATCTGACCGGGCTGCCCCCCTCACCGAAGGAAATCGACGACTTTGTGAACGACTCGTCGCCCGAGGCGTATGGTCGGCTCGTCGACCGCCTGCTGGCCACCCCGCATTATGGCGAACGCTGGGGCCGTCACTGGCTTGACGCCGCCCGCTACACGGAAAGCCAAGGGTTTGAATACGACCAGCTGCGGAGCAACGCTTGGCACTACCGCGATTACGTCATCAAAAGTTTCAATGAGGACAAGCCGTACGACCGGTTCATGCGCGAACAGGTGGCCGGCGACGTCATCGACCCAGTGACCAGTGATTCCATTGTCGCGACCAGCCTACTCGTCTGCGGCCCGTGGGATCAAGCGGGCAACGCCCAAGCCAACGCCACCCAGCGAGCGGTCACTCGCGAAGACGAAATGGAAGACCTGCTCGGGGTCGTCGGCCAGTCGTTCCTCGGCCTGACTATCAACTGCGCCCGCTGCCATGCGCACAAAAGCGACCCCATTCCCCATGAAGATTATTACCGGATGCGGGCGGTCTTCGATGGGGTCAAACATGGCGAGCGCTCGATTACGGGCGCGGATGAACTGAAGGCTCATCAGGCTCAACGCGAAAAATTGCAGGAGCAGCTGACGGCCGCGACCGGGCAGGTGTCGGCCATCGAAGCCGTCGGCGCGGCGCGTGCGCAAGCGGCCACCGCCCAGCCGGTGCTGCCTCCTCCAGCCGGCCCCGCCCCTTTACTGCGCTGGGATTTCACCCTGACCGGCGACGCAGCGCCAGCCGGCACCTTGTCAGGCGGCGCCGTCATTGCCAACGGCCGCCTCCAGCTGCCCAAAGATGGCGCATTTTTTCAATCCCCTCCCGTGCCGTCCGACATCCGCGAAAAAACACTCGAGGCTTGGGTCTCGCTGGCCAGTCTGGAACAAGGGGGAGGCGCTGCCATCTCCATCGAAAACGCGGACGGAAAAGTCTTCGATGCCATCGTCTTTGCTGAGCGCCAGCCGAAAAAGTGGATGGCTGGCAGCGACGGATATGCGCGCACGATAGACTTGGATATTCCCGAGGAGGCGGACGAAGCCGGTACACTTGTGCATATGGCCATCGTGTATCAATCAGACAATAAGATTGCGCTTTTTCGCAATGGCGAGCCGCTGGGGCAGCCGTACCAGCCAGCTTCACCGCTGGTGTCATTTGCGGCGGGGGACGCCCGCATTCTGCTGGGCCAGCGCCACACCGGCGGCGGCCGGTCCTGGCTGACCGGAGAGATCAAGCAAGCCTCAGTCTATGATCGCGCCTTGAGTCCCGACGAGGTCGCGGCCTCGTTTCGCAGCGGCGGTCACTCCGTGCCGCTGAAAGAAATCCTCGCCCACCTGACCCCCGAGCAACGGGCCGCCCGGGATGAGGCGTTGGCCACCCGTGAATCCGTGCGCTCCACCCTCGCGGCCCTGCCGCCGCCGGACGGCGGCGTTTCCTACGTCGGCACCCGCACCGAGCCACCACCCGCCCGCCGCCTCATCCGCGGCGAGGTCAACTCACCCGATGAAGTCGTCACACCCGGCGCCCTCTCCGCCATCACTTCGCTTAATCCCGACTTCGGCCTACCCGCCGACGCCCCGGAAGCCGCGCGCCGCCAGAAATTTGCCGACTGGCTGACCGACCCGCGTCACCCGCTGCCAGCCCGCGTCATGGCCAACCGCATCTGGCACCACCACTTCGGCCAAGGCCTCGTCGCTACCCCCAATGATTTCGGCGTCAGCGGCACCCGCCCCACCCACCCGGAATTGCTCGACTGGCTAGCCTCGCGGTTCATCGAAGGCGGCTGGAGCGTGAAATCATTGCACCGACTGATCGTCCACTCCGCCACCTACCGCCAAACCGCCGACTTTAACGAAAAAGCCGCCGCCCTCGATGCCGACAACACGCTGCTCTGGCGTCAAACACCGCGACGCCTCGAAGCCGAGGCCGTCCGCGACGCCATGCTGACCGTCAGCGGCCAACTCAACCGCGCCATCGGCGGCCCCAGCTTCCGCCCATTCGATGCCATCCCGTTTCCCGCGAATACCTACGCCATCGCCGACAAAATCGGTCCGGAATTCAATCGCCGCACCGTCTACCGCATGAACGTCAATAGCGGTAAAGACCCGCTGCTCGACGCCTTCGACTGCCCCGATCCGTCCGTGAAAACACCGCGACGCAGCGTCACCACCACCCCGCTCCAAGCGCTCGGGTTGATGAATAGCTCGTTCGTCCAACGCCAGGCCAACCACCTCGCCGAGCGCGCCACCGAAGCCGCTCCTCAGAATCTCGAGGCCGCCGTCACCGCCGCCTGGCGGTTGGCCCTCGGCCGCCCGCCCACCGAGGCCGAGGCCAGTCGCGCGACCGCCGCCGCCCGCGATCGCGGTCTGCCCAGCGTTTGCTGGGCGCTGCTCAACTCCACCGAATTCGTCTATGTCCGATAGTCACCATCCTGCTTCTTCCCCGCTCCCGGCCGGCACGACGCCGTTCTCCCGCCGCCATTTCCTGTGGCAATCGGGCGGCGGACTGGGCGCCGTCGCCCTCGCTTGGATGCTCAACCGCGACGCGGCGCGCGCCGCCGGCCTGCCGGCGGGCAGCATCCGCCAGCCGCATTTCGCCCCCAAGGCGAAACGCGTCGTGCAGATCTTCTGCGCCGGCGGGGTCAGCCACCTCGAAAGTTTCGATTACAAGCCGGAACTGGAACGCCTGCACGGCCAGTCGCTTGAAGGAAGGGGTGAAAACCTCGGGTTTTTCGGCCAGCCCGGACGTCTCATGAAAAGCGTCTACGACTTCCGCCAGCACGGCCGTTCCGGGGCCTGGGTCAGCAGCATGCTGCCCCACATCGCCGGTTGCGTCGATGACGTCTGCTTCATCAAATCGATGGTGGCCAAAAGCAACAACCACACGCCCGCCACGTTCCAGATGAATAGTGGATTCACCCTCAATGGGTTCCCATGCATGGGGGCGTGGCTCAGCTACGGCCTCGGCAGCGAAAACGAAAATCTTCCAGCCTTCGTTGTTCTGCCCGACCCCCGAGGCCTGCCCGCCGGCGGATCGATTAACTGGACCTCTGGCTTCCTCCCGGCCAACCATCAGGGCGTCGCCTTCCGCACGCAGACCGCCGAGCCGATTTCTGATTTGCACACACCCGCTGGCATCTCCCGAGAAGCTCGCTCCGCTGACATGGACCTGCTGGCAACCATGAACCGCGATTTTGCCACTACCCATGCCGGTGACGGCGCTTTCGCCGCCCGGCTCCGGTCGTACGAACTCGCCGCCCGCATGCAATCGAGCATCCCCGACGCCTCGAATCTCGACAGCGAACCGGAGCACATCAAAGCGCTGTACGGTATCGACAATCCCGCCACCCAAGGGTTTTCCCGCAACTGTCTCATGGCCCGACGGCTCCTCGAGCGCGGCGTCCGATTTGTGCAGGTCCTTAACGGCGGAGCCTTCGGCAGCCCGCGCATCAACTGGGACGGCCACGAGGGCATCAAGGAAAACCACGACACTCAAGCCGCCACCATGGACCAACCCGTGGCCGCTCTCCTCCAAGATCTCAAACAACGCGGGATGCTGGAAGACACGCTCTTCATCTGGAACACCGAATTCGGCCGCAGCCCGGTCACTCAAGGCATCGGCGCCACCGGCCGCGATCACCACCCCGCCGTCTTCACCAGCTTCCTCGCCGGCGCCGGCGTCAAAACCGGTACAACCTACGGTGCCTCCGATGACGTCGGATACGACGTGGCCGAAAACGCGGTCACCATCCCGGATTTCCACGCCACGATCCTCCACCTGCTCGGCCTCGACCACGAACGCCTCACCTATTACCACAACGGCATCGACCGCCGCCTCACCAATGTCGAAGGCGAACTCGTCAAAGGCATCCTCGCCTGACCACCCGTTCGCGCCGCCACCGGATTTCGATCGTCCCATGAACGATAATCTCCAAACCCACCATTCGCTGCAAGCCACGAGCGCTGACTGGGTCGAAGCCGATGGGCTCATCGTCCGCGGCCACGGCGTCGCCTCCGGGACAGGGCCGGACCGCCGCTATCCAGCCGGCACCCTGTCTCTGCAACGGCCATTCTTCGCTCAGCTCGGGCTCGACCTCTCCGCCTATTACGACGGCACGGTAAACGTCGACCTCGCCCCGCGAAGCTTCTCCCTAGAACGCCCGGCCCACACTTTCAGAGCCGTGGCCTGGACCGTCCTTCATCCCCCAGAAGATTTTTCGTTTTCCCATTGCCGCTTGATCCACCGAGCGCGGACATACGACGGCTGGGTGTACACCCCGCATCCAGAAACCAAGGCCGCGCATTTCCAGCCGCCTACTATGCTGGAAATCATCGCCCCTTTCATCCCGGACCTCGCCGCCGGCGATCCCGTGCGCCTACTCCTGCCACCCCAAGAAATCACCCTCCATGGTCCGACAGCCATCCCACCGTCCGTACAGACCTTGACTTCCTGAAAGAGAAAATTTCCGCCGCTCGCTAAATAAGACAGCCGCTCGCCAACGAAAACACCCCCCAGAAATCCACTCAGGCCAACCGCCGAAGATGGCTCAGCCCAGCGCGAAAGGCCCCCAGCTGAAACCGCCGGTACACCGGTAGTCCGAACCAGACAAACCACCGGCTCGGGCGAATATGACAGCGTACTTGCAGCACCATGCGGTCGCCCTCGCGCCTCGCCTCCGCAAGCCATTCGCCGCGACCGTAATGCCTCCGCGTCGTGCGGTACCCCAACCTCACCAGATCCTCCGCGTCCTCGACGACATGCACCTCCACCACCGCAGGCAGCAGAAATGGCGGAAGTCCCGGCAGGCTCGGTAGAAATAAACCCAGACCTAGCCGGTCGCCGACCCGAAGGGCCCGGCCTTCCTCCTCAAATTGCGTGCGGCGCACCATCACTTCGTCCGGATAAAAACGATAAGCCAACAACACGCCGCGGATCCGCGCGAAGGCGTCCGGCGACCATGGGCCAATATCCTGACGATGGTCGTCGACAAAAACCGCCTCCGCGGCTGTGCACGTGGTGACGGGGACCCCCAAGTCGGGGGCCGGGGGAGCGACTGGCCGCAAGGCGGGCGCCCGGCTGACCAGCAGCAGCGATCCCGTCAGGTTGAGCAAACCGTGCAGCACCGCCATTTCCGGAATAGTCAGATAGCGCCAGCCAAGACCGGTGGCCGCCGTATAACCGGCCCCGAGCAAAATCCCGGGCGTCAGAAAAACCAACGGCCATCGAGCCGTGCGCGGGGGCAATCCAGCCGCCCAAACCAAAAATCCAGCCGCCATGGCCGCCGCACAGCCGACCTCGGCCAAGCCCGGCACCATCGGACTGGACCGTAGAGCAAAACAAAACGCCGTGGCCGGCGCCGCCAAAACAAAAACAAAAATGCCGACACCCCGCCACCGGCTCGGCCGCAACGACGCTTCGAGCGCCGACATCGCCAGCGGAAGGACACCAAAAGCCATCGAAAAGTGCACCGTCGTCAGCGTCGCCAATGGCTCCGGAAACCCCGCAAAATGACGGTCATACCGAGACCACACCCACGCCGCCGCCGCCACCAATGGCCCAGCGGCCGCCAACATCCCCAAAAGCCGGAGCGAAAGAGCCGCCTGATCAGTCGCCAAAAATCGACGCACCCCGTGAACCAGCAGCCAGACAGCAAAAATGACCGCCGGCGACGCCAACAAAGCTGAGCCCAGCCCAGGACCCGCCACCGCTAGCACCGGCCCAGTTACCAGAAAACACCAAGCCAATCGACAAAACCACCTAGGTAAATCCGGGTCAAGGCGCTGGGCCCATGGCAAAAACCCCCAGAAACACACGGCGGCCACCAAAGCAAACGGATCCAAACGCATCAGCATTCCTTCCATGCCAACACTCTGACCGACCAGACGCCCACGGTCAACGCCCACGGTCTTTTCGACATCTCCCCCTCAAAAGCAGCGCGACTCAACGTCCGCCATAGATATCGCGAGAGTCGAATCTGCAGGTTGGAGAGAACGGCCTCTTGGCGACCCGCCAGATGACCTTCTTGGCGGAATTGGGAATCGAGCAAGGAACCGGGCTCCAAACGGAGTGACGACCAATCGATAGCCGCCGTCAGAGCCGGCGGCAGTTGAGAGCTCAGAAATCGCGGAAAGGCGCTGATTCGTCCCCAAGCTCCCGGCCTCACTCGATGTGGCGCGCCGCACCCCGGGAACGCTGACGTCTCGTCGGCCACTCTCTTCACGCCTTCTAAGCGCCATTCTGATACCTCATTTCCCTATCTTCCAATCAAGTTAGCTGGAGTATGCCGCGTAGAATACATAACTATTCTTCCGTCTCTCAAGACAGTGTAGTTGGAGCAGTCGCACATGCACTGCGGAGCAGAATAAACGCCTTCAGCCGAGCCAGGACCGAATCCAAGGCCGACAATGATACCAGAAAGCGCGATCAGCGTTAAAGCTGCTCGAGCCCCATACTTTCTTATTCGAGGCCAGCGCATTATTTTGTACGCCCTAAGCCCACCGACGCCGCCCGCTGAGGGCCGCCCAAGCAGTCGGAGGACAGGAGCGGCGTTCGTTGCAGCGCATCTTTAGGCCGTTAATTCATTTCGCTTTTTAGATAATTTCCAATCACGAAGGACGAACAAACTCAATATCATCAGAAAGGAAACTGCTATATGCGGCCAGGCATTGAAGGATTGGCCTGCTCCAGCTTCGTGATGAGGAGGGAAACCTGCGTGTAAAGGAGTCACCACAGCCATGATACACGCATAAAATACTCGCCCAATAGGATTTGGATCCGGATCACCGGCGTTGAGGAGTCCAAATAGAAAACCTCCAGCAGGACCTGCAGCAATCAAACTAACTGCAACATAGCGCCATAGTCTCTTTGATCTCATAAAGTTTAGGCTAACGTCAGAGTCCAGTCACGCCCTGCCGGGAGCGGACTCCAAAATCTGAGTTGAAGGTTGAACATTCATCGCGGCTCCGAATGCGCAGCAGGCAGGGCGTTGATCTGCGACGTCTTGTTCGCGTTTGCCTGTTCTTGTGCCAGAACGAGAGGATTGGGAACGACGAGATGAACTGCTATGTGCCCAAACACGTCGCAACTGTGGTTAACCCGCACCTCCACTGACGCCTGATCGGCTGATGCGGGATAGTAGAATCCGATTCGTCGAGCGTTGGGAACGCCTGTCACCATTCCATCATTAGGCGGACGTTTCGATTCATCTCTATAGACTGTCTGTGATTTACCGTTCCGCGGATTAACCGCAATAGCAGTAATTTGGTTAGCATGGAGGAGGGTTGGTTGCTCATGCGGACAGCCGGGGCTGATGCTGGATGAAGTGAACGAGGTCGGCAATAGTCTGCACCTGTCCATAAAGCGGGTTCTGGTCAGTCTGTTCCATGCTACGGTGAGCCAATCTCGCAATGTCCTCCCCAAGATCATCCAAGTCTTCGCCCACGATGCCGTAATCTGCGGAGAAACTGTCTAATGGACGAATGGGCAAATCTACCCGCCCGTATAGCTCCTGAGTGGTCTCATAGACTGCACGAACAACGACAGGATCAAAGTCCGCACCTCGAAAATGGCGAGCAAATTCACAGATAGACTCGCCAGACCTCTCCCGCGCCATGCGATCAAACCTCCGCGTCTGAATAATCCCTGCGAAATGAATCCCCAACCACAACAACGCCACGATGGCTATGGCGGGGAGAAGGTGTGCTGGGTGAGAAACGAACCAGAAGACCACACCGAGAATCAGGGCCGCCAGCATAGTCCAGCCAACTGGCGTAACAGGCTGACTCGGCATAAGCGACCTGCGATGCTTCAGGATGTGCTTCGATGACTGTGTCATGGCGATGGGTGCGGTTTCTTGGCCTAACGTCGAAGGCCTCCTACACCTGCCCGAGGGCGCGGCTTCGACTATGGGCTAAAAGTTGAATGATCATGTCGGAATGAGGTCGCGGCGGGGAAGGTGCTAGGAGCGACGTCTGGTTCGCCTTCGTTTGTTTCAGAGTTCGTCTTCGTGAATAGGAATCATCTTCATCAGGCTGCATTGGAGCCCAATCTTGAGGGGCTTGTTGCCGTGGATTGGAATCACCACCCTCTCCATACGCCCCTGCATCGTGTAGACGTGGTGACTTCCATTAATCCTTGCGAGGATCCAACCCTTGTTTCGGCGAGCTTGGCCAGCCGACGACCTGTCACGGCCTTCATACCGCCAACTCAAAGATCTCGTCAGGTGTGGAATTCATTTCCGCCTCGCCAGCGGACAACCACCCCTCAACGGCCTCTTGAAGATTCGTCTCGAGTTCTTCCCGGGTGTCGGCTTGCGTGACGCATCCCGGAAGTGCGGGAACCTCTGCCCAATACCCGCCCTCCTCGGCCACGTGAATGATCGCTCTCAGCTTCATACGAAAAAAGTAGCCCAGGTTTTCTGTGGGCGAAAGTCGGGATTTTTCTGGGGCGAACCAGGCTCTGGACAGCAGTTTCAGACACCCACTTTTGTGTCGCCATTAAGCGGGTGTCTGCGACTGAGCAGTTATCCACCGCGGGGGGGCGGGGCTTTCCCGATACTTTGATGCGAAAAAAAGAACGGATGCGCGTGAGGCTGACCCGTATCACTTTAAGGAAGCTCGAATTCATTTCGGACCGCTTTTTCATTTACCCCACCTCAAAAGCCATGCTCAAACTTCTGCGCCTTGCGGCCATCTGCGCCCTGACGGGCAGCCCATTGTGGGCGGCCCCCAGTAAACTCGATCTTAAAGACGGTGACCGGGTCTTGCTGATTGGTGACACCCTCATGGAGAGGGAGAACAACTACGGATATCTTGAAGCCCGGATGCGGCAGGAATTTCCGGGTCGTTCTTTTGCGGTCCGCAATCTCGCTTACAGCGGGGACAGTCCATTGGGCGCGTCGCGAGCGAGTTTTGATCCGGTCGACAAGGGAGTGGACAGTTTGAAGCAGCAACTGGCTGTGGTGCGGCCGACAGTGGCCATCTTGGGTTACGGTATGGCGGCGAGTTTGGAAGATTTGACCTATCGTCAAAACGATCCAGTTCTCAATCCCGACCCAGCTCGTTACGGCCTCGACCACAGCCCTGCTAAATTCCGTCGGGAATTGCTCGCCCTGATGGACCTGATCAAAGAGGCCAGCCCCGGCGGGAGCGTGCGTTTTGTTTTTGTCGGACCTGTTCGACACGAAGACATGCGCGGCACCCGGCCTGGACTGCCCGACCCCGCCGGGCACAACGCCCTGCTGGCCGAGTACGAAAAAGTGATCGAACAACTCGCTGCGGAAAAACAATCCCCTTTCGTCCGCGGTGAATGGAAACAAGCCGCAGGCATCAATCTGCCGCAAGGCACAGACAACGGCATCCACCTGACCCCACAAGGGTTTCGCGCCCTCAGCGCCAGCGTGGCCGCCCAGCTGGGCTGGAAGTCGGAAGCCGCCGCATGGGACACCGAAACCCCATCGCAACAGCTTCTCCGTCAAGCCATCCTGCGGAAAAATGCTCTCTTTTTTCACCGCAGCCGCCCCGCTAATTACACGTACATCTTCGGCTTCCGGAAAGGCGAACAAGGACGCAACGCCGTAGAAATCCCCAAGTTCGACCCACTCGTCGACAAAGCCGAGGCCAATGTCATCGCCATCGCCGCAGGTCAGCCCAGCACCCTGCCCCCCGAACCACCAAGCGAAACCAAACTGCCCGTCATTCCATCGCTGCCACGCCCAGATTTCACCATGGACGCCGGGCTGGAAATGACCAGCTACGCTGAAAATCCACTTTTGGAAAAACCTGTCGGCATGAGCTGGGATGCCGACGGGCGACTGTGGGTGGCCACTTCCAACACCTATCCACAAGTCAATCCGGACGATCTCGGGGCCATGATGGAAGGGAATTCCTCGAAGTTTGGTCCCTCGACCGGAAATGATCGCATCATCCTCCTCGAGGACACCAACCGCGACGGCGTGGCTGATGTCTCCCGCATCGTGGCTGACAAACTGCTCATTCCCGCCGGCGTCGCCCCAGACACCGAAGGCGGCTGTTTCGTCGGCGCGAGTACAGAACTTCTTCACCTCAGCAAACCCGGAGCCGATGGACTGCTCAGCGAGCGCCGCATCGTGCTGAGCGGATTCGGCACCGAAGACACTCACCACATCATCCATGGCCTGCATTGGGGCGTGGACGGTCGCCTCTATTTCCAGCAAACCATTTACATCCACTCGCACGTCGAAACCCCATGGGGATTGGTTCGCGCCAACTCTGGCGTCGCTTTTGCCTATGACCCCAATACGGAGCGGCTCGAAGTCCATTCCAAAGGGCTGGTCAATTGCTGGGGACAGCAAGAAGACATGAATGGCCAGACGTTCCTGACCTCGGGTGCGGATGGCAACGGCATTAGCTGGGCTTTTCCCGGCGCGGTCCTGCCTCCATCAGAAGGCGCACGACGCACGATCAACAGCATCAGCCCCGGTTCGTATCCGAAATTTTGCGGGTTCGAAATCATCAACAGTCCGCTTTTTGGTCCGGAATGGCAGGGGCATGCCCTCACCAATGATTTCCGCGCTCACCGCATTGTCCGATTTAGTTTTAATGACTTGAGCGTAAACCCGAATGCCGCAGAACAAAAATCCGGCTACGTCACCAAGGTCGAACCTGACATCACCCGCACGGAAGACGCCGCCTTTCGCCCGATCGCCCTGTCCATGGGACCAGACGGCGCCATCTATGTCGCCGACTGGACAAACCCCATCATCAACCATGGTGAGGTCGATTTCCGCGACCCACGGCGCGACAAACAACGCGGCCGCATCTGGCGCATCGCCCCCACCGGTAGCCGCCCGCTGGCTTGGGAACCACTGACCGGCCAACCCGTCGAAAAACTGCTCAGCCGCCTGCTTTCGCCCAATCGCTGGGAATTTGAGCAAGCCCGTCGCGAACTGTCCCGCGTGCCAGTCGAAACATTGCGCGCCGCGTTGGGGCCGTGGATGAAAGATGAAGTAACCCGCCGCCATGCCGCCTGGTTGCTCAGCGGCCGCACCCACAACACAGCGCATCTCATCGCCATGGTCGATCCGCAATCGGTCGACAACACCAGTGTGCAGACAGGTCTGCGCGAACTAGGAAAAGCGTATGGAGCGCATGGCACGAAGGATCTCAGCCCGTTCGCAACGTGGGTCAAAGCAGGCCGCGATCCGCGGACCAGACTGGAAGCATTCCGAGCGCTGGCTCGCATCCGGACTTTTGAAAGCGCCGACTTGGTCTTGCGCAATCTACCGACGGACCCGGCGGATGACTTCCTCGACTTTGCCGCATGGACGACGGTCAACGAACTGGCCCGCCCATGGTTCGAGGAAATTGCCGCGCATCCGGAAAAAATCGTCGGCCGCGAAGCGCAATTGACAGCGCTGACGACCATCGCCGCACCGGTCGTGACGGCTCCATACATGCAGCAGCTCTTTGCTGGAAGGACGATCGACGCTGACGGCCGCGGGCCGTGGATTGAGTTGATCGGAAGTGCGGGTGGCCCAGCCGAGCTCACCACGCTGTACAGCAGCTTCATCAAAGAGGGGGCGCTACAACCAGAAGCCCGCCTCCGAGCCGCCGCCGCCCTCACCGGAGCCGCGCGCGGCCGCAACTTGCGCCCGGATGGCGACCTCAGCGGTATTGTGTCACTGCTCGCATCGTCCGACCGACCGCTGCTGTCCGCAGCCATCGCGCTGGCCGCAGAATGGGGTCAGGTGACGGCCGTGCCGCCGCTCGCCCAATTTGCCGCCAACGAAACCGATGCCGGCCTGCGCGGAGAGGCGCTCAGCGCCCTGCGGAAAATCGGACAACCCGCAGCTGTCGATGCCTTGCGGACACTGGTGGCCACTCAGCAACCGATGGTCGTCCGGCGCGACGCGCTCCCGCCACTGGCCGTGCACGCCCCCCAAGAGGCGCTCAAATCATTGTCGTCCATCATGGGCTGGATCACCAATCAAGAAGCCGCCGCCGTTCTCTGGCGCGAGCTTTTCCAAATCAAGGGGTTTGCCGAACTCCTGGCCCGCGAACTGCCCAATGACCTGACCGTCGACGCCTATGCCTCCGCCCTCAAGGTCGCCCGCGGCATGGGTGACAACGGCCAAGCATTGGTCGCCGCCCTCTCGCCCATGGCCGGAACAACCTCCGCAGAACGCGATTTCCCCGCTGAAATCGCCAGCCTGATCGCCGACATTAAAAACGACTCAGATCCAGTCGCCGGGGAACTCGTCTACCGCCGCATCGGCTGTGCCGTGTGCCACGCCATCGGCGGCGTCGGCGGCAACTTCGGGCCCGACTTCTCCAGCATCGGCGCCAGCGCCCCGCTCGATTATATCATCGAAAGCACCATCAATCCCGCAGCCAAGGTCAAGGAAGGGTATCATGGATTCTCCTTCAGCCTGAATGACGGCAGCGTCATGAATGGCATCCCCGTGCGCGAGACCGCCACCGAAATCATCATCCGCCCAGCCCCAGGCGTGGAGTTGCCCGTTCTGAAATCCGCCGTCGTGCAGAAAGAAATCATCGGCAGCCTGATGCCGATGGGCTTTACCGATGCGCTCGACGCCCCATCCAAACGCAATCTCTACGCGTTCCTGAGCCAAATCGGACGGCCTGGCCGCTTCGATGCCAGCAAAACCAACGTGGCCCGTATTTGGAAATTCACTGCCTCCCGGTCGCCGGAAGATACGGAGTCGCCCGCCTTCGCCACCACGCTGGTCAATGGCGACCTGCCCGCCAGTGAACTGCCCGAACCCGCATTCGCCCACGCACGGTTCACCGTCTCCAAGGCCACCCGCACCCCGCTCGTCCTCACCGGCGTCACCGCCGCCTGGATCAACAACCAGCCAGTCACCATCACCAACGGCCGCTGCGAAACCAGCCTCCCAGCCGGCACCCACACGCTCACCGTCAGCCCCGACCGCAGCGCCCCCACCCTCAAGGCTCAGTGCGATGATGCCACGTTCCTAGACTTCAAATAAACCCGCCCGCTGAAACCTCAGCGGAAACACGGCCCAGCGCGCGGGAATCAGTTCCCGCGCGCCTCAGCGCCGCCACCCATCGCTTGGACGCCTCCAGCGTCCAAGGTCAGCAGCAAAAGAAAAAAGACACCCGTGGCCTGCAAGGCCACATCCCTCAGGATCGAGATCCGAAACCACCAGACAAGCGGCCAAGCCGCCACTGTAGCCGGGTACGCCGGCCCCGGTTTCCACACGTGGCCCACAGGCCACATCCCTCAAAACAAGGATCCGAATCCGCTTCTTCGAATCCGGTCACCTGCCACAGCTCAAAAATCGTTCGGGGAGGCGTTCGGCGCCGCCACTGTAG
>CAJBME010000033.1 GCA_903954065.1 uncultured bacterium
CCCGGCTACAGCGGCGGCTTGGCCGCCTGCGTGGTGGGTTCGTATCCGGGTTTTCTGTAGCCGTGGGTCGCTGACCCCGGTCGCGGCGCCGAACGTTTCTCCGAACGTCTTTTTGAGCCGTGGCCCGGCAGCGTGGAAGCGGTTTCGGATCCGTGTCTTGAAGGATGTGGCCTAGGGCCAAGTGTGGAAACCGGGGCCGGCGTGCCCGGCTACAGCGGCGGCTTGGCCGCCTGCGTGGTTGTTTCTTCAGGATGATTCTATGCAGCCCTGGGGCCCAGGGCGGCGGTGCGGTGTTTTTCGCTGGCTGAGGGGGTTTTATTTTTTCCGGTAGGTGGCGGGTCCGAGGTGGAAGTGTTGTCGAAAGAGGCGGGTGAAGTGGTGGCGATTTTTGAAGCCGACGGAGGAAGCGATGTCTTCGATGCTGCGGCTGGTGGTGAGCAGGGCGTGGGCGGCAGTTTTCATGCGCATCTGTTGGACGTGGACGGCCGGGGTGGTGCCGACCTCGGCGTGGAACCAGCGGATAAATGCGCCCTCGGAGAGGCCGGCGTATTTGGCGAGGACGGCATTTGAGAGGGTGGCTTCTGGATTTTTGGCGATGAAGGCGAGCAGGGAGGCGGTTTTTTCCGGGACGGTGGCGAGGGTGGACGGGTTGAAGTTGGCGACGGCTTCGTGGAGCAACGCGCTGGCAGTGTGTCCGGTGGCTCGGACGTCAGCAGCGGTGCGGAGGCGGGTGACGAGTTGCCGGATCAAGGCGCGCAGCGGCGGCGTGAGTGGCAGGCTGAGCGGTTGAGCGGGCGGGTGGCGGAGCGGCGAGTTCATGCCGAAGTGGATCCACAAGTGGGGCACGCCAGCTTCGCCTTCGCAGTCGAATACGGTGCCGTCAGGAATGAGGAGGAGGCGGTCGGGGTCGAGCGGCCAGAGACGGTCCCGGTGCCGCACTTTCCAGCCGGGGCGGGGGTTGTGATAGAGTCGCCAGAACGGGCTGAACACGCGGGGAAAATGCCATTGCAGGCCGCGGGGTAACCAGCCGACTTCATGCAGCACGAAGAATCCGCCGGCTTCTCGCGAGAGTTCGGTCAGGGCGACTCCGTGCGGGGTGCGCGGGTCGCTGTAGCCACTGCGGGCGGCGGGCGGCTGGTCAGAGGCGGGCATGTCCTGACTGAAAAGCGGAAACAGACACTGAAAAGACGATTTATGTCAGGATTAGACACAAACGAATCGATTTACGACATAGACCAGAGGGCGGTGGAGGTGACCATTTGGGGTGAAAATGAATGTTTCCGGAATCTTTCCAATGCGGTGGCGCGGGCGGTGGCCTGGGGTCCTCCATTTTTCCCGCGGTGGTTTGGCGTGTCGGCTGGTGGCGGCTGGGGTGGTCGTCGTGATGGGGGGCGGGGGCACGGTGTCCGTTTGGGCGGCGGAGGCGCCGGTGGATTTTAACCGCGAGGTACGACCGATTTTATCGGATCGATGTTTTGCTTGTCATGGGACGGATGCGGCCAAGCGCAAAGGCGACCTTCGGCTCGACGATCGTGCGGCGGCGTTGGGGGTGTTGCTTCCGGGTAAGACGGGGCATTCTGAAGTAGTGGCCCGCATTTTTTCTGATGATGTGGACGATGTGATGCCGCCGCCCGAGTCCAATTTGAGTTTGAGTGCGGACGAGAAGGAGGTCTTGCGCCGCTGGATTGCTGAGGGTGCGGAATACCAAGGTCACTGGGCGTTCCAACCGGTGGTGGCTCCGGTGGTGCCGGAAGCCAGCGGTCTGCCCGGAGCCCCAAGAAACGAGATCGACGTCTTGGTCGCGGAGCGATTGCAAAAAGAAGCGCTTTCGCTGCAGCCGATGGCGGCCCCCGCGCGGCTCTTGCGGCGGTTGAGTTTTGATCTGACCGGGTTGCCGCCTGGACTGGCTGAGCTGGATGCTTTTGGCGAGGCCATGACTGCGTCGGCGGCCGATCCAGCGGCGGTGGTGGCGGCTACGGTCGATCGCTTGTTGGCCTCGCCGCACTTTGGCGAGCGCATGGCATCCGACTGGCTGGATGTAGCGAGGTTCGCTGATACCTTTGGTTATCAATCTGATGCTACGATGCAAGTGTGGCCGTGGCGCGACTGGGTCATCCGTTCGTTTAATGAAAACCTTCCCTTTGACCAATTTATCACGTGGCAGCTGGCGGGAGATTTACTGCCGGGGGCGACGCGGGACCAGCAGCTGGCGACGGCCTTCAACCGGCTGCATCGCCAGACCAATGAAGGCGGGAGTGTGAACGAAGAATTCCGGGTGCAGTATGTGGAAGACCGGGTGGAGACATACGGCATGGCCTTTCTAGGATTGACCGTGGGGTGTGCCAAATGTCACGACCACAAATACGATCCGATGACACAACGCGATTATTATTCGCTTTTTTCGTATTTCCAAAACGTTGATGAGAGCGGGTTATATTCACATTTTACGGATGCGACGCCCACGCCGGCATTGAGTTTGGGCACGGTTGAGCAGGAGCGTGAGCGGGCGTTGGCGGCGGCGCGAGTGGTTCGGGCAGAGGCGGAGCTGGCCTTACAGCGGCCGTTGCGGCGTGGGGTTTTTGCGGAGCGGGAGCAGGTCGGACTGGCGGCGGCTGGGGACGGGGCGTGGCCTGATGAGATCGGGCGTTTTGCGTTGGACGAGATCAAAGACGGACGGGTCTTGAATGCGGTCAACGAGGCGGAGCCAGGCCAGGTTTTTGACGAGGTGGCGGTTGTTCCGGGGCGGCACGGGCAGGCGTTGCAGTTCAGTGGCGAGAACAACATCAGCCTGAGTCTGGGCGGGAAGTGGACCCGTGATGATGCTTTTTCGGTGTCGTTGTGGATCAATCCTCCGGCGGTCATGGAGCGTGCGGTCGTTTTTCACCGGTCCAAGGCTTGGACGGATGCGGCCAGCAACGGGTACGAACTTTTGATTGAAGACGGGCGGCTGAGTGCGGCCTTGATTCATTTCTGGCCGGGCAATGCCTTGCGGGTGGTGACGCGCGACCGGTTGGCTGTCAACGAATGGACGCATGTGGCATGGAGTTATGACGGCTCGAGCCGAGCGGCCGGGTTGCGGTTGTTTGTCAACGGGGTTGAAGCGGCGGTCGAAGTGGTGCGGGATGCCTTGACCAAGGACATCAACCGTGGAGGTGAAGACCGTCTGACTTTTGGCCAGCGGTTTCGCGACCGTGGATTCAAGGGTGGGGCCATTGATGATGTGCGGTTGTTTGGGCGGGCGCTCAGTCGGCTGGAGGCGGCGGCGTTGAGCGGGGTCGGTTCTCTGACGCCGGGCGGGGCTGGGCCGGGGCCGCTGGTTTCGCAGGATGATGAATTTGAGTATTTCCTGCTGGCGGTGGACCGGCCGTACCGGGACGCTCTGGCGGGCCTGCGCGACTTGCGTCGGGCGCGCAGTGCGACGGGTGACGGGCTGCCTGAGATCATGACCATGCGCGAGCTGCCCTCGCCGAAGCCGGCCTTTGTGTTGGCGCGCGGGGCGTATGATGCGCCGACCGATCCCGTCTCGGCTCGGACGCCGGAGTTTTTGCCGCCGCTGACGGGTGCGGCCCCGGCGAACCGGCTGGGGTTGGCGCGGTGGACGGTGGCCCGGGAGAACCCGCTGACGGCGCGTGTCCTCGTCAACCGGTTGTGGCAGTCGTTTTTCGGCGTGGGGTTGGTGCGGACGCCGGAAGATTTCGGGGTGCAAGGGGCATTGCCGAGCCATCCGGAGCTGCTCGATTTTCTAGCGGCGCGCTTCATGGATTCCGGCTGGGATTTGAAAGCGTTGGTTCGTTTGATGGTTACCTCGCGGACGTATCTTCAGGATTCGACGGTGGGTGGGGATGTGCGGTCGAAGGATCCGGACAACCATTTACTTTCGCGCGGCCCCTCGTTCCGTCTCAGTGCTGAGCAGATTCGCGATCAGGCATTGCGGGCGGCTGGCCGGCTGGATCCGGCGGTGGGTGGGCCGAGTGTCGACCCTGATCAGGCCAACCGTCGGTCGTTGTACACGTTTTGGAAAAGGACCATGCCGGATGTGCGCATGGATCTTTTTGACATGGCCAAGCGCGAGGTTTGCAGCGCGCGGCGGCCGTTGACGCAGACGCCGCTGCAGGCGCTCACGCTGCTCAATGAGCCGACGTTTGTCAGCTGGGCCCGTCTGGTGGCGGAGCAGGCGGAGGCCGCTCATGCCGACGATGGTGAGGCCATCATCACGATTTTCCGCACGCTGACCAGCCACCGGCCGACCGACCGGCAGCTGCAAATCCTGCGCGAGTTGCTCGTGGAACAAGCCGCCGGCTCGTCTCTCGAACCCGCCGCGGCCCGCCGCCACGGCCTGCAGGCGGTGGCCCAAGCCGCCATGAACTTCGACGAAAGCGTGATGAAACGCTGATCCCCATGACTCCGATGACTCACCCGTTTATCTCGCCCGTTGATCCCGTCCGCCACGCGTCCCAGCTGACTCGACGGCACTTTTTTTCGCGCAGCAGTCTGACCTTAGGAGGCGCCGCTCTGGCGCATCTGCTGGGGCGCGACACGGCCGTTGCTCAGGATGGGCCGGCGCTCGGCGGGCTGGGGCAGCCGCACTTTGCGCCCAAGGCCACCCGCGCGATTTATCTCTTTATGAGCGGGGGACCGTCTCAGCTGGATTTATTTGATTACAAGCCGCGTCTGAACGCGGATCACGGACGGGACTTGCCAGATTCCGTGCGTCAGGGGCAGCGGTTAACCGGGATGTCCGCCAACCAGGCGACCTTGCCGCTGGCGGGCTCGGCTTTCAAATTTGCCCGTCATGGGGCGGCGGGTCATTGGATCAGCGAATTGCTGCCCCATACCGCCGGAGTGGCGGATGAATTGTGCTTCATCAAATCCCTTCACACCGAAGCCATCAACCACGATCCAGCCATCACGTTTTTTATGACAGGTGCCCAGATTGCGGGGCGACCCTCGCTGGGGTCGTGGCTCAGTTATGGTCTGGGAAGTGAAAACGAAAATTTGCCGGCTTTCTGTGTGTTGACGACGAAGGGCAAAGGCGGACAGCCGTTGTATGCGCGGCTGTGGGGGAGTGGATTCCTGCCGGCGGCGCATTCCGGGGTGAAATTTTTGCCACAGGCGGACGCGGTGCCTTTTCTCAAGAATCCTGAGGGCGTTACGGCGGTGGGCCGGCGGCGGCTTCTCGACCGCTTAGCTGAGTTGCATCATGATGAATATGAACGCACTTTGGATCCGGTCGTCAACGATCGGATTGCTCAGTATGAAATGGCATTTCGCATGCAGACCAGCGTGCCGGAGGCCACGGATTTTTCCGGCGAACCGGAGTCGATTTTGGAAATGTATGGTCCGGACGTGCGGCAGCCTGGCAGTTTTGCGGCCAATTGTTTGCAGGCGCGGCGGCTGATTGAACGCGGGGTGAGATTTGTGCAGTTGTTTCATCAGGACTGGGACCATCATGGCGGGCTACCGGGGGCGATTCGCGGCGAGTGCCAGCAGACGGATCAGCCGTGTGCGGCGTTGATCAAGGACCTGCGGTTGCGCGGATTGCTTGATGAGACGCTGGTTTTGTGGGGCGGGGAATTTGGCCGCACAGCCTACAGTCAGGGTAAATTGACCGCAGGCGACTACGGCCGCGACCATCATCCCCGGTGTTTTACGGCCTGGGCGGCCGGGGGAGGCATCAAGCCGGGAGTGAGTCACGGCGAAACCGATGACTTTAGTTATAATATCAGCCGTGATCCGGTCCATGTGCATGACTGGCATGCCACGGTGCTACATCTGCTCGGGATTGATCATGAACGATTGACGTTCAAGTATCAAGGGCGGCGGTTCCGGCTGACGGACGTGCATGGCACGGTGGTGGCGCCGGTGGTGGCGTGACGGGAATATGACCTCAGCCGCCTGACTTTATGCCCTGTCAACGACTACACGAAAACCTGACCTCCGGCTAAGTGGGGGTGGCCTCCTCCCGGGGTTGACATTTGGCTAGACCGGAGTGGTGTCAGGCTGAACCCATGAGCGATCCTTCTACCAGTCCCATCGTCTGCCCGACCACGTCGTGGTATACACGGCGCATGCTCATGATGTTTGTCATGCTGGCCGCCTTCGCGGGCTGGTTTTACAAAGACTTTCGCTGGGGATATCCGAAAAAAGCGGAGATCTACGCCGAATATCAAAAAATCATCGAGTTGGCCGACGGCAAAGTCCAGTGGACCGCGCTGTCGAAAGCCCGCGGTTGGGACGATCCGCCGGATGAAATCACTCCCGATAAAATCGGAGAACAAGGGAAATTTGCCGTGGGCCTCGGCCTCGGTGCCCTCGCCGTCTTGGCCACGTTCCTCGTCAACCGTGGGAAAAAACTCACTGCCGACGCCACGTCATTCACACCACCAGGCCGCTCCGAATCCATCCCTTTCACGGCCGTCGTTCGCGTGGACAAAACCCGGTGGAAACACAAAGGCCTCGCTTTCGCTTATTACAAAAATGCCGCGGGAGTTGAGCGTAAGGCAGTGATCGACGATCTGAAGTACGGCGGAGCCGATCAAGTGCTCGATCGTTTGCTCGCTCAATTCGGAGGAGATCTCATCGATGTCGCCGAAGATCCCCCCGCCACCGTCGAGGCCGCACCGACTCCTTCCCCTCCCTCGACCCCCGTCTAAAAATTTATTTTGTTGCAATCCCGGAGGTGGCTGATACAGAACCGCCGATTTGTCCCTCCACTACCCACTACGAATATTATGGCCGACGAAAACAACATCGAACAAAAAGTGCGCGACATCATCGTCGAGCAACTCGGGGTCAATGCCGATCAGGTGACCAC
The DNA here is from genome assembly GCA_903954065.1 of uncultured bacterium. Taxonomy (GTDB): domain Bacteria; phylum Verrucomicrobiota; class Verrucomicrobiia; order Verrucomicrobiales; family V1-33; genus CAJBME01. The sequence continues at coordinate 6,815 of CAJBME010000033.1, forward strand.
CGACGCGAAATTTATTGAAGACCTCGGCGCCGACTCGCTCGACACCGTTGAGCTCGTCATGGCGTTTGAAGAGGAATTCGGCATCGAAGTTCCTGACGAAGAAGCCGAGAAGCTGATGACTGTCGGCAATGTCGTGCAGTACATCGAAGATCACGCCCAGCTGTAGGCTGTAGGCTTGAGGCTTAGCCACGCTGCCAGCACGGTTCGACCGGTCTACGGGCAGTGGGACTCTCTTCGTACGTGAAGGCGCATTCCATTCAGGAGTGCGCTTTTTTTCGTGGTGGCAGGCGCCGGTAGCCGGGGTCGTCCGGTATTTTCTGTTTTTCGTCCATCCAATGGGTGGACTGGCATGATTTGCGTGGACGGCGGGCTGGATTGGGGGATCAATGACAGCTATGCGCTGTCTGGTGGTGGATGACGACCCGTTGGTATGTGAGACCGTGGAAAGTTTCCTCGGTCGGGTGGAGGGTGTCGCGTTTTGTTTAAAGGCGGGTGACGGCGTGACGGCGTTGCAGTTGTTGTCTGGCGGGGGGTTGGATGCGGCCTTTCTTGATTTGCAACTTCCCGGTTTGGACGGGGTTTCGCTGCTGGCCTCGCTGCCGCGCGACCTGCCAGTGGTTATCATCAGTGCCAGTGAGGGATTTGGAGCGCGCTCGTATGATTTTAACGTGGTCGATTATCTGGTAAAACCGCTGGAGTTCCCTCGGTTTCATCAGGCGGTGCAAAAGCTGAAAGACCGCCTCGAGCCTGCTTCGCAGGGGCCTTCGGTGGAAGGGGCCACCGCTGAGAGGTCAGGAGGCGGCGGGCGTGAGCTTTTTGTTAAAGATGGGATCCGCATCGTTCGCTTGGATCTGGACGCGCTCCAGATCCTGCGCGCCGAGTCCAACTACGTCGAGTTCATCAGCGGTGACAACTCGGTGCTCAGCCTGATCAGCATGAAACGGCTCGAAGAAGTTCTTCCGGATGAGTTTATTCGGATTCATCGGAGTTACATGGTCAACCGAGCCCATCTGGTGAAAATCGAAGACGGCCACGTGTACGTCGGTCGTCATAAACTCCCGATCAGTCAGGGCTATAAGGACGAGCTGATGCGGCGCTTGCGCATCATTAATTAAGTTTTTCTCACTGCGGCGGAGGGAGGCGGTCTGATGGGTTCTCGCGGGCGGCGGCTTGCTGCAGGCTGGCGGCGGCGCGGTCGAGTTCGTGGGCGGTGAGAGCGCGGGCCGTTTCCTGGTCCGGGGACTCGAGGAAGGCGTCGAAAGCGTGGCGCAGGGCCTCGAGGCGGAGCTGGGTCAGGGCGCTGTGGAGTTTGTGCCGCAGGGCCCGCAAGGCGTCGAGGTTGCCGTCCGCGGCGGCTTGATGGAAGGTCGTCGTATGCTGGGCGAATTCTTCGGCCAGCGTGTGGAGCAGGCGTTGCACGCGAGCGGGTTCATTGGGAAAGAGGACGTGGAGCGCGGCGGCTGGGGATGGGGGTGGTGAGGTGGGTGCGGCCGCCGGTGTGGCCGCTGGTGCGGCCGCAGGGGGCATGGAGGCGGCGGGACGGCGTGGGGAGGGGCTGAGGACGGGGGCGACTGGGACGTCCGGATCCGGGGTGGTGGTGGCTACATGCGGGTCGGTGGGTGGTGGGGCAGGCAGCCAGCGCGCCATTTCAGAGAAGAGGCTGGCCGGGGTGTAGGGTTTGGTTACGACGCCGAGCAGACCGGCGGCGAGGCAGTCAGCGCGGGTTTCAGCGGAGACTTGGGCGGTGACGGCCACCAGCCGCTGGTGTGGATGGCGGGCATGCAGGCGGCGGGCCAGCTCCAGACCGTTCATGTCCGGCAGCTGCAGGTCAACCAGCACCAAATCAAATGAACCGCAGCGATCCATGGTCGCGAGGGCCGCCGCGCCGGTTTCAGCGCACTCCAGCCTAGCGCCCGTACCCGCTAAAGTGGCGGCCATCACTTCCCGGTTGGACGCCACATCCTCGACATAGAGAAAATGTAGGTTTTGGAAGTTGGCCCGCGGATCATGGGAAGCCTCCAGAAACGGGCCGGCCGCCGGAGCGGCCTGAAACGGTAGGCAGGCGCGAAAACACGACCCCCGGCCGGGTTGTGAGGCCACGCTCAGGGTGCCTCCCTGTAGCTCCACCAGCGAGCGCACAATGCTCAGCCCAAGGCCAGTCCCGCCAAACCGTCGGCCAATATCACCATGGGCTTGGTCAAAGGGCGCAAAGATCCGTCCGACATCGTCCTCAGCAATGCCAATGCCAGTGTCGCTGACCCTAAATTCAATCCACACCGGCACGGCTGGCGTGGCGGCATCGGCGTTGGTTGGGTCGGTATCGGCGGTATCGGCGTCGGGCTGGGCGAGGCGGGCTTCGAGCCGCACGCTTCCGTGGTCGGTGAATTTTACGGCATTACCGAGCAGGTTGTTCAGGACTTGTCCGAGCCGCACGGCATCGCCTCGGAGGCGGTCGGGCAGGTGGTCGGCGACGGTGAGTTCGAAGACCAGTCCTTTCTGGGCAGCGAGCGGGCGGTGAGTTAGCGCGGAATCGCGCAATAATTCGTGCAGTGAAAAGTCGATGGCCTGAAACGTGACCCGGCCGGCTTTGATTTTCGAGTGATCGAGGGCTTCATCCAGCAGGGCCAGAAGCTGGCGCGAGGCGCTGCGCAGCGAGGCCAGAACCGGTTCCTGATGGGGGGCCGGGCGGTTGCGCTCGAGGACCCGCAGCAGGCCGGTTACAGCATTCATGGGCGTGCGGATTTCATGGCTCATCATGGCCAGAAAATCATCGCGGGCGCGGGCGGCGGCTTCGGCTTCATGGCGGGCCGCCTCGAGGGCGGCGACATCGTCGCGCACTTTGGCCGCCAGCCCGCGGAATTTCTCCGCCAGTTGGCCGATTTCATCGCGTGGACCGGGGGCCGGGCCGGCTGGGATTTCCTGGCCGGATTCGTAGTGAGCCATGGCATCGCTGACGTGTTGCAGGCGGCGCGCGAGCGAGCGACCGGCCAGCAGGACGACGCCTGCGCCGCCGATGGCGGCCAAGCCGGTCAGGGCCAGCGCCCGGTTGCGGGCGGCGGCCAGTCCGCGGAGGAATTCGCTCTCCCGGGCGGTCAACCGGACTTTCCACAGCCGGCTGGACCCGGGTAGGGCCGGGAACGTCCGCTCCACGGCGAGCTCGGCGGTTTCCACCATCGACGGACCGGCTCCCATGGCAAAGCGGGCCGGGCGACCCAGATCGCGGCCGAACGTGAGGGACGAATCGGGGTGAATGACGTAGTCACCCGCTTCGTTACCCAGCTGCAGTGAGACGCCCGGGCTCGCTTGGGCCGGCAGGGTGGCCACGAGGCCGCCCAGATCGACGTTGATGACGACCATGCCGAAGAGGTGCCCATCGGCGGTGCGCACGCTGGCCCCCGTGCGCACGGTGGGGGTGTGGGGCTCGGTGACGCGGCCGAAGTCCTGATTGAGCGTCAGGTCTGAGACGTAGACGGCGCCGGGCGCGAGTTGTCGCCCGGCTTGGAAATAGTCGCGATCTCCCTTGGCCTGGAGATTTTCGGCAGGGATGGTTTCGATAGTGCCATGGAGGTGGTCGAGCCGGATGAGTTCGGGACCGTCGGCGGTGGCGCTGAGCAGGCGGACCTGAAAATACGTCGGTTTACCGGCCATCAGGGCGCGGAATTCGTCTTCGGTGATGCGGCGCCATTGTTCCTGACGTTCGGTGCCTTCGCCGGCGAGGGCGTATTCCCGCACGCTCGGGGTGCTGGCGAGGTAGAGGGCGTCGCGCGCGGCTTCCTGGGCGGCGGACTGGACGCGCAGGATGGTGGTAGTGGCATCGTGTTCCAGCGTCTCCCGCCACGTCGTCAGCACGTGTTCGCGGCTGCCGCGATAGTTCAAAAATCCAAACAGCCCGACCAGCGCAGCGGCCAGCAGGGACCAGAGCAGAGTGAGGCGCGTGGTAAGGGACATGCCCGGACATTCTGTCGCGCTCACAGCCTGTCGCCAAGGCCGAAGGAGCTTCCCCCAACGTTTTTGCGAGGCAAAAAAAAGACCGGGGCAGGCGCCCCGGTCTTTTCCTCATCATCAATGATTCGCGGCTCACCAGTAGACGCGGACGCCTGCGAGGGCGGTCCAGCCGTCATATCCAGTCGGGCCGTCCATGTTGGCGTATTCCACGCCACCCATCAGCTTGAGGCGGTGCTTCTGTTCGGGTTTTTTATCGACGTTGACGCCGTCAAACAAGAAATAATTCAGTCCGAGGTACAGGGCATTGTACGTTTCGCCGGCGCCGCCGCCGACTCTGCGTTCATACCGGCTTTGAGCGCTGAGGCCGGTGTCGCCGTCAGACACGCCGAGTTGATACCGTCCAACCACCTGCAACTTGCGCGTAATGTCGTAGGATGGAATCAGCACCAGTCCCACGTTCGTCGTGTCGCCGTCGCCCAGCAATGCTTCGGTGACCATGCCCCACGATCCGTTTTTCAGCTCAAGGCTCGTCGAAACCCCGTTTTCAAATGTCGTGTAGATTTCGTCATTTTCGTCCTGTTCGCTGTGGATGAAGTCGAGGCGCCATTGCGCCTTTTTCAATCCAAGATTTTCCGACAGGTCATAACCGACGCTGGCAATCGTGCTCCAGCCGCCTTCGAAATCGCCGAACTCCGTGGTGTCATCACCTTCACCCGTGGTGTCATTGGAGAAAACGCCAGCGTAATAACTCCACTTGTCGACCTTGCCGTCAATCGCGGCCGCCGAGGCGTAGTCAGAACGAAATTGGTTGATCAGTCCGCTGCGCTCCATCGTCGGGATCATGCGGGATGACATTGCCCACTCCCATCCGAATTTTGGCTTTTGCTTGCCGACCGTGACGTTGAATGCGTCGCTGGCGTGCCAGGCAATATAAGCGTCCGTGAATCCTTCATAGAAATCACCGCCGCTGTTCAAGTCGGAAAACATCTCTGCTTTCAACTCCAGTTTGCGGTCAAGGAAATACGCACGGCTGCCGATCCGGAAACGCCGGTTGTCCCAGCCATCTTCCTGACCTTGGTCCGAATCAGCGTCCCAAAACTGGCCGTGATAGCGGCCCGTCAACGAGAGTTCGTTCAGAAATCCATCGTCCGATTTGTACAGCGTGGCCAGATCCCAGATCTTGTCCATCGTGCTGCGCTCGCTGGCGGGTTCGGCTAGAACGTTTTTATCCGCGGCCGGCGCCACGGTGGTGGTGGTTCCGGCCTGGCTCGGGCTGAGCAGCGCGGCGCTGAGGGCCGCTGCCACTAAGGCCGGGGCAAACAGTGATGAACGAACAGGTTTTTTCATGTGGCTGGTTATTTATATGGGGGTGAGTGGAAGAGAGACAAAGGCTGACACGGCCTCGATAAGAACAGTCAGTGGAGGCCGCCATAGCGAGTGCACCGGAGGTTTATGACAAAACCGTGGCTCACACTAAAGAGTTATCGTGACGAAATTGTCAATTTTCGATTTGTACGAGGGAACTGTCACCGCAGGCGGTCAAGTGACGATCGAGGCGGTCTTCAAAACAACCTGCCGGGCCAGTGGGTGGGACGGCTCCCCGGCGCGTATTCGGATTTCGCCCACAGGAATGGTTTCCTTTAGTAAGCGTCCTCCGCGCCCGCCTCAGGGCGAGCCATCCATGGAGCCCACGATCGGCCCATGCCTCCGTTTCATCACCAAAAAACAATCTCAACGAAGACCGTCGACGCGATGTGGAAGGCGCGCCGGGCGCGACAAGGAATGCGCACCGCAACGTCCGCGCACCGCAATGGTCGCTTAGACGCCCTTAGACGCCCTTAGACGCCCTCAGGCGCCTTTCGCACGCGGCTCGCGCGTCACCGTATCACCCGCTCCCGGACTCGTAATAAACGGGCCACCCTGCAGCGGGGCCGCATCCGTAAAGGCGACATCCGGCATCTCGCTGGCTTTGCCCGCCAACGGAAACTCTTTCCGCAGCGGAAAAAATGGATAGCCCTCCCACATCAAAATCCGCTTCAACTCCGGATGCCCAGAGAAACGCACCCCCATCATGTCGTACGCCTCCCGTTCATGCCAGTTGGCCGCCGGCCAAACCGACGTCACCGAAGGGAACTCCGCCTCATCCTCAGACGTCGCCGACTTGATGCGCAGGGACAGGTTGGACGTGTATGAATAGAGTTCATAGACGATTTCAAAACGCGGATCCGATCCCATCTGATCGATGGTCGTAATGTCGATCAGCGCCTCGAATCCCAGCGAGTCGCGGCATTCTTGAAGCACGGCGGCGAGTGAGGATTTGAGCACCATTACGGTGTGCTCACCGCGAAACTCCAGCGTGGAAAGCACCCCTGAGGGGAATTTTTCCTTCAGGGCGGCGACGATGTCGGCGTGGGTCATGGGAAAACTGGGAATAATAGTGAGTGGCGGCGGAGTGGTCTGGTTGACGCGGGCGCGGGTGGTGGTGAGGACCGGGAGGTGCGCCGGGAGCTGGAACCGGAAAAGGAAGCGTAAAACGAGAACGAAAGATCAAGCCATCAAGCTTTCCAGTACTTCCTTCTTCTGGGCCACAAATGAATGCTCGGTTTCGATTTTCCGTTGCAGCCGCATCAGGCCTTCAAGCAGCGCTTCCGGGCGGGGCGGACAACCTGAGATGTAGACATCAACCGGCAATAGGCGATCGATGCCCTGCAAGACCGCATAGCTGCGATACATGCCGCCAGATGAGGCACAGGCCCCCATGGCAATGACCCACTTGGGCTCCGCCATTTGATCGTAAATCCTTTTGACAGCCAAGGCCATCTTGTACGTGACGGTGCCAGCCACAATCATGACGTCCGATTGCCGCGGGGAAAATCGCATGACCTCCATGCCGAAACGCGAAATATCAAAACGACTGGCACCGGCAGCCATCAATTCGATGGCGCAGCAGGCCAAGCCCATTGGCATCGGCCACAGTGAGTTTTTCCGCATCCAGTTGATCGAGGCATCGAGCCGGGTGAAAATCACATTGCCCTCGATTTTGGAATCGTAGGCCATGGAGGCGGCTGTTTGGGCATCGGCCAGTGACGGCACCGGCGGTTCGCCAGTGAGGCGAAGTCCGTCCTGCGAGGGATGCTGCCGGGGCGGAAGGATCAGACCTCCCGGAATTTCCAGTGTGCCAGTGTTCATGAGGAAAAATGAGTCAGCGTAGTCGATGAGCAGCGATCCAGTGCGTGGGCGGTGTCCCGGTCCGGAGCGCTTGTGAAATTCTTCACAAGCAGGCTAGGCTGTGGGGAGGCTTCCGGCAACCTCCGATTTTTCCCGAAGAATTCATTGACATGCCCCGTATTAATTGGGTTTAGTAGGGTCTTTACTCTTCGATACCTTTCCCCGTATTATCATGTCCGACGACACCCAGCCGCCATCGCCCGTTCCTCCGCCACCATCGCTTGGCCAGACGCAGCCTGTGCCCCTGAAAAAGGAAACCGTGCGGATCACGCTGCGGGCTAAACCGGGTGAAGGAGGAGAAGGATCGGTGCCAGCACCTTCCATCCCCGCACCCGCTACCGCTCCGCTCCGCCCGGCCGCGCCGCCACCTCCAGGAATGGCCCGCCCCGTCGCCCCACCGCCTCCAGGGGCGTCAGTCGGCAGCCGGACGATTCCGTTGTCGCCGTCCGCACCTTCGGCGCCGTCAGCTCCATCCTTGGCCAAGCCTCTCGCCGCCACCGCGCAGGTGCGGCCCATGACTGCCCCAAGTGCCCCAGCTCAGGCCGCCCCAGGCCCGCGTCCAACCGTCCGCCTCCAGCCGCAACAGCCCGCCGGTGGCATCTCCAGCACCCCGCTGAAGCCCGCCATGATCGCGGATGATGACGATGAAGGCTCCAACGAAAGCGGATTGTCCATGCTCGCCGGTATCACCACCGGTCTGGCCGCCCTTTTCCTCGCCGTGGCTGCCCTTGGCTCCGAAAAATTCCCCCTCGGCGTTTCCCTCGATCAAGCGAATGCCGGCTGGAAAATCCCTCGTCCTGCTCCGCTGAATAGCGAGCTCAAAGCGAAGGAAGACTATGCCCGTCAGGACGCGACCGGAGAATGGAGCTCAGACCTCGAGTTGGTCGAGATCCCGCAGTTCGAGGCCGCTCGCTAAGCGTCAGTGTTCTGAGGGCCTCAAAAGGCCAGCGCTGGAGGATGCCACACCTGTGGTGTCCTCTTTGTGCGTAGCTACGGTCTTACGCTTTGCCTCTACGCTCAGCGGGAGTTGGTTACGCGTTCCTTGGTGTTTTTCACGTTGGCTTGAACCGTCTGCGCAGTCGTTTCGTATTCGGGTCTTCTGTAGCCGCGGGTCGCTGACCCCGGTCGCGGCGACGAACGTTTTTTTAGTAGGGGACCGGCTGCGGAAAAGCGGATTCGGATCCGTGTTTTGAAGGATGTGGCCTGAGGGCCACGTGTGGAAACCGGGGCCAGCGTCCCCGGCTACAGTGGCGGCTTTGCCGCCTGGGTCGTTGTTTCGGATTCGGATTTTCTGTAGCCGTGGGTCGCTGACCCCGGTCGCGGCGCCGAACGTCTTTTGAGCAGGTGACCGGCTACGGAGAAGCGGATTCGGAGCCGTTGTCTTGAAGGCTGTGGCCTGGGGGCCAGTTGTGAAAACCGGGGCCAGCGTACCCGGCTAGTGCGAATGCAAATACATGAAATCAACAGGTGAAAGTCCCAGTCCTCCCGAGACGAGCAACGGGAGAGGAGCCGGAGGCAACTGCGTCATCGTGAGATGGGGTGGGGAGCAGCCCGAGGCGGACCTGCGGTCCCAAACGGAAGTGAACCCGATTCGGTTGGCAACAAGGACGAGCCATCTAGCCACTGGCGAAGTCTGCAGCCTGAGCTGTAATCGTTTCCCCTCACAAGCCTCGTTAAGGAGGGAGGAACGGGTTGTTGTGGATGGTTGGGGTGAGAACGCAGGGAAGGTTACATGTGGAAGCATTGAGATCTGTTCGGGCAGGAATCCGCGAGAGCGGAGCCGGGCAGAAGTCAGAGCCATCATAGTAGTGATGAAGCGGGGTAATGCCCGTGGAGCGAAGGGTGGCAGGAAGGTAGAAAGGGAAAAGCCATGAACCACGAAACACGATCCGCGGGAGTTCCCGTGAGGGATAAACAAGCGGAAGAGGACTTGTGGCAGCGACACAAGGCCGAACGGGGTGTATGGACTGAACCGATGCTGGCGGCCCTCGGAAGAGGGTTGAAAGGAAAGAAGTGGTTCAGCCTGATCGACAAGGTCAGTGCGGAAAGAACACTTCGACTGGCATGGGAAAAGGTGCATGCCAACGCCGGGGCTGGTGGCGTTGACGGCATCACGATAGGGCGCTTTGCACAAAACAGCCACCGTCGGCTGCTCGCCGTGAATGAGCACCTAAACAAAGGCACCTATCAACCCAAGCCGGTCAAACGGGTGTGGATTGAAAAACCGGGCAGCGTGGAAAAGCGGCCGTTGGGCATCCCGACGGTTACTGATCGCGTGGTGCAGGCGGCGGTGAGAATGGTCATTGAACCCATTTTCGAAAACTGCTTTGCCGAGCACAGCTACGGGTTCCGCCCCGGACGCGGTTGTAAAGAAGCGCTGCGACGTGTGGACAAACTGCTTCGAGCAGGGAGGACCCACGTGGTAGATGTCGACATCAAAGGATACTTTGATGCGATACCTCATGACCGTCTGATGGCACTGGTGCGTGAGCACATTGCCGACGGGCGGGTCTTGGGGATTATTGAGGGCTTCCTTAAACAGGGAGTGATGGAAGGTGGAGAGTTGGCCAAAACAGAGGAAGACGAGCCGCAAGGTACGCCGCAAGGCGGAGTCATTAGCCCGCTGCTGGCCAACATCTACCTCAATCCGTTGGACTGGCTGATGGAGCGGTGCGGATTTGAAATGGTTCGGTACGCGGACGACATGGTCGTTCTGTGCCGTAGCCAGGAAGAAGCTGAGACCGCCCTAGAAAAACTCCGTGAATGGATGGACGGAGCTGGACTGACAGTGCATCCCGAGAAAACCCGCACGGTGGACATGAACGTGGCCAACAGTCATTTTGACTTTCTTGGCTATCGTTTTAAACGAAGCCGCAGCGGGAAAATGATGCACTTGGTCCGGCCCAAAAGCCTAAGCAAGCTGCGCGAATCCATCAGAACACGGACCCGCCGGGCCAACGGGCGAAGTATGAACGCCATCGTGGTGGACCTGAACCGAACACTCGTCGGCTGGTACGCCTACTTCAAACACGTTAAAGCCAGCGAGTTGGAAGCAATCGATGGATGGATCCGCATGAGATTGCGCTCCATCCTTAGAAAACGTCGCGGTGGCAAAGGCCGCGGTCATGGCTCCGACCATCAACGCTGGCCCAACCGCTACTTCTCGAAACTTGGGCTCTTCTGCCTGCTTGATGCCCAGAAACTCGAAATCGCCAGTCTCCGTGATGGAGCAAACTACTAACTGGTGAGCCGGATGCGGGAAATCCGCCTGTCCGGTTCGGAGGGGGGGGTGGGGCAATCCAATGCCCCATCCCTACCTCTATCAGAAAATCCGGATCCGAAACGACGATACAGGCGGCCAAGCCGCCACTGTAGCTGGGGTCGCTGGCCCCGGCTTTCATAATTGGCCCACAGGCCACATCCTTCAAGACACGGATACGAAGGCATTGATTCGAATCCGGCCTCCGGCCTCTGCTAAAAACACGTTCGGAGAGACGTTCGATCAGGCGCGCGCCGCCGCGGTCGAATCCGTGTTCCCTTCACCGACCGAGCGGCTCCGGGGTCAGCGACCCCAGCTACAGAAATCCGGATAATCCTGCCCACCGCGCGCAGGTCCCAACCCCGCCGCTTTTCCACTCACTCCCCGCGCAGGTGTTTGAGCGCCTCGCGGATGGCGGGCACGACCAGCGGCAAGCATTCGCCGATGGCCTTGGGCTGGCCGGGCAGATTAACGATCAGGGCGCGGCCCCTCGTCCCGGCTGTGGCTCTCGACAAAATCGACGTCGGCACGCTGGCGAATGACTGGACTCTCATGATTTCGCCGAATCCCGGAAACTCGCGATCCACCACCGCCCGGGTCGCCTCCGGCGTCACATCACGAGCCGAAGGCCCCGTTCCGCCCGTGGTCAAGACCAGATCACATCGCTCGTCGTCAACCAGCTGCTTTAACACTTCTTCAATAGCCAATCGATCGTCCGGCATGACCCGCCGAATCCATTCGGTCACCACCACTCCCGCCAACCCCAAAATACGCTCAATCTCCGGACCACTCAGGTCGGCATAGACCCCGGCACTGGCCCGGTCACTCAATGTCAAACGCGCCACTTTCATTGTTTTGTCTTGCTCACAACCCGTATACCACTCAAAACCATCGTCTTGTCAATCGCTTTACACATGTCGTAAAGCGTCAGGGCCGCCACCGAGACCGCCATCAATGCTTCCATTTCCACCCCCGTCTTCGACGACGTGCTGACCGTGGCCCGGATCGCGACCCGCTCGGCCTCCACTGAAAAATCGATGTCCACCGCATCGAGCGGCAGACTGTGGCATAACGGAATCAAACTGTCCGTGCGTTTGGCCGCCTGAATGGCCGCCACCCGAGCCACCGTCAACACATCGCCCTTGGGCAGGGCCTGAGCCCGCAAAGCAGCCAGGGTCGAAGCCGCTGCCTCGACAAACCCTTCGGCCACCGCCACCCGCCGCTGCACAGGTTTGGCGCCAACGTCGACCATGCGAGCGGTGCCTTCGGCGTCGAGATGAGAAAAAACAGGATCAGACATGCGGTGATTGAGTCAGGGTAGCTGGGGGTTCGAGCAGCAGGGTCAGCGCGCGGCCGTCGCGCGGCGACTCGGAATTGACGAGAATGAGGGCATTGGTGCCGGCGAGGGCAAACGTGTGGCCCGAGGAGGACCATGGTTTCGGGGTCACGGACAATTTCCCGTGGCTGACGGTGGCGCGAGCGGGCCACCATGTTTCGCGGGGCGACGGCTCGATGAGGTCAGGGCCATCGAGGTCCAGCCAGAGGGTGGGCCAGCTGAGCGGGTAGCCGGCGGCCTGTTCGAGCGCCAACCGCACGGCGGTGTGGAAGCAGACGAAGTGGGAAACGGGATTTCCGGGGAGGACGAAAGCGGCCTGATTTCCGCGGGTGGCGAAGGTCAGGGGTTTGCCCGGCCGGAGGTTCACGCGATCGAAGTGAATGGTATAACCGAGTTCCCGCAGGGCCTTGGCGCCGAAGTCATAATCGCCGACGCTGGCCCCGCCGGAGATGAGCAGCAGATCGGCGGTGGTGTGGGCGGCCTCGACGAGCGCGGGCAGGTCGTCGGGCACGCGGCGGGTGGAGAAGGGCAGACCGCCCATCCCGGCCACGAGGGCGCGCAGCAGGGTGGAATTCGTATCGCGGATGCGTCCCGGGCCGGGCTGATCTGATGGATCGACCAATTCACCACCGGTCGCGAGGTGATGGACCACAGGAGCAGGCACGACCCGTGGATGCGTCCGTCCCACCTGGGCGAGGACCGCCAGTTCGACCGCCCCCAGCCGGGTCCCGGCCGCCACCAGTCGAGCACCCGGCGCCGCTTCCGATCCATGGGCGCGGATAAAGCGGTTGTCACCGAAACGCTCGAGAAAAACCATTCCGCCATCGCACCGCGCCTCTTCTTGCATCACCACCCGCCCGCCGTCCGGCGGCAGCAAGGCCCCCGTAAAAATCCGCATCGCCTCCCCAGGCCGCACCGGATCCACCGGCGCATCGCCCGCCACCACCGTGCCCGCCAATCGAAACCCCCCAGGCACCGCATCCCCACGGACCACATAACCATCCATTTGCGAACGGTCGCCCACCGGATAAAAACCATCCGCCACCACATCCTCCGCCAACACCCGGCCCGCCGCCAGATCAAGAGACACCGCCACCCCAGATCGGGCGACCACATGGTCGACAATCAACTGGCGGGCCGCAGCAAGGGAAATCATCCCCAGCGATTCAAGCTGATGCCCGTCACAGCAAGCAGGAAGTTGTCGGGCCGCTCACTTTCAACCGCCAACCCGCCGCCGCGCCCCCCCGGCCGCCCAGCAAAACCCGAAACCCTGATCACCACCCCCCAACCCTTATGAAATCCACCCCGACCGCTAATTACCAGTTGATTACCCGCGTGGATGCCATGATCTCATGGGGGTGAAACTGACCAAACGAGGCGAATATGCGCTGCGCACACTCATCCGGCTGGGAGTCGCCCGGAAGCTGGAGTCACCGATTGTTTCCGTCTCCCGCCTCGCCGAAAGCGAACATATCCCCGCTAAGTTCCTCGAAAACATCCTCGCCGACCTGAAAGCCGGCGGATACGTCGAAGGCGTGCGCGGCAAAAGCGGTGGAGCCCGGCTCATCTGCGATCCAGATACCACCAAAGTCGGCGAACTCGTCCGTTTTCTCGAAGGGAAACTGGCCCCCATCGGCTGCGCCAGCGAGACCGCCTACGAACCATGCTCCTGCCCCGATCCCGAACATTGCGGGCTGCGCATGATCATGATCGATGTGCGCAATGCCATCGCCAATATTCTCGATCGCTACTCACTCGGCGACGTGGTCACCGTCACCATGCGTAAAATGGAACGGGACGGACTGGCCCCCACCATCGCCCCCGCCGCCAAAACCACAGCCCGACCGACCCGCCGTCAGCCACCCGCTACCCCGCGCCACGCCGACCCAGGAGATGGATTCCTCGCTGGCTTGATCACCGGCCTCGGCCAACTCAAGCCCGGAAACTAGGCCCCCGCGGCCTCACCCCCCACCCCGCAGGCCATGATCTCCCAATTGCCGCGCTGGGTCTGGGCCGGCGCTGGGGGGCTCGCTTTCCTCGCCGGCATCGTCAATGCCGTCGGGCTCCTCGGGTTCAACCATCAGGCCATCACCCACCTGACTGGAACCACTTCCATGCTCGCCGCCGCCGCCGCCTCGGGCGACGTCCGCCAGTTCCTCCATCTGGCCGCCATCATCGGGTCGTTCCTCGCCGGCACCGCGCTCAGCGGCTTTCTCATCCAAGACAGCACCTTGCAACTCAGCCACCGCTACAGCGTGGCCTTGGTGCTGGAATCAGCCCTGCTGGGAGCCGCCGTGCCACTGCTCGATCACCACAGCGCCTATGGCCTCTACGCCGCCTCCTGCGCCTGTGGCTTGCAAAATGCCATGGTTAGCACCTACAGCGGCGCCGTCATCCGCACCACCCACCTCTCCGGCATGTTCACCGACCTCGGGATTTTCCTCGGCCATGCCCTGCGCGGCCTGCCCGTCGACCCCCGCCGACAACGGCTGTGCTTCATCATCATCGCCGGATTCTTCGCCGGCGGCGTCGTCGGCACCATCGCCTTCCACCACCTCGGAGGCGCCACTCTCTACCTGCCCAGCGGACTGGCCGCCGCCACCGCCCTCGCCTGCGCCGCCTCCCACCGATACCATCCACCCTCAACCCCATAAACCTCATGAAATTCTAGGTTTAGGTCATCGGCCAGAAAGCCACCCTTTTATTGCGCCCCTTCAGGGCTTTCCAACGTTTTACGTCTCAAACCCAGGGCGATGCCCTGGGCTTTCACAGGGCGCCCCGTTGGGGCTGGGAAGGCGTGGTTCGTCGCGCGTCCCTCTCCCCGTTGGGGCTGGTAAGGCGTGGTTCGCCGCACGTCCCTCTCCCCGTTGGGGCTGGTAAGGCGTGGTTTGCCGTCTCACCCGCTGGCGCTCGGTCGCCTGATTCTGCTGCCAATGCCTCGCGGGCCCGCGCCTCGTCCGCCCGGTCGGCGGCCTCAATTTTCATCCACAGGTACATTTCCTCCACTTTGGCC
>CAJBME010000034.1 GCA_903954065.1 uncultured bacterium
GGTGGGGCAGCGGAACAGCTCTAATGTCCCCGGGCAGGCGCTTGCCTTGATGAATGACCCCTTTGTTCAACAACAAGCCAGCGCTTGGGCCAAGGAGAGCCTGAAGCAGCCCGGCCTCTCTGATCGCGAGCGGATCGAAGAATTGTTCCTCCGGGGCTTGGCGCGCCCGCCCAAAACGGCGGAGATCGATCAACTGCTTGCGCTTCTCCATTCGCAAGCGCTGGCGCGTGAGTTGCCTGATGACGTCGCGCCGCTGGATCCGGGTGTGTGGGCCGATATCTGCCATGTGATTTTTATGATGAAGGAGTTCATTCATGTCCCCTGACACCCTGCCAGCACTTCGCCCGATGAGCCGTCGCCACATGCTGCGCGAGGCCTCTCTCGGTTTTGGCTCCATCGCCTTGACGGCACTGCTCGCGGAAAAGAGCTGGGCGGGCTCAACTGGAACTATCCGCGACGCGGTTAATCCATCGCATCACCGACCCAAGGCCCGGAACGTGATCTTTCTGTACATGGATGGCGGTGTATCACATGTGGACAGCTTCGACCCGAAACCAAGGCTGAGGCGCGAGAATGGCCAACGGTTCGCAATGAAAATGGAGCCGACCCAGTTTGAGGACAATGGCGCGGTGCTGGGAAACCTGTGGGACTTCAAAAAGTATGGGCAAAGTGGGCTGCGGGTGAGCGATCTTTTTCCCTTCATCGGCGGTCGTGCGGATGATCTCTGCGTGATCCGCTCTATGGTTTCCAACTTTTCCGAGCACAACGCCGCTAACTATTTCCTCCACTGCGGCGGCGGCATGGCCGGACGTCCGAGCATGGGCGCTTGGGCCACCTACGGTTTGGGTTCGGAGAATCGTGACTTGCCGGGTTATGTCGTGCTCGACGGCGGGTTGATTCCGTCCGGGGGGGTCGATTGTTTTGCTGCCGGCTTCTTGCCTGCGAACTTTCAAGCGTCGTTGCTGCGCAATCAATCGCCGGCGTTGGCGAACGTGCAGCCGATGGAGGCGCATGCGCGGTGGCAACAGAACAAATTGGCCGCTTTGCGCACGCTCGATGCCGGCACCTTGGCCGATCTGGGTCGCCCGGACGCTTTGGAGGCGTCCATTCACAATGCCGAACTGGCCTACCGGATGCAAATGGCCGTGCCTGAAGCCACTGATATCGAGGGCGAGTCGGAAGCGACGCGGCGTCTCTACGGTATGGATTCCTCGTTCGAGCACACCCGCTCGTATGGTCGCCAGTGTCTGGTTGCACGGCGATTGGTCGAGCGCGGCGTGCGCTTCATCGAACTAACCTGTCCCCGAGCCCACGGCACGCAGCGTTGGGATGCTCACGGCGATCTTCGCAAAAACCATTCGCTGAATGCGCTCGCTATCGATCAGCCTATCGCCGGCCTGCTGACGGATTTGAAAGCGCGCGGACTTTTGGACGAGACCCTCGTCCTTTGGTCAGGCGAATTTGGGCGCACTCCCTTTGCCCAGGGGGGAGGCGACGGTCGCGATCATAATCCTTTTGGGTTCAGCCTCTGGCTCGCGGGCGGCGGTGTCCGAGGTGGTATGACTTACGGTGCGACGGACGACTACGGATACAAGGCGGTCGAAAACAAGGTGGAGATTCACGATCTGCATGCCACCATGCTCTATCTCTTGGGCTTGGATCATGAACGTCTGACCTATCGATTCGGCGGCCGCGATTACCGGTTGACTGACGTCCACGGGCATGTTGTGAAGGCGATTCTGGCCTGAATCATCATAGATTGACTGGATTCTTGTTTTGTGAAGCCATGAGCCGCATCTCCAGACTCCTGCTTTTTTGCTGCGGTGACGTTTTGAAGGCGGAAACGCGTGCGGGAATTTTCGTTTAATAAATGCAAATTTACGGTTGCCAATTTTCCCTATCCTCCGCTAGTCTCCACATACCTCATGAAAAAAGCGTTCCTCATCCTCGTGACGATGGCCATCGCCGGTTCCACCGTGGCCGACATTCAAGCGCCCCCCGGTGCCCAGTATGGCCGCGTCGGCAAATTTAGCCGTGGCTTGGCCAACATGCTCTACGGTTGGACTGAAGTTCCAAGCGGCTGGGAGCGCTCCGTCGTCACCGATGGCTCGTCCTATGGTCTGTACGGGTTGCTGTGGGGATCCCACAAGACAGCCGTCCGTTTTGGCTATGGTCTGTACGAAGTCGTCACTGCCCCGTTTCCAACGTACAAAGGCGGCTTCAAAGCCCCTTACCTGAACAA
Organism: uncultured bacterium; assembly: GCA_903954065.1. Taxonomy (GTDB): domain Bacteria; phylum Verrucomicrobiota; class Verrucomicrobiia; order Verrucomicrobiales; family V1-33; genus CAJBME01. The sequence continues at coordinate 2,243 of CAJBME010000034.1, forward strand.
ACAAGAACGCAACTCGCAAAACGGTTACGCCAACATGCCGCCTGAACTCGGATTCGATGGCGGCGCTGATTACAACCGCTTCGAGCGCTTCTAGTCCGCGGGTTTTTTCCACCCTTTTCTCAATGCCCGCTGGTTTTCGCCAGCGGGCGTTTTTTTTGCCACCTGCGCAGGTTCGGCCGCTTGGGGCCCCTTAAGGCTTGAACCCTTCGCTGGAACGCCTCATCTCTGTTGTATGCTTGTCCGCCTCGCCCGGCGTCTCGTCTCTCTGGTTGTGGTTCTGGTCAGTGTCATCACTCTGACCTTCGTCTTGTTGCGTGCGGCGCCGGGCGATCCCTTCATCGGAGAGAAATCGCTGACGCCAGCCCAGATCGAGCAGAAAAAAAAGCAGCTGCAGTTGGATGGTTCTTTGTCCTCCCAATTGACGCGCTACTTCGCTGACCTTGGGCGCGGAAATTTGCGAGAATCGAGTAAATACAAAGGACGCGACGTCAGCGATATTTTGCGGCACAGTTTGCCGGTATCGTTTCAGCTAGGCGCTCTGGCCTTTGTGTTGGCCGCTGGCGGTGGCGTCGCGCTCGGCGTAGTGGCCGCCATGCGGCGCAATACATGGGTCGATTATGCAGCCATGTTGGCCGCTCTCGGTGCCATTTCACTGCCGTCCTTTATTACGGGTCCGCTGCTGGTGGCGGTTTTTGCTTTGTGGCTCAAGTGGCTGCCGGTCGGAGGGTGGTTTTCTTGGAAGACGATGATTCTGCCGGCCGTCTGCCTCGCAGCTCCTTATGTGGCTTATGTCGCCCGTCTGATGCGCAATAGCTTGCTCGACGTTCTGCATCAAGATTTTATCCGCACTGCTCGCGCCAAAGGACTCGGTCCATCAGCCATTGCCATCCGCCACGCTCTGCGCGTGGCCATCCTGCCGGTTGTCACATTTCTCGGCCCGCTGGCGGCCAATCTACTCACCGGTTCCGTCGTCGTCGAAGCCGTCTTTGGCGTGCCGGGGGCCGGTCAGTATTTCGTGCGCGCCATCGAAAACCGCGATCTCTTTCTCCTTCTGGGTGTGGTCATGGTGTATTGCTCGCTGCTGGTCGCCCTCAATTTCCTTGTCGATGTGGCCTACTCACTCCTCGACCGCCGGATCCAGCTCGATGCCTGACTCTACTGCCGTTCCACTTTCTCCGTCCCGGGACGGCTGGCGCCGGCTTCGCCGGAATCGCGCCGCGCTCGTCTCGCTCTGGTTTCTGGTCATCGTCATGGTCGCCAGCGCGCTGGGGCCAGTCTTCATGGCTGAGGAGAAAAAAGCCTCCTCGGATACCGTGTTCGCCCGCCCGGGGCAGACCGCGCACCTTGCTATCGCCGATCCGCAGGATCCCACCCAAAGCACGGGCACGCGCCGGGTCACTTTCTGGCTCGGCAGTGACGATCATGGCAAGGACGTCCTCTATCGCGTGCTCGCCGGAGCTCGGGTTTCGCTTGTGGTCGGCCTCGCCGCCGCCGCCGTCAACCTGCTCATCGGCGTGGCGTACGGACTGGTCGCCGGTTATCTCGGCGGACGCATCGATGCCATCATGATGCGGTCCGTGGACCTACTCTACGCCCTGCCTCGCATCCTCATCATCATGGTGCTTATTTCCGCCTACTCCGACAGTCTGGTCAATGGGATCGACGCCGGACGACTCTGGGCGCAGGCCCACGGATGGAGCCGCCTCGAACAATTTCTCGGCCTGCTGCTGCCTTACAATCGCATGCTGGTTGTCATCCTGAGCTTGGGGTTAATCGAATGGCTGACCATGGCCCGCATCGTCCGCGGTCAGGTTCTCGTCCTCCGCGAAGCCCAATTCGTCACCGCCGCCCGCGCCATGGGGCAAAGCACGTGGAACATCATGGCCCGCCACCTCCTCCCGAACCTCTGGACCGTCATCCTGACGTATCTGACCCTGACCATTCCGGCCGTCATTCTCACCGAATCATTCCGGAGCTTTCTGGGATTGGGAATCGATGAGCCTGCCGCCAGCTGGGGATCACTTCTGAAACAAGGCGCTCAAGTCATCAATCCGCTCGAAAGCCGCTGGTGGTTGCTCGCCTTTCCCGCCGCCCTGCTCAGCGCCACCCTGTTGGCGCTGAACTTCCTCGGCGACGGCTTGCGCGATGCGTTTGATCCGCGCGCGCGCGATTGAGGAGGGCTTCGCCTTCTCGATTTCCGGCAATTTTGATGGGAGGTCATTTACCGGATCGACCTGGATCAGGCTTTCACGGCTTTGGCGTACCGTTGGGCCACGACATCCCAATTGATGACATTGGCCACGGCCTTGAGGTAATCAGCGCGTTTGTTTTGATATTTCAGGTAGTAGGCGTGTTCCCAGACGTCGATCCCCAGCAACGGGACATGACCGGCGGCAAGCGGGGTGTCTTGGTTGGGGGTGGTGGTCATGGCGATGGCTTTTTTGGTGGGATCGAAGACGAGCCAGACCCAGCCTGAGCCGAAGATTTTGCCACCTTTGTCGAGGTATTCGGCCATGGCGGCGTCTCCCGACCCGAAGGCGGCGCCGAGAGCGTCTTTGAGCTCGCCGGTTGGTTCGGTGGGGTTAGGGGTGAGGGAATTCCAGAACAAGTCGTGGTTAAAGTGGCCGCCGCCATGATTGCGAACGGCGGTGCGGATTTTTTCGGGCACGGCATCCAGATTCGAGAGCCATCCGTGCAGTTCTTCTGGGGTGCCTTTGGGGGCGGTGGGCAGGGTGGCCAGCGCCTCGTTGAGTTTGGTGACGTATGTTTGATGATGTTTTCCGTGATGGATCATCATTGTTTGGGCGTCGATGTGCGGCTCGAGGGCATTGGCCTCGTACGGCAGGGGGGCGAGTTTAAAGATGGAAGGGGCGGCGGGCGCGGACTGTCCGAAGGCGTTTGGCAGCAAGGCGGTGGCGGTGCTGGCGAAAAAGCCGGAGGTGAGGAGATGGCGGCGGGTCATGGGGTATGAATGGGTTGGGAATGAAGTGAGCTGGGATGGATCCGGCCAGGGAGGGTATGATGCTGGGTACGGGCGGGCCCATTTCAGGCATCTACTGATAGCGGTGGGGACTTGGGTTTGGCAACGGGCAAAGGATGCGGGATTTTCCGGGTTATGGGGTGGCGTTAATGGAACCTGATGCCTCCCCACTCACAGAAACAGGAGTTTTCCTTTCAGAGGAATCTCTCTTGAGCTCCTTACTTTCATCCCTTACAAATTTATTCATGCAGGCTACCCTTACTTCCAAAGGTCAAATCACGATTCCAGTTCATGTCCGCAACCGGCTTCACCTCAAGCCGGGCGACGTTCTTGAATTCGATGAAACAGCCCCTTTTCTAAAAGCCACCAAGACCATCCCAACAGAAGCTTGGGAGCAGTTTGGGAAGGCCGCGACGAACCCATGGGGAGGTATGAGCGTCCTTGAAATCATGGATGAACTGCGCGGTCCCGTCGAGCTACCTGCCGCTGAGCCAGCTTAAATCATCCACCCCATGCGCACCGCCCTCGATAGTTCCGTTCTCCTCCTTCTCTCCCGAAAACAACCCGGCTGGGAGGTATGGCGGGATCGCCTCCAGTTTGCGGCCAGCGAAGGCGAGTTGAGCATCTCTCCCATCGCCTTTGCGGAGTTTTCCATCGCTTATTCGCAGGTGGAAGCGGTTCAGGCGGACTTGGATCTGCTCAACGTCTACTACGATCCCATCACCCCGGCGGCCGCTTACCTCGCTGGTCAGATTTTCCTGCGCTATCGGCGTAACGGCGGGCCACGCCTGAACCTCATCCCTGATTTTCTCATCGCCGCCCACGCCAGCGTCCAGGCCGACCGCCTCGCCGCCCTCGACCGTGGCTATATCCGCACTTACTTCCCCAGCTTGGCGCTGTTGGGTGAAAGGTGAAGGGTGAAGGGTGAAAGGTGAAAGGTGAAGGGTGAATTCCTCGCCGAACTGCGTGGAATGTGGAATGGCCGGATGGCCTGTGATGTGCGTCCAACAGACTTCCTGCGTCACGTCTGGGCGGCCGGGGAGGATGACACAAAGATCATTGCCCTTGTGACCGCGGGACGCCAGACTGCCGCGTGAAAAACCGTCTCGCTGCACTCCATGATCGCTTGACCTCCACCGTGCTGGGCGCGGAAGAAGAGGCCTACTGGCTCATTGTCGCCCTGCTGGCTCACGGGCATGTCCTCATTCAAGGCGCCCCTGGAATTGGTAAAACCACGCTCGCCCACACCCTCGCCACCGGTATCGACGGGACGTTCAAACGAGTGCAGTTCACTCCAGACTTGCTCCCCTCAGATATTCTCGGCTACAGCTTATTCCACCAAGGACGTGGCGAGTTTCAATTTATTCCAGGTCCGGTCTTCGCTAATATCGTCCTAGCGGACGAGATTAACCGAACCAACCCCCGGATTCAAAGCGCCCTGCTCGAATGCATGAACGAACGTCAGGTCACCATGGATGGCGTGACCCGTCCGCTGGAAGCCCCGTTCCTCGTTATTGCCACGCAGAATACTCTCTACGCTACCGGTACGTTTCCGCTGCCAGAACCACAGCTCGACCGGTTTCTGCTCAGCTTGACCCCGCCGAGTCCGGACGCCGAGCTGCTGGCGGAAATCTTGGCCCAGCACGCCGCTCAGCCCGTCGCCACTCCCACCCCGCCGCTCTTGACCGCCGCCGATATCAGATCGCTGCAACAAGAAGTGCTGCGCCTCCCGGTCGCAGAAACGATTACTTCGTATATCGCCGCACTCGCGCACGCCGTGAAAAAACATGATGGCCTGCGCGGCGGATTGTCGCCGCGCGCCGCCATCGCCCTGCTGCGCGCCTCACAAGCCGTCGCCTGGCTCGAAGGCCACGCCGCCGTTCATCCCGATGATGTCAAACGCGCCGTCCTCCCGGTCTGGCAACACCGGTTGCCAGCGCGTGAGACCGGCGAAACCGGCGGTACCACTACCCGCCAATGGCTCGAACACCTGCTCAAGGTCGTGCCCGTGCCGTGACTCGCGTCAATTTAGATAATCTGCAATTCCTTGAGCGTCGTGTGCAGTAAGGCGGTTTTTTCTTCGTCCAGTCCGACCATGGGCAGGCGGAGGGTGGGCTCGCCGAATCCGGCCAGCGACATGGCGGCTTTGATGGGGACAGGATTGGTGTCGAGTTTGAGGAAGGCGCTGAAGAGGCGGTAATACTTTTTATGCACGGCGAGGGCTTGGTCGAACCGGCCTTCGAGAGCGTGGCGGACGAGGTCGCTCATGGCTTGGGGGACGAGATTGGAGGCGACGCTGATGACGCCGACGGCACCCACTGACATAAAGGCGAGGGTGAGGCTGTCGTCACCGGAAAGCACTTGAAAACCGGCTGGACAGGCAGCCACCAGCTGGCTGACTCGCTCCACGGAGCCGCCAGCTTCTTTCATAGCGACGATGTTCGGGCAGTCGGCGGCCAGGCGCGCGGTCGTCTCGACGCTGATTTCGATGCTACTTCTGCCGGGAATGCTGTAAAGGATGATGGGCAGCGAGGTGGCCTTGGCGATGGCCTTAAAGTGTCGGTACAGGCCTTCTTGCGACGGCTTGTTATAATACGGGCAGACTTGAAGCGAGGCGTTGGCTCCCGCTTTTTCAGCGGCCTTGGTCAGTGAGACGGCTTCGTCCGTGGAATTCGATCCAGTGCCGGCGATGACCGGCCCGCGACCCCGGGCGCACTTGATGGCCAGTTCGATGACAGCATGGTGCTCGTCATGCGAGAGGGTGGGGGATTCGCCGGTCGTGCCGCAGGGCACAATGCCGGTCACTCCTCCTTTAAAACTGGCTTCTACCACCTTCTTGAAGGCGGCAGTGTCGATCTTGTTCTTCCGAAACGGGGTGATGAGGGCTGTGTGAACTCCGGCAAACATGGATGCCGGATATGGCGCAGGGACGGGCTCCGGTCAACCACAGGCCGCAGAGAAGAAGCATCCGTTGGAAATAGATTCCACCCTGCTCCTTACAAGGAAGCCATGGCCTTTTCGGTGACCGGGTTTTTCGGGGTGTCGGCCAGCTCCGGACGGGTGTGGGAGGTCAGTTCATCCCGGAACTTGGAAATAATGGCTTCGGTGGGCCATGAACAAGCTTCGCCAAAGGCGCAGATGGTCTTACCATCGATCTGGTAAGCCACTGATTCTAAGGTAGTCACATCTTCTGGTGACGCTTGGCCAGCGACAATGCGGTCGCTGATCTTTTTCATCCAGAGACTGCCTTCGCGGCAGGGAGTGCACTGACCACATGATTCGTGGGCGTAGAAAGTGTTCAGATTGTTGAGCACCCAGGCGATGTCGCGCGAATCGTCCATGATGATGACCCCGCCCGACCCCGCCATGGTGCCGGCCGCCGCCATGGTGTCGAAATCCATGGGCAGCTCTTCGAGCCCCATTTCGACGACTTCGGCGCCGCGTTTGATTTTGTAGGTTTCTCCTGCTTTGAGAATTTTCGATGACGATCCTCCAGGGATGATGGCCTTGAGGGTGCGCCCTGGTTTCAGGCCGCCGCAGAGGTCATTGATGACTTCGCCCATGGTCAGGTGGCCGACTTGGATTTCGTAGTATCCAGGTTTTTGCACATCACCGGAGACGCACAGGATGCGGGTGCCGGTATTGTTGGGTTTACCGAGTTTGGCGTATTCGGCGCCGCCCATGCGCAGGATGTGGACCACGTGGCAGAGGGATTCCACGTTGTTGACGATGGTCGGGCACATGTACAGGCCGAGGGCCGCTGGGAAATACGGCGGCTTGATGCGTGGGTATGGTCGTTTTCCTTCGAGCGACTCAATCAAGCCGGTTTCTTCCCCGCAAATGTACGCCCCGGCGCCGCGGTGCACGAAGATTTCCAAATCAAAACCTTCTTTGCCTAGGATGTTTTTCCCCAGAAACCCTCGTTGGCGGGCCTCCTCGATCGCTTTTTCGCAGATGGTGGCGGCGTGTGGGAATTCTTCGCGGATGTAAATGTAGGCGACTTTGGCACCGACAGCGAGGGCCGCGATGGCCATGCCCTCGATGAGCTGGTGCGGGTCTTGATGGAGAATGTAGCGGTCTTTGAAGGTCCCGGGTTCAGACTCGTCCGCATTGCAGATCAAATAAACGGGTTTGGTGTTGGTGGGCGAAATAAACCCCCATTTGACCCCAGTGGGGAAACCCGCCCCGCCGCGGCCGCGCAGCCCGCTAGCCTTGACTTCGCCAGTAATGGCCGCCTTCTCCATGCCAATCGCCTTCTGCAACATGGCGTACCCGCCATCCCGTAGATAACAGTCGATTCCGTTATCCCAGTCGGCACGATCAATATTTTTGAAAATCAAGCGGTGCTCCCGTGGATGGGGCTCCTTGCCAGGCTTGTAATGGATGCTCATGATTGAAGGATGAAGGCGAAAATGATCACTGATCAAATGGCGGAAAGTACGGCCGCCAATGACCGCTGCCGCCGCCCCGCAAGAACGTCCACCACCCCAGTCGGGCAAGCCCGTTTTGTGAAATTTTTTCACTCGCTCATTCCGTGCGCATCCGTCCCATTCCGTCCGCCACCCGGGTCATCCGCCGCCCCCAGCGGTCCGCTTGGGTAGCGCTCGCTTTCTGATCGGTGGCGGGGGCGGGGGCGGGGTGCGACGAAGAAATTCCCGCCGCGGACCGGGATCGCGGGTGAAAACCGCTTTCCGCGACTGGCGATTGCTCGTAGGATGACGGCGTGCAGGCCTTGATTGAGACATGTGTGATGCTGGCGCGCGCCATCCTGGGTGACACCAAGGTGCGGCGGCAGTGGATGTTCGCCGGCACGTTGATGGTGCTGGGGTTTGTTTTTGGCGGCTATTTTCTGGCCGGAGCGGTACTGCGCGCGTATCCGGTGCTTTTCGCCGCGTATGTTCTGGCCTCGCTCGTGGGCGTGCTTTTCCTCGGGTTGTTCGCCTTGTATGACATGCTGATGATCCGCCGCGACTTTCAGGAGGCTCGGCGCGCCGCTCATGAGGAAATGGTGCGGGCCTTGCGCGAGCGGGAAAAGGGCGGGACCGACGGGATGGCCTGATGGGCACATCAATGATCCGATCAGGGCAGGGTTGGGTTGGACAAATGCCCAAAAACGAGCGACCACTCAGTAGGATGAAAGCTCTGACTCTGACGGCCTATAATGAATTTGCTTTTGACGACGTACCCCAGCCGGAGGCTGGCGCAGACGAGGTGCTGGTGCGGATCAAAGCCTGCGGTATTTGCGGGAGTGATGTGCACGGGTACGATGGAACTTCCGGACGACGCATTCCGCCCGTCATCATGGGGCACGAGGCCAGTGGTGAAATTGCGGCCGTTGGGGCGGGGGTGACCGGATGGAAGGTGGGGGACCGGGTGACGTTTGATTCGACCGTTTATTGCGGGACGTGTGATTATTGTCAGCAAGGGCAGGTCAATTTGTGCACGCATCGCCGGGTGCTTGGGGTGTCGTGCGGCGAGTACCGTCAGGACGGTGCGTTCGCCGAATATGTGAAGATTCCAGCGCGCATCCTGTTCGCCCTGCCAGATCATCTGACGTACGAACAGGCTGCCTTCTGCGAGCCGCTCTCGATTGCGCTGCACGCTGTCGAACGCGTGCAGCCGCGTCCGGGAGATACCGCGCTGGTCATCGGGGCCGGCGTTATTGGGTTGCTGGTGCTCCAAGTGCTGAAAATGAAAGGATGCCGCCGGGTCTTTGTGTCCGATCTCAACGAGGCACGCCTCGCCATCGCCCTCGCCACTGGAGCCGACGAAGTCTTCGTGCCCACCGCCTGCGACGTGACCGGAGAAATGCTCCTGCGCACTCAAGGTGAAGGCTGTGACGTGACCATGGAATGCGTCGGATTCGGCGCCGCCGTGCGCACCGCCATCGATGCCGTGCGCAAAGGCGGTCGCGTCGGACTGGTCGGTAACCTAGCCGCCACCTGTGACCTGCCGCTGCAAAAAGTGGTGACCCGCGAAATCAGCCTGCATGGGTCCTGCGCCTCGTCCGGCGAATACCAAGCCGCAGTGGATGCTCTCGCCCAAGGATTGATCAATACCGCCCCGCTGCTGAGCGCCGTGGCTCCTCTCGAGGAAGGAGGGGCCTGGTTCGATCGCCTGCACGCCGGTCGCGAACCGTTAATCAAAGTCATCCTCCAGCCGTGAGTCGCCTCTCTGTGTGACTACTGTCCTTCTCGCTTTTTAGGTCGCTGGGACGCTGGGTCGCTGATCCCGGTCGCGGCGCCGAACGTCTCACCGAACGATTTTTAGTAGGGGCCGCCGCTCGGCTGCGGAGAAGTGGTCTCGTATCCGTGTATTGAAGGATGTGGCCTGGGGGCCAAGTATGAAAACCGGGGCCAAC
>CAJBME010000035.1 GCA_903954065.1 uncultured bacterium
GGGGTGCTGGTATTCAAAGTGGTGGTGGCCGGAACTGCCGGTTCGGGGTGGAATTATGCCTCGTGCAGGAAATGGCGGTTGCTCCACAGGTGGCACGGACGCCGGACCACACGGTGGTGAGCACGGCGAGCCAGAAAAACACCTGTCCCAGCCACGCTGGGGCGAGGAGCGGGACGTCGAAGAATGAGGCGAACCATTGAAACGGCGGTTCTTTCACAGCGAGCCAGAGCAAGCCATAAACGAACACGGCGATTTGCACTCCGGTGTTTCATTTGCCGAACCTGTCGGCGGAAAGCGCCCCCCCGTGAGTGGCCGGCAGGATACGTAGCCCGGTGATGAGGAATTCCCGGGGCCAGACGGCGCAGCCGACCCATGCCGGAATGACGACTGCGACGGCCAGAATGACAAAAGCCAAGCAGGTCACTACCTTCTCCATCAGCGGCTCCATGAGGGCGCCGAAGTTGGTCACCAGTCCGTCTTTGCGCGCCAGCCAGCCGTCTAAAAAGCCGTTCACTGAGCCGATGGTGAACGGCACGGCCGCCCAACGGCACGTCCATGGCACCTCCATAGACAAAAATGCCGGTAACAACGAGGCGGGCCAGGGTGATCTGATTAGGTGAATTCAAGAGTGGATCGGCCGGAATCTGGAGGGAATTCCAGTTTACTTACGCGAATCGGAGCCCGGCTACAATGGTTCGTTGCAAGAATTATGAGTGATCCGGTGCGGCGATGGGTTCTTTCCAGAGCGGGACTTCAGTCTTGAGCCGGCGCAGAAGCTTCTGGCTCACAGCGCAGGTTTCGGCGCTGTGCGGGGTGGCTACCGCCAGTAAAATCGGCGCCTGCCCGGCCACTACCCCGCCGAGCGTGCGGTGGCTGTAAATCAGGGCCTGAGGATAATTCGTGGCATTTTTTCGGCGAGAGCCTGCCGCCCGGCTTGGGCCATGGGCAGATACGCGGTATAACGAACGCCGCGGATCGGAGATCACTGTTCCTGTCCCCGCAATACGCCAACAAAGCATAAATCGGCACCATGGTGCAGCGAATAGAACGAGTGCGTGGCGGCCCGTGGTCAGCTGTCCACGCGCGTGGCCGGCGCAGTGGTGGTGGCGGTGTAATCACTTCTACTCGTGGCGAATGCATCCACGGTGGCCCATTCCACGGTTATCGGGCCAGTGGCAGCTACCGACAGATGGATCGGTATGCGCGCCATCATCGTGCCGGTTTCCCCTTCCTCCAACCGATGGCAACTAACAGAAAAAATGAAAGCATCCGGTTGGCCGCGCGCCTCCGCCACCATCCCCATCACCCCCACAAGCAGTAGTCCCTGACAAAACCCGCCCCACCTGACTACCGTAAAGCCAAAAACCGGGCTCGGATCTTCGCTCGGACGATAGGACGGACCAAGCGTTCTTAGGGCTTGTCGACATTGGCCGGAATTTCGAGATAGAGGGCACTTGAGCTTGAAATTTCCTGTGATCAGGCCAATTTGACGGCGCAGCCTTATGACTGACTTTCATCGCTTCATGCCGGATCCGCTCCGTGAGAGGCTAAAAAAAATCAAGTCAAGGAATTCAGGATTACTATCAACGACTTTGTACATACGGGTGGTCGGGTAGCCGCCACCGATGAGCACCTCAATGCCCTCTGGTACCTGCTTCGCAATGGCTGCGCGTGGCGGGCTTTACCTTCGGAGTTCGGCCCTTGGCCGGCCATCCATCAGTTTTTCAA
>CAJBME010000036.1 GCA_903954065.1 uncultured bacterium
CCTCATTTCCCCTGATTCTCACTCCTCCCAGACACCTGCCCAGCCCCTTCTCACATGACCCGCCTGCCCGATTCCAACAGCAGTTCCCCAAAGCAAATTCCTTTCAGCAAAAGAAATGGGATCTCGCAAATCGCGGTGCATTGCTTCGACTGTTACCACGGGAGATACGAATTGGTCACCAGGGACGAGGAGTATCCGATGATGGACGGAAGCCGGATGGTGCTTCCGCGGGTGAACTATCTCCGCTGCGTGGAATGCGGTGAAGAGGTGCTGACATCGGAAAGCGAGCAATACATTGAGGAGTTTGGCCCTCCGAAGGTGGACGTTCGGGCGCTTTGGGCGGAGTATGAGCGGAGAATGGATGGAGATGGATTGATGATTGATGATTGATGACTGACGAATTTTGATTTTTGAATGGGAAGAGGAAGAAATTGCCGTCCCGTCAGTTCAAAAATCCGAAATCCGAAATCAGCAATCGTCAATTTCTTGAGCGGAAATGAATGGGGTCACCCATGAGGTCAGGGGTCGCATTTCAATAGAATGGCGGGTTCATGAGTGGGGCTGGAATGTCCAGCGCAGAAGCCGCTCCGTTCCAAGTCATCGCGATTCTGCTCGTAATCGGAAACCAGGACCGTGGGCGGTTCGTCGCCGATCTGATACGAGAACGAGTGAATGATGATCGACTGGATGCGCGGATGCTTGTCCAGTTTGTTTTTCTTCTTGTCGCGAACGAACACTTGGAAAAAGACTTCGCCGTGCGACTCATACTTCTGAGTGGTCGACCCTCTTTCGTTCAGTCGGTCTGGATAATCGGGTCGTGGCGCCGAACGTGTTTTTTGGCAGATGAATTTCTTATGATTCGTCGGAGGCGTAGGAATCGACGGAATCGCAGGTACAGACGAGGTTTTTGTCGCCGTAGACGTTGTCGACGCGTCCGATGGGGGGCCAATATTTATGAAGATGGAGCCATGGGGCGGGGAAGGCGGCGATTTGGCGTGAATAGGCATGAGGCCAATCGTCGGCGGTGACGGCCATGGCGGTATGGGGGGCGTGTTTCAGGGGATTATCGGCGCGATCTGAAGTTCCGGCTTCGATCTCGAGGATTTCCCGATGAATCGAGAGCATGGCATCGCAGAATCGGTCGAGTTCCGACTGGGTTTCACTTTCGGTTGGTTCCACCATCAGGGTACCGGGCACGGGCCAGCTCATGGTGGGGGCGTGGTAGCCGTAATCGATCAGGCGTTTGGCGATGTCTTCGACGGCGATGCCGCTGGTTTCCTTGAACGGGCGGACATCAAGGATGCATTCGTGGGCCACGGTGCCGGCGGCTCCGGTGAAGAGGGTGGGGAATGCCCCGGTGAGACGGCAGGCGATATAATTGGCATTGAGGATGGCGTGGCGAGTGGCTTCGGTGAGGCCTGGGCCTCCCATTAATCGCACGTACATCCATGAGATGGTATTGATGCTGGCGCTGCCCCATGGCGCGGCGCTGACGGGGCCTGGGATATGCTGGGCTTCATTCAGGTTGATTCGTGCTGGCAGAAAGGGGGAGAGGTGGCGAGCAACGCCGATCGGGCCGACTCCTGGACCGCCGCCGCCATGGGGGATACAGAAAGTTTTGTGCAGGTTCAGGTGGCAGACATCGGCCCCGATGCGCGCCGGACTGGTCAGGCCGACTTGAGCATTCATGTTGGCCCCGTCCATATACACTTGGCCTCCATGCTGATGAATAAGGTCGCAGATATCGCGGATGGCCGTTTCAAAAACGCCATGGGTGCTGGGATAGGTGACCATCAAGGCGCCCAGAGAACGGGAGTGGCGTTCCACCTGAGATTGCAGGTCGGTCAGATCAATATTGCCCGCCGAATCGCATTTGACGGGGATGACTGAAAATCCGGCCATGACCGCGCTGGCGGGAGTGGTGCCGTGAGCACTGACGGGAATCAGGCAGGCGGTGCGATGTTGATCGCCGCGGGCCCGGTGGTATTCGCGAATAGCCAGTAGCCCGGCATATTCCCCTTGTGAGCCGGCATTCGGCTGCAAAGAAACGGCGGCAAATCCTGTGATTTCACACAACCAGCTTTCGAGTTGTTGAAACATTTCCAGATATCCGGCCGCTTGGTCGAGCGGGGCCAGTGGATGGAGTGAATTCACTTCTGGCCATGAGAGCGGCATCATCTCGACCGCGGCATTCAGTTTCATGGTGCACGAGCCCAGCGGGATCATCGACTCATTCAGGGCGATGTCGCGTTTTTCGAGGCGTGCCAAGTAGCGAAGGAGTTCGTGTTCGGTGTGATGGCGCTGAAAGACGGGATGGGTGAGAAACGGGCTGGAGCGCGGCAGGGGCAAGGCTGGCTCGTGGCTGGAGGTAGCTCCTTTGCGCGTGGCGCCGAGGATAGCCAGCACTGCCTGTACGTCTTGATCGGTGGTGGTCTCGTCCAGACTCAGACCGGCATGGTCGGCATCTACGACCCGAAGGTTGTAGCCTGCGGCCGCGGCGGCGGCATGGACGCGGGCGGCCTGGCCGGGGAAGTGAAGGGTGAGCGTGTCGAAGAACGTTGGGTTGACGACGGCGATGCCGGAGGCTTGGCAGGCATCGCGCACGGCCATGGTGCGGGCATGGATGCGGCGTGCGATGGTGCGTAGTCCTTCGGGACCGTGATAGACGGCATACATGCCGGCCATGACGGCGAGTAAAACCTGAGCGGTACAAATATTGGAGGTGGCCTTGTCGCGGCGGATGTGTTGTTCGCGGGTTTGCAGGCTGAGGCGCAGGGCGCGCCGGCCATGGCTGTCGATGCTGACGCCGATCAATCGTCCGGGCATGCGGCGCTTGAGTTCGTCTTTCACCGCCATGAATCCGGCATGGGGACCGCCATAACCAAGTGGCACGCCGAATCGTTGGGTGCTGCCCACACACACGTCCGCTCCAAATTCGCCGGGAGGCTGCAGCAGGGCGAGTGCGAGAATGTCCGCGGCCACAATCGCTCTGGCCCCAGCGGCATGCGCAGCCTCAATAAATTCGGCATACCGGTGAATGGCGCCGTCGCCCGCTGGATATTGCAGGACCACGGCAAAAATTCCAGCTTCCGGCTCGAATGACCGCTGTCGCCAAGGGCCGGTCACGACCTCTAGACCAAGGGCCTCCATCCGCGTTTGAATGACCGCTAGGGTTTGGGGAAAGACGGCTTCATCGACAAAAACCGCGCGCCCTTGGCCCTGCAGCGCGGCGCCATGGCAGAGGGCGACCGCTTCGGCGGCAGCCGTCGCTTCATCGAGCAATGAGGCATTCGATACATCTAGGCCTGTGAGGTCGCAGACCATGGTCTGGAAATTCAAGAGGGCCTCCAGTCGACCTTGTGAGATCTCCGCCTGATAGGGCGTGTAGGCGGTGTACCAGCCTGGATTTTCCAGGATGCACCGCTGAATCACTGCCGGGGTCAATGTGCCGTAATACCCCTGACCAATTAACGACTTATAAACGCGGTTTTTTCCCATCAGCCGCTTCAGCTCGTCCAAGGCCTCGGCCTCACTTGCGGCTGGCGGCAGCGATAACGGCTGATTAGACCGAATCTCCGACGGCACAGTGGCATCAATCAACGCGTCAAGCGTCGGAAAGCCGATGGTCTCGAGCATCGCGGCGGCTTCGGCCGGAGAGGGTCCAATATGGCGGCGGGAAAATGGCAGTGAAGACAAGGGATAGAACAGGTTGGATGATGCTGGGTACGACTGGTCTCCCTTAACGGTTACTGCCCGACCAATGACTTGTAAGCGGCCACATCAAGCAGAGAGCTCACCGCCTCTGGGTCTGATACTTTGATTTTGAACAGCCATCCATCGCCATAGGGATCGGTATTGACCAGTGAGGTGGTGGCAGCGGCAGCCGCATTGTTGGCCATGACCTCCCCCGCCACTGGTGCATAAATGTCGCTGGCCGCTTTGACCGATTCAATAACGGCCAGTGCTTCGCCGGCGGTCGCCGTCCTTCCTGCCGCAGGCAGATCCAAATAAACCACATCCCCCAGCTCGTTTTGGGCATGATCGGTAATGCCCACCGTGGCCATGTCGCCATCGAGGCGAACCCATTCGTGGCTGCTGGTGTAGCGGAGAGTATCAGGAAACGTCATAAGCGTGAGTGGGGTGATCGAAATGAGCGGCAGTGGAAAATCGTTAGGCTGGCGCGGCGAGCCGCTGCACCGTAAGGCGAGCGGAGCGGCGGAGCGTCATGCCGTTTTGTGATAAAAAGGTTTTTTGACAACGACTGCAGCATGATGCTTGCCACGAACGTCAATTTCGAGCTTGGTGCCAACGGCGGTGTGGGAGGCGGGCAGGAAGGCCATGCCGATGCTGAAGCCGAGGCTGGGCGAGATGCCGCCGCTGGAGAGGGTGCCTACGGGCTGGCCGTCGGCAAAAACGGTGTAGTGGCTGCGCAGGGGAGGTCCTTTTTCCACGAGGCGAATCGCCACCAAACGGTCGTGGGTGCCGTCTGCTTTTTGAGCGGCGAGGGTGTCGCGGCCGATGAAGTGGCCTTTGTTCATGGCGACGAACGGGGCCAGACTCGCCTCTAGCGGGGTTCTGTCAGGAGACAAGTCGTTGCCGTTTAAAGGATAACACATTTCCAGGCGCAAGGTGTCGCGGGCGCCTAGTCCACAGGGTTTTGCGCCAGCTTGCACAAATCGCTCGAACCACGCGCTCCCGGCCTCGGCCGGAGCCAGTAGTTCAAATCCATCCTCGCCGGTATAGCCGGTGCGGCAGATGATGACGGATCCGCCCGTTTTGACCCCATTGCGCGGGGGTAAATGATCGAGCAGTGCTGGTGCCGCCGGTCCCTGCACCGCCAAGGCCGCCCACATCCGGCTCTGGTCTTCAAAGACCACCGAGCCGTCGGCGGGCAGATGCGCTGTCATCCATGCTGCGTTTTCTTCGATTTTTGACGCATTGACGACGAGCAGGAACTGCTCGGGTTCGGTGCGGTAGACAATCAGGTCGTCGATCACGCCGCCGCGTTCATTGAGCATCAATGTATACTGGCCATCCCCGGTTTTGAGTAGACTGATGTCATTGGTCAGCAACGTATTGAGCCAGACCATGGCCCCCGGTCCCGAAACAAAAAATTCCCCCATATGGGAGATGTCGAAGACACCAGCGTGGTTTCTGACGGCGAGGTGTTCATCGGTGATGCCCGAATATTGGACCGGCATCATCCACCCGGCGAAGGGGACGAGCCGGGCGCCGTGGGCCAGATGAACGGCTTCCAGCGGAGAATGATGCAGGGCAGATGACTCCACGATAGCGCCAAGCGTCGTAGGGCCGGTGCACTTGTCAATTGCCGGGCGCGGCGGGCTTCATCATTTCCTCTCGGATTTTGCTGGGCGAAGCCAGACGGTGGCCAGGTGGTTTTATGTGGGCTGGCGATTTCCATGACTTGAACTGCGGCCAGTCGACACCACACTCGCGCTGTGAATTTTTTAGATTCCTTGGAAAAACGATGGGGCCGCTGGTGTATTCCCGGATTGTTGCGGGTGGTGGCCATGGTGCAGGCGTTGATGTTTATTTTGATCAAGGCCATCCCGGCGCTCGACGAGCTTTTGCAGCTTGTGCCTCAGTTGGTGCTGCAGGGGGAGGTGTGGCGAGTGCTGGGTTTCGTCTTCCTTCCTCCGACGGAAAGCGTCATTTGGATCATTTTTGCCGTGATGTTTTTGTTTTTCATTGGCAACATTTTGGAGGAGGCGTGGGGCAGTTTCCGGCTCAACGTGTATTATTTTAGCAGTGTGGCTCTGTTGAATCTAGCGGCCTTTGTGACCGGTCACGGCACGGCGATGGAAGCGACGCTCCTGTATCAATCGCTGTTTTTGGCCGCGTGCGTGCTGGCGCCCGAAGTCGAGATCATGCTCTTCTTTTTCTTTCCGGTAAAACTCAAATTCCTCGGGTGGTTTACCGGGGCGATGCTCGTCTTTACACTTTTTGTGGCCCCGCAGGCGTGGGCCGCGGTGCTGGCTGTCACCATTCCGTTCGCCTGTTTCGTCGGTCCCTCATGGGCCGCCATGATGAAAAAACGCACGCTGGCGCAGGGCCGGCGCCACCCGTTCGCCGCCCCGCAGGCCGTCGATGCCGAGCCGTTCCATACGTGCATCACGTGCGGTCAGACGGAACAAAAAGACAAGCACGCAGAATTCCGCATCGCTGCGGATGGTCAGGAATATTGCGATAAATGCCTGCCCCGGTCATAACCTGAACCCCTGGTATCACCAACGGTCGGTGCGGCGCGCGCGGCTTGAGAGTGAGCGGCGAGCGCGGCTTGCGAGTGAGCGCCGAGCGCGGTTCGAGAGCGCGGCCTGCGACAGCCCGGCCAAGCCAGCGAAAGCGCGTTAGCTAAAGGTGCGCCACGCTTGCAGCGAAGCCGCCGCTCGTCCGGAATCCAGCGTCGAAACCGCCATGTCCACCCCGCTGGCCAGATCGGTGGCGAGGCCGGTCACGATCAGACCAGCTGCGGCATTGAGCACGACTAGATCACGGCGTGGTCCGCGCGTTTCACCACGCAGAATGCTTTCCAAAATCTCGGCATTGGTCGAGCTGGTGCCGCCGGCCAGTTGGTTCAGCGAGCACGGGCGTGGAAACGGCGAGGTGAGGTCGATGGTACGCACTGCGCCCGCGGCGGCTTCGGCCACCCGATTTGGTCCGAGGGTTGAGAGTTCGTCCATGCCCCGGCCGTCCGCGGTTTCGCCATGCACCGCCCACGCCCGGGATCGTCCGAGGCCGGCGAGAATGGAGGCGTAGGTCGGCACGAGGTCGGCGTGAAAGACCCCGGCAATCTGGTAGGCGGGTTGCACCGGATTCAGCAGCGGGCCGATCAAATTAAACAAACTGCGCTGCCCCTCCGCCGCGAGCTTTTGCCGTACCGGTCCCACCGCTTTGAAGGCAGGATGATACTGGGGGGCCAGCATAAAGGCCACCCCCGTGCGCCGGATGCCCTCGGCAAAACGATCCGGCGTCAGATCGATTTTTCCGCCCAGCGCCGCGAGGACGTCGGCACTGCCGCTGGGGGAGGTGATGCCGCGGTTACCATGCTTGACGACCGCTACCCCTGCGCCGGCTAGGACAAACATCGCCGTCGTCGAGACATTGAATAACCCCAGACGATCGCCCCCCGTACCGCACACATCAATGGCCGGCCGGTCCAGCGTGGTCAAATCCAGCGGCGGTCTGACCGCGTGCTGCAAAAACTCCTTCACAAATCCCGTTAACTCAGCCGACGTCTCGCCGCGAAGCGCCAGTGCCCGCAGAAAACTCGCCTTGGCGTCGACAGCCTCTAGGTCATCGATCAACAAGGCCGCTGCAGCGGCGGAGATCTCGGCGGCAGTCAGTTCGTGACCGGCGTCGATGGCTGATGTGAGGTCGTTTAATGCGTTGCTCATCAAAAGTTTAAATTAAAAATCGATTCTTAGCACACGGGTTATTTTACTGGCAGGGTGGCGTCCTTGGTGGGGAAGGCGGCGGGCACGGGGATGGTAACGGTGCCGGTGGCGGCCCATTCGGTTCCCCGTTGCAGCACGGTGTAGAAACCGGCGCATTGCATCGAATAGTCGGCATGGCCCATGGGGGTGTGAAAGACGCGACCTTTTCCATAGTCGAGGACCATGAGCATGGGTTCGGGTCGGTTCGTCACTTGGCTGGTTGCTGTGGCCAGAACTTTCATGTTTTCGGCCGGGCCGCGCAGTTTGTCGTAGAGTTCATCTTTGCAGTGTTTCCATGAGGCGGGCAGGCCTTTGGTGATCGGGTGGGTCGCGCCTTCACCGAAGAGATCGACATTAAATTCAAATTGATCGCCGTGATTGCCGCCGGCGCCGGGGCTGGTGTCGCGGACGAGTTTTTGGTCTTTGACGTAGATGTAGGGGCCGTTTTTTTCATCGCGATCTCCCCATCCACCGAGGCCGATCATCCGGTTGTACTGCAGCCAATCTGGGAAGGCGTTGTTGGCGGCATGGATGCAGACGAACCCGCCGCCGCCGGCCACATAGTCGTCAAAAGCGATTTTGACCTGCAGCGGCCAGATGACGCCGTTGTAGTTGCTCACGACGGCTTCGTATTTAGAAAACTCGGGCCGCCACTTCGCCCATTCCTCCGCCGAAGCGCGATCGGTCGGCGTCGTGCTGACTTCCACCACAAATCGACCGCTCGCCTCGAGCGCGCTCTTTAATACCGGCGTCGTGCTCTTCCAGTTGTGATTGTTCTGGCCATCGATAATCAAAACCGGAATTTTGGGTGCGTCCGCCGCCAGCGAGCAAACAGCAAAGACACAGGATAGGAGACAAATAAATGCTTTCATCACCACTATGCTGCCCGCATCGCCCAGCCGTGACCAGCACAAATGTTTGGAAGGATCTGGGTCCTGGGCTCCATCAACCTACAAAGAAAATTGAGCACCCACTCTTCGACACATGGCCACGACCTAAGCCCCAACGGGGCGTCCTGTGAAAGCCCAGGGCATCGCCTTGGGGATTTCTACCCTGTGTCGTGGTTTCGTATCGGGGTTTACTGTAGCCGTGGGTCGCTGACCCCGGTCGCGGCGCCGAACGACTTTTTGGCAGGTGACCGGTCGCGTGGAAGCGGATTCGTAGCCATTGTCTTGAGGGATGTGGCCTAGGGGCCAAGTGTGGAAACCGGGGCCAACGTCCCCGGCTACAGTGGCGGCTTTGCCGCCTGCGTCGTTGTTTCGTATCGGGGTCTACTGTAGCCGTGGGTCGCTGACCCCGGTCGCGGCGCCGAACGTCTTTTTGGCAGGTGACCGGCTGCG
>CAJBME010000037.1 GCA_903954065.1 uncultured bacterium
ACTCCAAAATCAATCACCCGGGCTCCAACCCCACCGGCCAGCGTCATGGCTCCTAGGGTTTCGATGACGGCTCCGGAGAGTTGCAGCGTACTACCGGTGGCCGCTCCCAGGGAGATGGATGCCGTATCACTGATCCGATCTGCCGCTGATCCACTCAGCGACAACGTGCCCCCGTTGATATTGACCGCGCTGGTGGCGGTCAGGGCCCCGGATGCTCCGGATACTTCGAGCGTGCCTGCGGAAATGGTGGTGCCGCCGCTGTAGGTGTTGGCCCCCGTGAGGGTCAGCGTGCCAGTGCCATCCTTGGTCAGGGTTCCACTGGTCGTGCCGATGATGCTAGCGATCGTGGTATTCCCCTCGCCGCCCACCGTTAAGCCAAAGGTCTCCCCCGTGATTGTGCCCGTGTTGCTCAAGGTTAGGGATGTTCCAGTATCCGAGTTGATCCGCGTCGGCGCGCCTAGCGTGACAAGGCCCGCGTAAGTATTCGTGCCGTTGAAGTTGCGCAGCGCACCATTCGTGCTTACCCCCGTGCCGTTCAAGGTCAGTGGCTCCGCTGCCGTCGTGATGTTGCCATGGATTTGCAGCGTAGCGCCGGAGCTCACGCTCGTCCCTGCCTCTGTCGTGCCCAGCGCATTCGCGTTCCGAATGTTCAATATCCCGTTGCTCACTGTCGTCGCACCCGTGTAGGTGTTGGCGCCCGAGAGAATAGCGATGTTCGCCTGGGTCTTGTTCAAAGCAATGCTGCCGCTCCCTCCGCCAATGGCTCCACTCAGCGTCACCACGCCGGTGGTTGTCTTTGAGGTACCGAGGGTCAGCGTCTGAGTGCCGACGGTCCCGCTGGTGATCGCGCCATTCAATGTGCCGCCTCCCGTGCCGATGGTGGTATCTCCGAGGAGGCTCACGCTTCCCGTGAGAGTGCTATTGGAATCAAATCGGATAGCACCAAAACCCTCGTTGTTCCCAGAGCCGCTGACCTTGATGTCTTTCCAGGTCTGGGATCCATAAAAGCCGACGTAAACGGTGTTGCCGTTGTTGATCTGGAGCGTGGCGTTGGGCGCGTTGATAACCGATGTGACAGGGTTGGCGGAACTTAAGCCAGTCAAAATGTTATTGCTGGCCCCCGGGTAGGCCAGTTCGACTGTGCCGCTGAATCCATTGATGCCTCCGAGAAAATTATTGTTACCACCTGCAGACGATGAACTCAGCTTGAGGAGTCCAGTGCCGGTGAAGGTATTGTTGATGGTAGTTGTGGAATTTCCCGTATTTTGACTCCTGAGCTCGAGCGTGGAGCCGCTGCCGATGGCGACGGCCCCGGAGCCCACGGCACTCACATTGGTGCCTGCGTTCGTGTAAGCGATCACGGAGCCGGCGGTGAGCGTCGTGCCGCCGGTGTAGGTATTGGACCCCGAGAGCGTGAGGATGCCGGCGCCCGTCATCGAGAGCGTGCCGGTGCCCGCGACCGTGTTGCTGATCGTGATATTCCCCGACTCGTTGTATTGGAGAGTGCCGTTGTTGGTGACGTTGCCGGAGACCGTGCCGCCGTCGTCGAGCCGCAGCGTCGCCCCAGAAGAGATGGTCCCGCCCGTCCAGTTCGTGGCCGCTTGGTTCGTGCCGTAGACGGCCGTCCCGCTCGTGACGTTCTGGGCCTGCGCCAGACGCGGCAGACCGATTAAGGCCAATCCGAGGATCCAAGAGGACAAGCGGACAGTGACCATCCGGCTTAAAGGGCTGGATGCGGGTGGGGTCGTAAGGATGGAATGCAAGGGCAGGTGGTGGGGTTCCATGGCTTGGTTTGGGTGGCGGGTCGTGTGGTTTGAGATGAGGGGGCGATCAGGCGTTGGTGTCAGGCTTGGAGCGTGTCCTGATCAAGGGCGCTGCTGGCGAATTCGCCGCGTCACGCAAACGATTTGTGACGAAGATGCCCAAATTAGGGACGAACCTGCCCAAAATCGTCTTTTTTGGCTGCCGTCGGCGCCGCCGATTTGCGCTTCTAGCGGCACACCAAGCACCGATCAGAAATGCCTATGGGGGCGAAGAACGGCCGATGATGAGGCCGCATTCAGCCGCGCCGACGATCAAAAGCACCGGGGTCGGCGGGATCCGCTTGGGGCCAACATGGGGCCAGACTGGGGTCACGGTCCGGAGGCGCAGCAGGGCCGATCAGCGGATCAGTAGGGGAGGGGGAGGGGGAAGAGGATGGAAGATTGACTAGGCGCCGGTTCTGCGGGTGCGGATGGCAGCTAGGGTGATGATGGCGATGCCGCCGAGCTCGAAGGCCCAGTTTAGTTTAATGCCTACGACTTTGGTTTTGAGGAGGGTATCGACGTGATGGAACGAAATGGCCCGCACGATGATGAAAGTGGTGAGGAGGGCGATACCGACGGCTAGTAGCACGTTTTGCTTCCAAAACGTCTGGAACCGGAAGATCAGGAAACTGACGGTGAGGCCTGACAAAGCGAGGGTCCCGAGCACGAGCCATTTTTGAAATGAGCGTCGTTCGGCGTACCATCCTTGGTGGCGGGCGGCGACGCGGCCGATGTCGGTCAGCAGGCTTTGTAGGTCGAGTTGTTTATTGAGGGCGAGGGCGGCCATGACGGCGGTCATGACGAGCCACGTCAGGCGGCGATTTCGGGCGGGGCCTGGGGTGATCGGAGTTTGCAGGGCGGTTCGGCCGCAGCTGATGGCAGCCACGATGTAGCCGAAAACAGTCAACCATCCCATGGCTGAAGGATCGCCGATGGTGGGGCGCCAGCGGAGTTGATCGATGAATTCGACGAGGCTCACGGGATGCGGGGGGGAGGGAGTTGGCGGTGAGGACGGTGTAGCCAGGACGGCTAGATATTCGGGCTGGCGTTAGAATTTCAGGCGACTGAGGCGCACGTTTTGTTTGACGCGGGCGCGGCCGGTGACGTCTTTGATGTGGAGGGCGACGGAGGGATCGGCGTCTTGCCAGTTGATTTCGATGAAGCCGAAGTGGTGGTCCATGCAGGCTTGGCCGACGCGGTTGCGATTGGGTTCGAGGATGTCCCATTCTTCATTGATGCCGCTGGCGGTCAGGTCATGGAGTGGGTAGCAGCCGGGAGCTTTGAGGACGGAGAGTTCGCCCCAGTGGACGTCACCGGAGAGGAAGACCACGCCATTGGCCTTGGTTTCCTTGATGAGATCGACCATTTTTTCTATTTCGGTGGGGAAGTTGGTCCATGATTCCCATCCATTATATTCGTGACCGAACTGGATGCTGGTGGCGATGAGGCGGAGGTCGGCTGGTTCTTGGAGGCGGGATTTGAGCCAGCTCCACTGGTCGGCTCCGAGGAAGGTATTAGCGGGGCTGGAGTCTGGGCGGTAGTCGTTTTTGTAGGAGGATGTGGTATTTTTTGTCAGAGGGGTGCGGAAGGTACGGGTGTCCAGCATGATGACCTGCAGGGACTTTTTCAGGGTGGGATCGGTGAAGGTATAGCTGGTGTGGATGCCGGGGCGTTGGCGGCGTTCGCTTCCCTCAGGCTCATTCCAGAAGCGGAGGAAGATTTCTTTTGAGTCCTCCTTTTTTGTGTAATCGCTGCCGGCATCGTTGAGGCCGTAATCGTGGTCATCCCACGTGGCGACCATCGGGGTTTTGGCGCGCAGGGCTGCGAATAGCGGTTTGGCCGCGAGCTGCTGGTAGCGGGCTTCCAGCAGGTTCATGTCATGAGTGTCGCCGTAAATATTGTCGCCCAGCCAGATGAAAAGTTCTGGTTCCCACTCCATGACCGTGCGCAGAATGGGAATGGGTCGATCCTGTTTCATGCATGAGCCGAGGGCCAGGCGAGAAATCAACGGATTGACCGCTGGAGCGGGAAGAGGGGCGGGCCGAGCTGCCCCCGGAGGGGGCGTGGGGGCATCAGCCAGAATCGTTTGGGCCTGGGCTGGCGACAGCGATCCGGTCAGCGCGAAGGCGAGGGCAGCCAGCCAGCTGTACGGATGGGGAGCGAGGCTGGAAACAAGAGTGTCGGGATTCATGCGCGGTATGATACGCGCCCGACTTATGGCTGGCCAGCGGCAATCCCCGACGAATCCGTGACTGGGGGGCGTAAGATGAAAGGCATCATGTCTTGCTGCGGGCGCGGATCTGTCCTAAACCTGTGCTGTGCGCACGGCGTGCGCGGTCCCACATGGACGAAACTCTCGTCGATTCCAAACCCCCAGTGATTCCTGCGGCCCGCGGCCATGGCCGGCGGGAAGTGGCGTCGTCGTCGCGTCGCACGTTGACTGGATGGTGGCGTGGGCGTCGTGATGGGCGGGCGATTTTGCCGTTGCTGGTGCAGACGTTGGCTGGATTCAGCAAGATTGATGGCGAAGTGGTGGAGGCGGACATTGACAGCAGCCTGAGTTTTCTGCGCAATGATTTGCCGACGGCGTATTCGAGCAAGCTGCAGGCGGACTACCAGCGGGCCTTGAACGAGCCGCAGAATCTGGCTGAGATTGCGGCGCAGCTGGCGCCGATGCTGGAGCCAGAGGAGAAGATTCTCCTTGGGATGCAATTGTATGTGCTGATTTCGCGCGCGCACATGCCGTCGCAGTTGCTGCGACAATTTTATTTGTTCATGACCGGGTTGGGAGTGGCGTCCGAGGCGGTCGGATTGGTCTATCAGCTCAATGCGAGCGAAGCGGGGGCGGAGGACGGACGGGACGGTCCGGCCTCGGGGGTGGCCATCCAGCCGCTGGATTCACTGCTGATCAGCGGGCGGCAGCCGGCGGATGTGGTGCTGGAAAACGTGCCCGAGGGGCAATCATTGGCCGTCTTCCGGTTGCGCAATCTGGTGCTGGTGAAAAATACGGGCACGCGCCCGCTGCTGGCGCGCGGGCGGCTGCTGCGGCCGGGCGAGTTCAGCCGGCTTTATCTCGGACAGCGGGTGGTGCTGGATGAGTCGGTTTTCGAGTTTCAGGATTTGGTGACGTATCTGAATGCGAAGAAAGATGTTTCTTCGACGCAATTGTATTTGGCGATGGATGCGGAGGACCAGCCGTCGGTCGAGAGGACGCGCTCGGCGGGCAGTGTGTTTCAGATTAAATTTGGATTAGGGGTGGAGGTCATGGCGTTGCGGCGCACGCCGGCGCGAGTGCGCGGAGTGTCATTGCGAGTGGGGGAACGCTTGAAGGCTGGGCTGACCGACAAGATTACCTTTCCGAACGAAACGGAAATTTCCCTTTCGGAATTGCGTCGGCGGGCTCGGGAAATGGGCGGGCGTTTCACGTTGTCGCCCAGCAAGTCGGACTATCTGGTCTCGAACAATCCGGCCTTGCTGCGTCCGGGCGACATTTTGCTGTCATCGAATGCCAGCGGTGAGTTGTTGATCCGGATTTCCTGCGATTACGAGGCCAAGCGCGGGGTGTTGGAGGTTTTGAAGGGAGGCGGTCCGATTTTGGTTGGTGGCCAGCTGGTGCGGGAGCGGACCGTGCTGGACGACGGGGCGGTGATTGATATTGGCGAAGGGGTGTGCCTGCGCTGTGACTTTGGCGACCGCATCATTGAAGAAGAACGGAACCTGATCAGCCGTCTGGAAGTGACGGATCTTTTTCACCGCTATAACGACCGCGAGACGGCCCTCGATGGCATCAGTCTCACCGCCCGGCGCGGTGAGTTGATCTGCGTGATGGGGCCCAGTGGATGCGGCAAAAGTACTTTCTTGCGCGTGCTGGCCGGCCACCTCCGCCCCCGCGAAGGCGCCGTCAGCCTGAATGGACTGTCGCTGTACGAGAACCTCGAACTGCTCTGCCCCTACATCAGCTACTGCCCGCACGAAGATGCCTTCGACGAATTCCTCACCGTCCAGGAAAACCTCGACGTCGCGGCCGCCGTGCGCAGTCCACACCTCAATGGTGAGGAACGACGTAAACGAGTCCAAGCCAAACTGGTCGAACTCGGGCTCGATGCGGCTCGGCGCCGCCGGGCCGGCTCACCCGAAGACAAATTCTTGTCCGGAGGCGAACGCAAACGCCTGAACATCGGGCTCGACATGATCGGGTTGTCCGATGTGTTTTTGTTCGACGAGCCGACGTCCGGCCTGTCTTCCAAAGATTCCGAGCAGGTGCTGGACATCATTCGCGGTCTAGCGCACAACAAGGTGGTTTTTGTCAGTATTCATCAGCCCAGTGCGCGCTTGCTCGGCCTGTTTGATCAGGCGTTGCTGTTGGACCGGGGGGGGCGGCTAGCCTTTTACGGTCCTCCGGCGGCCATGTTGCGGTATTTTCGGGAGGCCGCGGTCGAGGAGGATGTGCCTCTTGATTATCCCTTGGTTCCGGGCGAAGGGCCGCCTCCGCCCGAGGTGGTTTTTGATGTGATGGAGTCGCCGTTGCGGGATCTTGGTGGCGATGTGATTTACACAGAGGATGAGAACGGTCGTCTGGCACCGGGGCGGCGGTTCAGTCCGGGATTTTGGCGCGATCGCTTTCAGACGCGGAGGATTCTCGAGCAGACTCGCGGCGGGGTGCGCGAGCCTGACGAGCTCGTCTCGGGCGCCGTGGTGGCGGCTCCGGCGCCGCGGGTCCCGCCGCGGGCGCGCCGACGGTGGCGGGACGAGGCGGCTCAGGGAGCGGCCGTTTTTCGCCGCGCCTTCATCGCCAAGCTGCGCCACCGGGGCAATCTGGCGGCTACCCTGCTGGAAGCCCCCTTGCTGGCGCTGCTGATCGCCTTTGTCCTGAGGTACAGCGAGGACGGAGTGTACACTTTTGCCAGTGCCTTTCATATTCCCACCTACCTCTTCATGACGCTGGTGGTCGGTATGTTTCTGGGACTGACCAATAGCGCCGATGATATCGTCCGCGATCAGGTGCTGCTCCAGCGCGAGCGGAATCACGACGTCCGTTGCGGCTATTACGTGCTGGCCAAAACCGGAGCCCTGGCCGTCTTTGCTGCTGCCCAGTGCGCCGTTTACCTGCTCATCGGAAATGCCGTGCTGGAAATCAAATCCATGTTCTGGGATTATTTCCTCTGGATGTTCCTCAGTGCGCTCGCCGGGGTGGTGCTCGGTCTGCTCATCTCCAGCCTGGTGCGCAAAAGCAAGACCGCCATCAATATCATCCCGCTCATCCTCATCCCTCAGATCATTCTCGGCGGAGCCCTCATCAAATATGAGGAAATGAATCGGAATCTCGACCTCGCTCACAACCTGCGCCGCTGGTTGCGCGGTGATGACGGCCGCCCGCTGGAGCCACCTAATAAGTTGGAAGTCCCGTTCCTTTGTGAGTTCATGCCCCTCCGCTGGAGCTACGAAGCCATCGTCATCGCTCAAGCCACCCGCAATCCGCTCGCCGAAGCTCAAGAATCACTGCAGCGACGCATCGAATCCATCGTCAGTCAGCTCCCGCCGCCGCCCGCCAAAGATCCGCCCGCCCTGGCCCGAAAACTCAATAATGCCAAACAAGCCCTCGCCCTCGTTTCAGGATTAGAGGGGCGTTCAAATGAACATGTAAAGCGGCGGCTCGATGCCATTATGAACGCCGTTGAACGCGACGACTTCGACGCCGAGTCCGACGAATTCTCGGGTAAGTCCGGGGCTAAACCCATCTCCGCAGGTCAGCTGTATTCGAATCAGAAAATCTGGGACCTCTTCAATAAGGCGGAAGTCGAACGCCTGCACGATGGCCATGCCAAACCCCCCAATGTGTTCTTCGGTCTGAAAAAACAACTCGGCCTGAAAGCGCCGGAAGAACTCAGATCGTGGGGCCCCACCCGGGCGGTTTTTGATTGGGGAAGCGAGGTGAGCACCCTTCGACTGAATCTGGTGGTTCTTGGTATTTTTTGCGGGCTTTGTTTGATAGGGTTGTTTTTCTCCCTGCGCCGCCGGCTGACGTCCGTCTGAGCGGCTTGCTCGGCCTGTTTCGGCCTTTTTCGGTCGGGAGGATGGGGGACGCGAGAGGGGGAGGGGGGCGCTGGACTAGCGCGGGGGTGGGTCGGAGGCCCTGCTGCGGGGTAAAAAAACGGGGTTTTTTACGGAAAAAATACAGCTGATTTCATGAGGATGAGTCGGTTGCTATAAAAACGGTGTATTTGCACCAGATCGCGGAAACTCTGGTTTTTTAATTGCCAAATTTCCTAAGAATTGTTAATGGTGGGGAGAAGTGGGGCAAAATGGGGGATTTGACACCATCGACGTGGACTTTTCATGGTCACGTTCAGCAAACCTTGGATACCAAGGGGAGGGTGACTGTGCCTGCGAGGTGGCGTCATGAGGGGTTGGATATTTTGCTGGCGTTACCGGACGATGCGCAGCCGTCGTTACGGATGATGCCGACGCAGGTTTTGAATTCGGTACTGGCTCGTTTGGAGGAGGATCCGACGCAATCGGACGACGTGAAGGCGGAGAAGCTACGATTTTATTCGTACCGGGCGTTTGAGTGTTCACTGGACAAGCAGGGGCGGCTGCTTTTGCCCTCGATGTATATTGAGAAGCTGGGGTTAGCGGGGCCGGTGCAGCTGGTGGGGGCCTTTCGTCATTTTGAGATTTGGCGGCCGGAAGTCTGGCAGGACCATCTTGTTCACCTTCAATCCGAGCATGCTTCTGGGGCATTGCGCCTTAACCGCTGATTTTTATGCCGAGTCTTGTTCCATCAATTTCTTATGCTCCGGCGCGGCCGGCGTTGCGCGACTGGCTTGGTCATCTGGCGGCCTTTCCGGAGCGGCTGCGCGGTTGGCTTGACCAGCACAAGCTGGTGCTTCCGGGGACGCCGGGCGGGCGAGTGCCTTCGTCGGGACCGGTATCGGAGGCGGCGCCGGTGGGGTATCACCAGAGTGTGATGGCGGAGGAGGTGGCTTATTTTTTGGCGCCGGGGCCGAACAAATTGTATCTTGATGGCACGTTGGGGGGAGGCGGGCACACCGAGCAACTGGTGCGTGCTGGGGCGAGTGTGCTGGGGTTGGATCAGGATCTGGATGCGATTGATTATGCGCGTCAGCGGTTGACGGAACACGAAGACCGGGTGGCCTTCATTCACATGAATTTCCGGGATTACCCGTCCTTGCTGCGCGAGGTTGGGCTGGAAAAAGAACTGGATGGGATCTTGTTGGATCTGGGCGTTTCTTCGTGGCAGCTCGACACGGCGGACCGGGGATTTAGTTTCTCGCATGATGGTCCGTTGGATATGCGGATGGACTGCAGCAAAGGGATGACGGCGGCTGATTTGTTGGCGGAGGCGCCGGAGGAAGAATTGCGGCGGATTTTCCGCGAGTATGGGGAAGAGCCACTCGCGCACCGGGTGGCGTCGGCGATTGTGCGCCGTCGGGCGGCGGCGCCGTTTCGCACCACCGGGGATCTCGCTAGTTTTGTCGAGGAAGTCTGTGGTCGCCGCAGCGGCAAGCATCCGGCCACGCGGGTCTTTCAGGCGTTGCGGATTGCCGTCAACGACGAACTCGGGGCGCTGCAATCGGCTCTGGAGGAGCTGCCTAAGTGGTTAAAAGCAGGGGGGCGGGTCGCCGTGCTGACGTTCCACAGCCTCGAAGATCGGCTCGTGAAACAGTATTTTGCTGAACACAGCCGACCGCTGCTCGACCGTCCGGAATGGCCCGGTCCGCGGCCGAATCCAGCCTGTTATTTTCGTCTCCTCGTCCGCAAAGGACTCGCTCCCAGCGCCGAGGAAATCGCCCGGAACCCGCGTGCGCGTTCCGCCCGTCTCCGCATCGCCGAACGCCTACCCCACCATGAGGAAGCTGCCCAGAAGATTGCCCAGTAATTCACCCAGTTTGGCTTGGGTGGGATTTGCCATTCTGCTCCTTTCCTTGGGAGGCGGGTTGGCGGGCTTGTACACGCACCGTCAGAATCAAGAAACAACCAAGCTGAAACAGCTCGCCAGTTTGCGCCGCGAGGTGACGGTCCTGCAGGAAAAAACCGCAGCCCTCACGGATGAATTCAGCGGCCGGGTGGCGGCGGCCCAGTTGAAACTGGCCGTCCGGGACCGCCAGCTGGCTTTGACCGCGATTACTCCCGAGCGGCGGATCCTCGTTCCTAAATCAGCGGCGGTGGCGGCCCCCGCCGCACTGGTCACTTCCGACGCAGATGCCAGCCGCAGCGCCGCGGGTACGGCCGGTACCGTTATGGCCACCGTCGCCCGTCCCTAATCCCCCGGATTTTTTCTTTTTTCTTTCTCATCCATATTCCTTCCAACGCTCGCATGTCCATGCCGCCTCCCCCACATGATTCGGATTCCAAGCTTGAAACCACCCTGTATGTTCGGGCGGTGATTTTGAGCACGGGACTGGCTGTGGTCTTCAGTCTGCTCGGCTGGAGGCTCGTTAATCTCCATGTCAATCAAGGTGATACGTTTCGGCAGGCGGCTCGTGAAATCTTCCAGCGCGAGGTAGTGGTGCCCGCTGCTCGCGGGGCGTTGATGGACCGTCAGGGGGAAGTTCTGGCTATTGACCGCCGGTCGTATTCGGTGGTGGTGGACCGCAATTTATTGGCTGATCGTAATCTGGCCCTGCGTTCGGTGTCGGCGGAATTGGGGCAGAAAGTGACGGAGGTAGAGCGTCATTACACGCTGGAGCAGGCGCGCCAGTTGAGTGTGGACCGGTGTCTTGATCTGCTGGCCCCGCGGCTGGGGTTGGGGGCGGCGGCCCTGCGTGGGCTGGTGGGTGACAGTGTCCGCGGCGAAGTGGTAGTGGCCAAGGAGCTTCGCGATGAAGAAGCTCAGGCCTTGAAGGATTTTATTGAAGAAGAGTCCTTACCAGGAGTTTTTGTGAGGGAGGGGCTGCGGCGTTTCCATCCCATGCCGGATTTGGCGGTGCATGTTTTAGGATTTACCAACAACGAGAATACCGGCGTTGAAGGCATTGAAAAGACGATGGATTCGGTCCTGCGCGGGGTGCCCGGGCACCAGTGGTTCGAGCGCACATCTAAAGGGGGCGAAAGGTTATCGTCGACTCGTCCGCCGCAGGCGCCCCAGTCTGGGCGCTCGCTGCGATTGACCCTTGATCATCAGATTCAGCGGTTGCTGGAGGAAGAGCTTGATGCGGTGGGCGATGATCCCGCTGATGTCTATGTGCCGCTGCTGAAAGCCAAGGGCGTCTCGGTCATTCTCATGGATCCGGCGACCAATTCCATCCTCGCGATGGCCAGTCGGCCGCATCACAATCTGGCCGACCGCGGAAAGCTGACTCCTAACCTTGCGGTTTCCGAGACCTTCGAGCCCGGATCGACTTTCAAAATCGGGGCTTATATCGGGGTGCTCGACGAACAGCTGGTTGGCCTCGCCACGCCGTTGAATCTGCACGGCGGCCGCTACGAAAAAGGTGAAATCCGCATCCGTGACGACCATCCGGTCGAAGGAGCCACCGTGCTGACCGCCTTTTCTCATTCCAGCAATATCGCTGCCTATAAGTTGGCTTCTCAGCTGGGTGCCGTCCGTTATTATGGGTATTTGCGCAGCTTGGGGTTTGGCGCGCGGACCGGTGTGCCGCTGCCGAATGAGGCCACTGGCCTGCTGCGGCCAGTAGAAAAATGGGGCACGCTTTCGATGCGCAGTCTGTCGTTCGGTTATGAAGTGAACGTGACCCCTCTGCAGCTGCTCAACGCTTTTTCTGCGGTCATTAATGGCGGTATGATGCGCGAGCCCCGGCTGGTCGAGGCGGTGCTGGATCAGGATGGGGTCGTGCTGGAAGACCGGCCGCCGGTTGAGCTCCACCGCGTGTGTTCGGAGGCGGCCGCCCGCCAGTTGCGGACCGCCATGTATGAGGTGGTCAAAAAAGGCACGGCCAAGCAGGCCGCTATTCCCGGGTTTCTTGTGGGCGGCAAAACCGGCACGGCGCAAAAATATGTGCCGGCGCGCAAGGCCTACGCCGACGGTGCTTATGTCGTCACGTTCGTGGGTTTTGCCGAATCCATGGCCGGGGTCGAACTGATGGGCGTCGTCGTTGTCGATGACGCGGACGTGCCCGCCAACAAGGAATATGGCGGCCACTTGTCCGCCCCGCTTTTCCGGCGGATCGCCGGCAAAGTCCTCGCGCATCGGGGTGTAGAGCCGAATCCCGAGTGGATGCCCAAAAATTCCACCCTCGCGGTTGACCGCTGACCCTCCTTAGACCGCCCGTTTTTCTTCTTATTTCCACTCATCATCCACCATCCAGCCCAGTGACCTTATCCGATCTGCTTTCATCCATGCGCACTCTCACCTCCTCCGGGCCGGGGGATGTGGACGTGCATGGGGTGACCCATGACTCGCGACTGGTCCGCCCAGGGTTTATCTATTGCGCGCTGCCGGGGGAAAAGTCCGATGGCACAGCTTTTATTGATCAGGCCATCGAGGCCGGGGCCGTGGGTATTCTCTCGGCCGCTGCGGCGAACCGCACTGGCGTGGCGTGGCTGCGGTCGCCGGAACCGCGGCGGGCCATGGCAGAGCTGGCTGCTGCCTTTCACGGGCATCCCAGCCGCTCCCTGCGCGTGGCCGGCGTGACCGGAACCAATGGCAAGACCACCGTGGCCTTTCTCCTGCATCACCTGATTCAGGCGTCGAGGGGAAGAGCTGGGCTCATCGGAACCGTGCTCTATGACGATGGCGTGAACCAAAGTCCAGCCAGCCATACCACCCCCGAAAGCCCTGAACTTCAAGCGTGGTTGGCGCGCATGGCCACTCACGGTTGTGGAGGGGTAGCCATGGAAGTCAGCTCCCATGCCCTGAAGCAAAACCGCGTGGACGGGGTTGACTTCGACGCCGGTATCTTCACCAACCTCACTCAGGACCACCTCGATTTTCATGGCAGCATGGAATCGTACTTCGAAGCCAAGGCACTGCTTTTTGATGCTTTGGCCGCTCAGGCGGACAAAAAGCCGGTGGCCGTCATCAACGTTGATGATCCGGCCGGGCGTCGGCTGGCGACGCGCCTCGGGAATCGCGTGCGCATCATTCGGTATGGATTGGGCGCCGTGGCCGACTACCGGGCGACCAATGTCCGGTTCGATGCCTCTGGCACTCAGTACCAGCTGGAGGTTGGGGAGCGGAAATTGTTGGTGCGCCTGCCATTGATTGGCCGGTTCAATGTGAGCAACAGCCTGGCCGCACTGGCCGGCGCTACAGCCTGCGGATTGAACCTCCGGGAGGCCGTGGGGAATTTGGCGCAAGCACCGCAAGTGCCCGGCCGGCTCGAGAGCGTGGCGGGACGCCGGTCGTTTCGCGTCTTTGTCGATTACGCCCACACGCCTGATGCGCTCGAGAACGCGCTGGTCACGCTGCGCGAGCTCAATCCGCGTCGGTTGCTGGTTGTTTTTGGATGCGGGGGTGATCGCGATGCGGGCAAACGTCCGCTCATGGGGGCGGTGGCGTCGCGCCTCGCTGATTACAGCCTCCTGACGTCAGACAATCCGCGCGGGGAGCCGCCGGCCGCCATCCTTGACGAAATCAAGGCTGGCCTGACAACCCCCGCTTTTGAGATCATTGAAGACAGGCGCCGCGCCATCGGTCGCGCCATCGAGCTGGCGCAAGAAGGCGACATCATCCTCATCGCCGGTAAAGGGCATGAAACCTACCAGATATTTGCCGACCGGACGATCGAGTTTGACGACCGTCAGATAGCTCGCCGCTTTATTGAGGAAAAACCTGCCGTGTCGGGTACAGAAAATTCGCGGCGTGGTCCGAACCAGCCGCCGCCCCGTGGCGGAAGGAGGTCCGGATGAGGGCGTTGTCCTTAGATCAACTGGCCGCATGGTCTGGCGGGGTGTTGGTGGGTGGGGCCGTCGGAGCGTCCGAGGCGGTGGTTACTCGCGTCTCGACGGATTCGCGTGGCGATTTGACCGGCGCGTTATTTGTTCCGCTCGTCGGGGAGCGGCATGATGGTCATGATTTCCTCCCACAAGCCTTCGCCCGCGGGGCGGTGGCGGCGCTGACCAGCCGGTCGGCCGACGAATCGGCTCAGGGTCCGTTGATAGTGGTGAAAGACACGCTGGTCGCCTTGCAGCAGCTGGCCGCCGGCTATCGCCAATCGCTCGGGCCATTCACTGCGGTGGCGGTTACCGGATCAAATGGTAAAACATCGACCAAAGATTTTCTGGCGGCGGTGCTGGGGCAGAAATTTCGCGTGCATGCCACCCGGGGCAATTTGAATAATCACATTGGAGTGCCGCTGACGCTGTTGGGGGTGGAGCCGGAGCATACGGCCGGTGTTTTTGAGATGGGCATGAATCATTTTGGCGAGATTGCGCCGCTGGCGGCCATGGTGCGGCCTGAGGTCGGGGTCATCACCAATATTGGGACGGCTCATATCGAATTTTTGGGGAGTCGTGACGGCATTGCCGAAGAAAAAGGTCGGTTGGTTGAGGCGGTGGCATCCAATGGGGTGGTGGTTTTGAATGCGGATGATGATATGACACCCGGGCTAGCGGCCCGGGCTGTGGCGCCGGTCGTGACCGCGGGGCTGACCGGTGGCGAGGTGCGCGCCGAGCGGGTGGAAGGGGCGTCTTTTGACTTGGTGGTGCCTGGGCAAGCCAGAGTGCGCATTCACCTGCCAGTGCCCGGTCGCCACATGATTGGCAACGCGCTGCTCGCAGCAGCCGTCGGGTGGAAATTGGGGGTTTCGTCCGAAGAAATCAAAGCGGGTCTTGAATCAGCGGTGCTGCAGGGTGGGCGGCTGCAATTTCGTGAAGCCGAGGGGCTCAAGTTTCTCGATGACAGCTATAATGCGAATCCTGACTCGATGGCGGCCGCTCTGGGCACGCTCCGCGACCAGTCGGTAGCCGGGCGACGGCTGGCGGTGCTCGGGCGCATGGGTGAACTCGGGCCGCACGCCGGGGCTGGACACCGGGCCGTCGGAATCGCCGCCGCGGAGGCCTCGGTCGATTTCTTGCTCACGGTCGGCGATAATGATGATGCGCGTTTGATTTACGAAGCGTTCGGTGATGCGACCCGTTCACAGGCGTGCGCCACTCATGCCGAGGCTGCGGCCTGGCTGCGGACGCATGCGGCTGCGACCGACTTGATTTTGCTCAAAGGCAGTCGTTCGGCCTCGATGGAGAAGGTCATGGAGGCTCTCGTTTCTTCTTCGTCGCATTCCCCCATTTGATTAACTGATTCTGGAGATGCTTTATTGGATTTATCAACTGACCGAGGGTCTGCATCACGAGGGCTTGCTATACAAGCTCTTGAATGTCTTTAAGTATCAGACGTTCAGGGCCGCGGTGGCCTGTCTTTTTGCTTTCCTTCTGATCGTGCTGACCGGGGAGTGGGTCATTCGCAGGCTCATCTCGTTAAAAGTCGGGCAGCCGATCCGCACCGCGGAGGAAGTGCACAAGTTGTTTGAACTGCATGGTCGGAAAAAAGGTACGCCCACCATGGGCGGGATCATGATCATCGCGGGCGTGGTGTTGGGCACTCTGCTCTGCGCGCGCTGGGACAACCTCTTTGTGTGGGTTTCGCTTTTCGTTTTCCTCGGGCTCGGGGCGCTCGGATTCATGGATGACTTCACGAAAGTCGTGAAAAAGAATTCCAAAGGACTGCCGGCCCGCGCCAAGTTGGTGGTGCAGCTGGGTATCGCCCTCGTGGCTTCGGCGGTGCTGTGTTATTCTCATGTGGCGGATGATTTCATCGGGCAGCTCTATGTGCCATTTTTGAAAAACCCGCTGCTGAACGACATGGGGCTGCTTTCGCTCGCCTTTTTCTCGACGGTCATTGTCGGAAGCAGCAACGCGGTGAATTTGACCGACGGATTGGATGGTCTGGCCACTGGGTGCACGCTGACCGTGGCCCTTGCTTACGGCTTGTTTTGTTACGCTGTCGGCCGGCAGGATTTTTCTGGATACTTGAATATTCCACACCATGCCATGACCGGAGAATTGGCCGTGGTCTGCGCCGCGCTGGCCGGCGCCAGCCTCGGATTCCTTTGGTACAACTGCCATCCGGCCCGCGTCTTCATGGGCGATACCAGCTCGCTCGCTATCGGGGGGCTGATCGGGACCATCGCCATCTGCTGCAAACAAGAAATCACCCTGATCATCGTGGGTTTTGTCTTCGTGATGGAAGCCATGTCCGTCATGCTTCAGGTCGCCAGTTTCAAATTGCGCGGAGGCAAACGCATTTTCCGGATGTCTCCCATTCACCACCATTTTGAACTGGGCGGTTGGCCTGAAACCACCGTCGTCGCCCGCTTCTGGATCCTCTCAGTCATCTGCGCCCTCATCGGCGTGGCCTCACTCAAATTGCGCTGACCGCCGCCGCCATTTTTTCTTCGTTTCTTTCTCTCTTCCACTCTCATGACACTTGCCGGACAATCCATCGCTGTGCTTGGCCTCGGGGCCAGTGGCCGCGGGGCGGCACGCTTGGCGCGTCAGCTCGGAGCCGAGGTTGTCGTCTTTGATTCTGGATCGTCGGAGGCGCTGCAGGCGGCGGCCCACGCGCTGCGCGCGGACGGGACACCGGTCGAGTTGGGAACCGTCCAGCCGACCCCAGGCCGGAGTTTTGACTTGGCGGTGCTCAGTCCAGGCATCGATCCATCATGGGAGCTGCCCCGGAATTTTCTGGCGGCCGGGGTGCCGGTCATCGGGGAGATTGAATTTGCTTGGCAGCATCAGGACCGTCCGGTGGTGGCCATCACCGGCACCAATGGCAAGTCGACTACGACCGAGCTGGTGGCTCGGGTGCTGAATGCTGGCGGGTTGCGCACGCTGCCATCAGGAAATCACGGTCGGGCATTTTCAGATGTGGTGGCGGCGGGTGAGCCGCTGGATGTGCAGACGATCGAGGTCAGTTCTTTCCAGCTCGAGACCATTGCGGCGTTCCGCCCGGCGGTCGCACTGTGGATGAATTTTGCACCGGATCATCTGGACCGCCATCCTTCCCTCGATGCGTATTTTGACGCCAAGGCGAGGATTTTTGAAAATCAAACGGACGGGGATACGGCCATCGTGAAGCTTGAGGACCGCCGTCCAGCGACGCCGCCGGAGCGGACGGTTACGTTCAGTGCGCACTCGGAGGGGGCTGATTACGGGCTCGTGGACGGGTGGATTACTTTTCAGGGGGAGCGGGTGCTGGACTTTGGGTCGACCCGCCTGCGCGGACGACATAATGCCGAGAATCTGATGGCGGCGCTGGCGGCCGGCCGGGCTCTGGGGCTGGGCTGGGAGGTGATGGCAGAGGCGGCTCGCGATTATCGTGCCCCACGCCATCGTTGTGAACTCGTCGCGGTCGTGGAAGGCCGGGAGTTTATCAACGATTCCAAAGCCACCAATTTGCACGCTCTGGAAAGCTGTCTCCGGGCGCTGCCGGAACCGGTCGTTTTGATTGCCGGGGGCAAGGACAAAGGGCTCGATTTCGCTCCGCTGCGGGAGCTGGTGGCACGCATGACGACGCACGTGCTGGCGATTGGCCAGCTGCGTTCGCATCTTGATGCGGCCTGGGCGGGTTCCGTGACGGTGGAATCCTGTGATTCCCTCGAGGAGGCGGTCGCGCGGAGTCTGGCCGTCAGTCGGCCGGGACAGGTCGTTCTCCTCAGTCCGGGAACGTCGAGCTTCGATATGTTCACCGGTTATGAAGACCGTGGCGAGAGATTTGTGGCCGCTGTCCACCGCCTCCTCTCCCCGGTCTGATGCTTTCCGATCATTTGTTCTTTTTGTTTCTCTCACACCCCACCAGCCACCATGTCCCGCCAATTCCAACCCACTGAACGCTTGCGGCGCCCGCATAAGGGAGTGCTCCATCGTCTGCACGCTAAAATGAACCGGCTGCCTGCGCATCTTACCAGCGAGGACGACTGGAAGCAGGACCGGCCGGGAGTGCGGCTTTCCCGTGTATTTGGCGTGGTGCTGGGTATTCACATCGTGGCCATCGGCGGACTGATGGCGTATGAAATGTTTCGGCATCGCGATCACCCCTCCGCCTCCACCACAACGCTGCGTCCAGCGGTCCGCGAAGCCCGCAGTCCGTCCACCACTCCGGTGGCCGCCATGCGGCCTACCGATGCCTTTGCCGATGATCCAGCTCATGATTTGATGCGCAAACATGTGGTCGCCTCCGGTGAGCGATTGGCCGAAATCGCGGCCCTTTACGGTGTGGATGAAAAAGTGCTCCATGCCAAAAACCGGCTGGGCCCTGGCCGTCCGTTGCAGAGCGGTATGAAATTGGTCATCCCCAACCGCCAGCTGCAAGCGGCGGTGCCGGGCTCCGCCGCTGCCGCCGCCGCTGCCGCCGGATCCGACGTGCCGGTTGATCCGGGACAACTGCTGGCATCACCCCCAGTCAAAAAATCCGCCGTTCCGACGGTCGTCGAATCCGTCGATGACTCAGCCGTCGCGGCGGCTCCCGTGGTCGTCGATGACAATGACAATGACGATGGCGTCGGTGCCATGGTCGCGGTCGATCCCTCCGTCTACGATCCCAATCTGCCGGTTCTGCGCGCCGAACCGGTCGCCGAGGCGCCCGCACGGAAAGCCCCCGTGGCCGC
This sequence comes from uncultured bacterium, assembly GCA_903954065.1. Classification (GTDB taxonomy): domain Bacteria; phylum Verrucomicrobiota; class Verrucomicrobiia; order Verrucomicrobiales; family V1-33; genus CAJBME01. The sequence continues at coordinate 18,392 of CAJBME010000037.1, forward strand.
AGCTCCCCAAAAGAAGCCGGTCACCACGCCCCAGATCGCTAAAAAACAAACAGCCGCCAGCGCCGGAACCGTGGCTGTCACCACCGCTAAACCAAAACCCAAGGCCAAAGGTCGGGTCTACGTCGTTAAAGATGGCGATACCGCTTACCGGATCGCCAAAATCCACGGGGTTAATGTCGATCAGCTCGTGAAAACCAATGGTATCAATCCTAGTACGTTGCGTCCGGGAACCACGCTGACGATTCCCGCGGCTCGTTAAGCTGCAGGATTTTCCCGGTTTTTTCTGTTTATCCCTGTTTTTTTCTCGCTCTCACTCCTCATACCTGTGTCGAAAATTGCCAGCCATGTCTTGCTTGGGTGTGTCCTGCTGTTGATTGCGCTTGGGATTGTCATGTTGATCAGCACCAGCATGTGGTCCGGGGGTGAGGCGGGGGATACGTTTTTCAGTCTCCGGCGTCAGGCGGCGTGGCTGGTGCTGAGTGTGATGGCGTGTGCGGTCATGACGCGGGTGCCTGACGCGTTTTTGCTGCGGATGGCGCCGGTGATTTATGTATTAGGGTGTCTTTTGTTGGTATTGTGTTTTGTTCCCGGGGTGGGGGTGAATATCAATGGTTCGAGCCGGTGGATTGGATTGAGGTCGCTGGGATTGTCGGCGGCACAGGTTCAGCCGTCGGAGTTTGCCAAGCTAGCCGTTGTCATTGGTTTGGCTGGGTGGTACATGCGTATCGGCGTCCGCAGTCGTGAATTTGTTCATGGTTTTCTCATTCCTATGATGTTGGTGGCGCTGCCCTTGGGGCTGGTTGGCGCCGAGGTGGATCTGGGGGCGGCAGCATTGATCGGTCTGGCTGCCTTTGCCTTGATGTTTGCCGCCGGAGCCAATTTGCCAGCGCTGGGGACGGTCGTCCTGCTCGGGTTCGGGGCCATCTATGCCGCTGTTAAATACATCCCAAACCGGGCTAAACGATTTATGGAGTTCCTCGATGTGTTGCGCGATCCGATGGCCCATCTGGGTGATACCGGCATGCAGCAGGTCAGGGCCATGATGGCCTTTGCCAATGGAGCGACTTCCGGGGTGGGGCTCGGGGCGGGTCAGCAGAAATCGATGGGCCTGACCTACGCTCATACGGATTTTATCTTTCCGATGGTCGGCGAGGAACTGGGGCTGGTGGCCACGTTGGCCGTTGTCGTCTGTTATGTGCTCATTCTCCTTTTTGGCATGTTCATCGCCCTGCACGCCTCCACTCGCTTCGGACGACTGCTCGGCGTCGGGTGCGTCATGCTGCTGGCGTTGCAGGCGACTTTGAACATTGCCGTGACCACGGTCTGTCTGCCCAACAAAGGGCTGCCCTTGCCCTTCGTCAGCTACGGCGGATCTAATCTGCTGTTCTGCCTGGTGTGCGTGGGGATTCTGCTCAATCTCCACCGCCATGGCGTGTATCCAGAATTGCAGGCGACCCGCGGCATGCCTCGCCGACGCCTGACGCCAAGAGCTTGAGGATCCGCCGTGCCGGATCCGTTCTTCCGGATCCTGATCAATTTAATTCGCTCCGTGGCCGGCGTCGTCCAAGGTACCACTTCCGGCGTTCTCTTTTATCTCCACCATGATCACCCAAGACCAGATCCTCGACGCGTTGCGCACCGTGAAATACCCCGGCTTCAGCCGCGACATCGTTTCTTTCGGACTCATCAAGGGCGTGTCCGTCGATGACGGCGTCGTGACTGTCAAAATCAGCCTGCAGACACGCGATCCCGAATTGCCAAAAACCATCCATGCCCACGCTCAGGCCGCCGTTCAAGCAGTGCCAGGTGTGGCTCGCGTCCAGTTGGATTTCGATCTGAAGGAACCGCCCACTACCCAAGGGCCGGCCGGTCCGCTGATGAAACAAAGCATCGAGGGAGTGCGCCATATCATCGCCGTGGCGTCCGGGAAGGGAGGTGTCGGTAAGTCTACCGTGGCCAGTAATCTCGCCGTCGCTCTGGCTGCCACCGGGGCGAAGGTTGGGTTGTGCGATTGCGACCTTTACGGTCCGAGTATGGCCCTGATGTTTGGCACCAACGAAAGACCGATGGCCACGGATCAAAACGAGATTGTTCCTGTCGAGTGCCATGGCCTGAAGCTGATGAGTATGGGGCTCCTTCTCGATGATGCCAGTCCGGTCATTGTCCGTGGTCCGATGGCAACCCGTTATGTACAGCAGTTTTTGCGGCAGTGTGTTTGGGGTGAACTGGATTACCTGATTCTCGACCTGCCTCCTGGCACGGGCGATATTCAACTGACGATCGTGCAGACGGTGGCTCTCGATGGCGCTGTCATCGTGACCACACCGCAGGAGGTGGCCTTGATCGATGCCCGCAAAGCCACCGCCATGTTCGCTAAAGTCAATGTTCCGATCCTCGGCCTCGTGGAGAATATGAGCTGGTTTCAGCCCCCCGGTCGCGAGGAGAAGTATTTTCTCTTTGGCGAGGGCGGCGGTCGCCGTGAGGCGGCCCGACTGGGAGTGCCGGTGCTGGCGGAAATCCCCATCGATGTCCCCACGCGCGAAGGGGGCGATGCCGGCACGCCGATCGCGCTGCATCCCGCTTCCTCTCATCCAGCCAGCAAGGTGTTTCACGACTTCGCCGCTCGCGTGGTCGCCGCCGTCGCCGCCTCCTAGGCGGAAGTTGGAGACCTTAAAACAAGTAACTCTTTTATAATCAATATTTTTCCTTAAAACAGGGTGTCAGCTACTGGCTACAAGCCGGGAGGGCTTTGGGGATGATATTCAACAGTTCGAATGCTTGGGTCTGGTTGGCGGTGGGTTCGGTGAGTTTGTAGATGTTGGCGGGTGCTCCGGGGATGTTGGGGCGGAGGGTGTTGCGCGTCAGGGTGCCAAGGTCGCTCATCAACGTGGCAAAGCTGTGCACGGGGAGGGAGGAGGCGGAGTTCATTTGCCGTGTGGCGGCTTTCTGGCTGCCACTGGCAGAGCGACGGGCTTTGGCTACGTGGCTTTTACGTGGGGCGCCGCCAGGTTCTTCATCATTGAAGAGTACGGGCTTGAGCCGGGCTTCGAGTTGCCAGCGCAGGCGCCAAGCCAGCATGCACACCAGTAAATGGGCGCGCACCATGTCTTCTTCGCGGTGGAAGATGGGGCGCACGTGCAGGCTGGTCGTTTTAATGCCGCGAAAAGCGCGCTCGACTCCGGAGAGGGACTTGTATGTCCTGACAAGTCCGTCGGCGTCCATCTCCTCTGCGCTGACGCGCCCGGCCCGCACAATGTAGTATCCGTCCAGGGCGGCCTCTTCGGCGATCTCTGTTTCTCGGCGCTTCCACATCAGAGTTGTCTCGCTGATCTCCAGCTCAAAATGTTTAAGCATTTTGTATTTCGCCGCCGCGTTCTCGACGCGCCGGGCAATATTGGCCTGTCCTTTGAGTGGAGCACGCGTGCGCCGGCAGGCTGCCGCGATCTCCGTGAGATTCTTTTCTGTAACCTCAAGAAGTTCGTTCCGTTTGCGGGTGCGCTCAGTGGCCAAGGCAGGGTTGCGGCAGACGACGAGTCGTTCGCCGGGGAAGTCTTCCTCGGAGGTAATTTCCGCGAGATCTGTCTCGTCAAAAAGCTCGGCTTGAAGGTGGCCGGCGGCAGCGATTTTGCGCACCTGCCCTGACCTCAGGGCGCTGATCCACGCGAACTGATCGAGCGTGGCATCTGTGCGCAGCGCCTCGATCCTCGCGCTCGTGAGCATGCCGCGGTCGCCCACCAAGATGACTTTTTCCAATCCGAACTTCCCTCGCAACGTCTTGAGCTGATGGCCGACCGTGGCGGGATCGGCCGTATTCCCGGTGAAGGCCTCGATGGCCACCGGGCAGCCCTGAGAGTCAGTGAGCAGTCCGAAATTGATCTGGCGCTTACCCGACTTTCCATCCCGGTTGTGACCGCGCGCCGCGAGCACGCACTTGGAGCCTTCATAGTAGGTGGAAGTGAGGTCGTAGAGAACCGTGGAGCCTTCCCCCAAGCCAGCCTTCGCGAGGCGCTTCTCAATGGCATCCTGACGATCCAGAAGCCACCGCATCGCCCGATAGATCTCCTGTTCATCCACCTCACCAAGGCCAAGTTCACCGCCCAGCGTGCTCGTGGCTGTGGCCGGATTGAGCTGACGGGAAAGCGCAAGTTTGGATCCCGGATCAAGGATCCGGCTGACGATCAACGCCAGGCAAAGCGAGCGCTCGCGGCTGTCCCTGCGGTCGATGACGGTGTGCAGGCCGGTCTGAAAAAGCGTGCCCAAGACCGCCGCAACGTGGCCATGTGGCAGCGAGCGCTGGATCTCGAACTGCTCCGCCAGAGGCACCGTCGAAGCCTGCCCTCCTTTGAGCAGCACCTTGAGCCCGGCAATGACTACAGGGTCCCAATCAGAGATATTGGCCAGAGTGCGCTTCTTCACCTTCCCATGCTCGTCCCGAAACGACTCGCGGACCAGAATGGCTGGAGGAGAGTTGCGGTTGGGGACGGATTCAATATACATGGGCGTATTTTAAGCTAATTTCGTTAACAAAACAAGCTTAAAATAATAATTTACATGGGTACAAAACCGCCTTCAAAGTGCCAAATTTTAGATCTAATTAACTCATAATCTATGGATTATGCGATTTTAAACCCTCCAACTTCCGCCTAGTCGCGAAATGCCAGATACGCTTCTTGCGGCCCCTTGATCCGATCAAACGATGGGCACGTCTGCCGGTTCCTCGCTTCGGCACATTCAGGGGCATGGGCCATCGAATCGAATGCGTGGCCAAGGTGGATTTTTTAGCCCCGCGTTTGGTCGACTAGATAGATGAATGTGTTCACTCCCGGCCACGGCTGTATGTGTTCATATATACACAACGACTGCGCGGAAATGATGGTGTCAGGTGGTGCCATTCGCCGCGAAGTGTTGTCATTTTCTCAATATTATTGGCACCAGATCTATACTTTTACATTGCCACCCTCTATCGATTCGCGTACACCGTTGCTGCATCCAGCAACCAGCACTATTTTAGCGTGCTTGTGGCAGGAGTGTGCGCCCACCTCTTCCACCTCAAGTTTTTCTGTATGAGTGATTTTGATTTCGGAGACGCTTTGGAAGATGCTATTGAGAACAGGCAGAATACAGTAGGTTTTATATTCGCACAAGAAGCTGCCAATCAGCGGGCTGCGCAACTAAAGTCTCTTGAGGATCAACTGGCAGTAGATAAAAGTCGTGCGACGACAGAGAAGGAACGGCTATCAGTGGAAATGCGCCGACTCGAGATCGAAGAGGAAAGGCTAGCGCTGGATAGAGATGCCAAAAGCTCGGGTGAAGCACTGGCTAAGGAGATCCGGGTTCTGCGTGGTATCATGCTTGACATAGGTGACGATCTCGCGGGGATTAGAAAGGGGGCATCGACCATGCTCTCCGGGCGATTGGATCAGGCGATTACATTGAGGGTGGCCTATGTCCAAGTATTATTAAAACTCATAGGTGACCGATCACACGTCCTGTGTGATCTGGGTGATTTGAAAGAATTTCGGCGTCTAGGGTCGGAGTTCACCGGGGTTTCGCGGGAGTGCCATCAGAAGGGGCTTTCGCCCGGAGATTCCTTGCAGCTGGTGGTTGATGAGATTAAAAATCTCGACAAGTGGGGGGCCTCTGCAAAGACATTGCTGGACCGCGGACGGAGGATGCTCAGTTCTGATCTTCTTAGGGAAGGTAGTTTCCGGGCGGGGCTGCCGAGGATGGCCGCAGTCCGCGCAGAGCTGGAGGATTTCATTCAAACCGTAGATAGCGACGTCGAGCGCATTTCTCGTCAACTGCCGTTATTTTGCTTTAAGGGGCAATCACTTAATTCATCGGTCGGGGTTATTTGGGAGCTTCTGCATGAGAACACGCCCTGGCCTCAATGGTTTATTCCGCTGAATAGAGCGATACAAGGGCTTGGCGGAACCAAGCAATGGGTGGATAAAGCGCGCGCTCAATTGGCGAAAATCGGGCCGCAGGAGGTTCTCGCGCGAGTCGACAACGATACGTTGCGAGTGGCCCTTCAAGAGCTCGAACGTGGAAATCCCCAGAACGCAAGAATGCTTTCTGCTCGCCCCGTTTCCGAACGTTTTAATGATCCCCAGTGGGAACAATTGGCAGTGAGGTTGCAGAATATGGAGACAGAGTACGCCGCTGCGTACGCCGTTGTCATCAAGGGTTGGGACCCTCTTGAGATGGGCCGAACCATCCGATCCTTAAATGAGAGTGTGCTCTGGGCCAACGTCGACCCTCAGGCCGAATGGGGATTGGCGCTCACTACATTGAAGCTGAAGG
>CAJBME010000038.1 GCA_903954065.1 uncultured bacterium
CGCAATCGCCGCGCGATCCTCGTCGCTCAGTTCAAGTCTTATCATACCACGTATGTTATACATACATCCGATGTTATCAAGCTATATGCGCAAAATCCGAAAATATTACGCAGAGCAGTATAGTTCCAGGTGAAGGAGCGTCGCTGGCTGCGACGATTCAGCCACTTGAAGAGGAGGAATTTCACCTCCCTGTCATACTTAGCCGTCATGGCCAGCACGCTAGCCCTGAATTTCTTGGAAGTGGTCCGCAATTTGACCACCGCGTACTTGGGATTGCGCCGGGTTCTCGCCCAGTAGAAGTCGAATCCAAGGAAGGTGAACCTTCCGCTGGTGTCCGGCTCCCACCGATTGAATTTGACCAGTGAGCTCTTTTCCGTCGCCAGCTCCAGATGGAACTTGGCGAGACGGTCTGGCAGAGCCTTCAGGCGGGTGCGAGCCGCCCTGTGGCCTGTGTGCTTCCCTGTGTACGCTTCCGCCATGTCGTTTCCCCATCCTCAAACAGGCTTCCCAACCGGCCCTCGGGTTTTCGTTGGTCACGCGGTGCCTCCCGCGAATTTCCAATGAGTTAGCTGACATCTCGGCAACACTGGTAGTTTCTACTGGCTAGGTTTTGAAACATCAGGCCATTCTCCTGACTAGAAGCGCCTTGCTTGGCTCGGCGCACAACGTTAAATGTGGTGGCACGGCGGCGCAGGACTTATAGAGCGAAGCGAACGAGGGAGCTTATCCGCCGTTGCCACCCACGACGTGTTCGCCCTTGTTGGTTTGTGGGTGTTCATCGTCTGGAAATTGTGTTCTTCGCGAGGTCATACTCCAGATCAAGGGTGACTCCACTCTCCGACTTCTTAGCGTCAGAGCCGCTTAGTGTAAAGGTCAACGTCTTCCTGTCTGTCCACTTGGGGTCACTGATGCCAGTGTGATAAAGCTGAGCATGCTTGAGGGGTGAAACTCTTTCAGAGAATTGCCACGCCATGGAGTCAAGGCTCGTCTGAAGACTAAAAACCCGGCCGACATCATCAACAGAGTAAAGCCAAGCAACGTTATCGCCGGAGCCAACCTTCTGGATGAGTAAAAACCATCTGCCATCAGGAGACTTCGTGAACGTTGGCTCATACGGAAAGTTCGAATCTCCGTCCCAGAGCACAGTTACGGGAGGGTGCTTCGCATCGGTGAAACGAACTTCGGTGCGGTAAGACTCCTTGTAGGGGCCGACGTGAATCTCGTAGGCCGGAACTGCATTCGAGGCCAGAGTGAATGCCAAACTCATCAAGAGGCTAAGCAGTATCGATTTCACGGCGAGTAGATATGATAGTTTTGGGCGAACAGTGAAATTGAGCCTCTGTGTGGATTAATAGTTATGGCACACAGAGGGAAATGCGGAGCAAATCCCTCCCTTTGGGGCAGACTTCGTCCATGGGCGGTGCATTGGGCCATAATGATCTGCAATTTGCTGTCTACCGACCTTAACAGGCTTATTTATACGCGGAGGGGAGCTTGGGAACGACGCCGATTTTTTCGTATTCGAACCCGCTCTCGAGGGGTGAGTAAGAACCAACAATGTCCACGCTGCGTGAGGGGGTGATATCGGCCTCCATTTTCACACTCCAATAAACGGCATTCACGATGAGCCGCCGCAAACCAGGGCATTCCAGATCTGTACCGCTGCCCATGGTTGAATGAAAGACCCGGGCTTGGAGGCCGGTACTGGTCGACCAGTTTTTATACCATGCGACCGGCAGCGGTTCCAATTCCGGATTGGGTGCGTCATGACGCTTACGTCCGAGGAGCGGCTGTCCCCAGACCAGAGCGGTGCATCCGGAGGGCAGGCTACCGCCCACTTCATAGGTGCGGTAGACATCGGAATTACCCCAAATGTCACTGACTCCGCGGAGGATGGGATGATCCTTGGCTTCCTCGACGATGAGGCCGCGCGTTGAGTCAGCCATCCATTGGCCATGGTGCCCCATGAAAGATCCACCTAACACATCATTGCCCCAATCCACCTGTCGACCGTCGATCTGATAAGGAAGCGCGGCATGAAAGCCGTGATTTCCGGTCCGCAGCGAAATAATTGGTTTTCCCGAGTCGATGTATTTCACGATCATTTCGCGCTCCGCCATGGGCAGGGTCAGCAATCGAGGAAAGAAAATGACCAAATCGGCGGTGGCCAGATGTTCGAGCCCTGGAATATGGTGCTCCTTGAATTCCCGTCCTTCCTCGGGATAAACCGGCATGGTAGGATCCACTTCCCCTTTTTCGTTGACCCCAAACAGCACTGTGCAGGTAAACCCATGATGTGTACTGAGCACTTTGGCCATCATGGGCATTGATTGTTCGCTGCGGTATTCCTGATCGGCAGCGATCAACACGACGTGTTTCCCACGACCGGGACCGTCCCCGCCGGGATACGAGAGCCAAGCCTCGCTGTCGAGGCCCAGCGCCGCACCGCACCCGGCCAGCAGGCCGAGGCATGGGAGAAAGAGAAAATTCAATACTTTCATAAAATAAATCGGTTATGGCCTAAGGCTTGGGTATTTCGTTGACCGTGTAATAAGCGTTGGAGTGGACGAGGCGGCGGTCCTCATGCGAGCGCACGTTGGTCAGATCGAACTCATAGATATGGTCTTCGATCAATTTTTCTAGGGTGATGGACACCGAGAGACCGTCGATCGCGGGCACGGCGCGGGTCACGATGGCGGTAGTCTGATCCACTTCCGGGCTACCGTAACCTGCGTCATACACATGAGTGCAGGTGGTGATGCCATAGACTTCGGGCCGGGCGGCCACCTGTGGATCGACCGGCTCGGTGAAGGTGATGCGGAACCCGTTGGTCGTGATGTTGATCTCTTTGATTTCGAATGGCATGACGCCATTCCAGTCGATGCGCTGCAACGCAAACGGTTCGGTGCCTCGCACCGGCCATTGACTATTGGTGGTGAAGCCTCCGGCGATCAACTGTCCACGCGGTGAGAACTCGACATTCATGATCCCGGTGGCCAAGCCTTCTCGGAATGGATAGCAGGCTCCCTGCCACACGCCATTGATCTGTTCGGTGGTGGCGCGCAGGATCACACTGAGGGAATAATCGCCCAGAAAAATTTGGTTTTCGAACGGTCCGAATTGACCGCCGGTGGTATTGAGTCGAAACCCGGAAATGGAACGTCCCATTTTGATATAGGGAAACCTGACGGCCGGTGGAACCAGTTCTTTGACGCGTTTTTTTTCCACTCCCATGCGCGAATCACTGCGGGGTTCGAGAGCGGGACGGGTCAGACCGGGAGCGTACGGATACCAATTGTAACTGGCGGGGTGCCCGAGAAACCCACCTTCCTTGAGGTGTTTCAACGAGCAACTACCATTCCATGGCCCTTGACTCTCAATGACAAACATCGCACCTTCGGCATTAGCCCCCACTCCGCCCGGACTACGCAGTCCACTGCAGACTGGAATCATTTTTCCCTCCGGGGTCACTTTGACCGCCCATCCACGAAAGAGATTATTTGATTCGTAGGAGCCGCTCAACCCCAGAGCCACCCAAATATTGCCCTCAGGATCGTGCTTGGAAGCGAAGGCAAATTCATGTCCCTCGCCATATCCCCAGTTATTGGTCAAGGTATCATAGCGATCGGCGACGCCATCGCCATCGACATCGGCGATGCGGGTCACCTCACCCCAGCTGGTCGCTGTCATGGCGCCATCCTTCCAGGACAGAGAAAACGTTTCATCCTGACCGCTGGAGAATAGGTGATACTCCGGAACCGGCGGTGTTTCAAAAGCGCCTTTGACAAAATAGATGTCACCGCGGCGGGTACTGACCGCCAGGCGTCCGTCATCCAGATTCTCGAAGCCACCTGGGCGCATGGGTACGCCGGGTGGAATCGGAATATCCACGAGGGGATAGTATTTTGCTTCTTCGGCGGCCGTTCCCCACATGGCTCCCAGGTCTTCTTGAGCCTGGAGAACGGGAACAAAAACCATGGCCGCCACGGCCGCCTGTCGAATGCTTACCATTGGTATTCAAGAGTGAGAGTGGAGCGCCCCTCCGGAGGGGAAAGCAGAATTAAGACCTCACCAGGATCGCCGGGACGAACCAGACCGCGATGATCGCTGGTAATACGCAAGCGCAGCCGGTCGCTGCTGAATTCGCGCTCTGAATGAGTCACGATCGTCTGGCCGGTCGCCGCGCGAAAATAGAACGGCAGCTGCCCGGCGGGAGCGTCGAACCGAAGAGTCCGCTTGAAATAAGCCTGATCCTTTGCGTCGCGCACGTCTTCAAAATAATCCTGCACCGAAATGTCGCCGAACTGGTAAAGCCAAGAAGGCCGGCGGGAGGCATCCAGATGATACCCCCGGAATTGATATCCATGATCCTGCGGGAACGAATAATTGGTTTTGCCTTTGTACGGCCAGTTATCTTCAAGCGACTGCAGTCGGTGAAAAGGAACACCGGGGGGAAAAGAAATGTGATCCGTGCCTCGGGCGCTGAATGAGCCATAATCGACACTGGCGAACTCGCCTTTCCAGAGTTGGCGCAGCGCCATTTCTCCCGAATCAAATGCGAGGTTGAGGCGCTCTGGGTAGCCGGCGGCGATCCCCCGATAGCCGGCCGCGCTTTGGCCTCGGCAGACCTCGGTGACATCACCGACGCGCAGCTCGTTCGATTCCCGGGACAATCCCAAAGGTTTTCTGGCCCGAGGGCCGTCCTCTAAGTAGGCCCAGAGCGCCTCAATCTGCTGGGTCGTGTCCCCGCCGAGAATAGTCGGCCGGGTGGAGCGACCGTCGGGCCAATAATTGGGCATGATGACGGTGGGGTGAAACCGGGTTGGTTCCCGCATGTAGAGGTGGAACCAATTTTTTTGGAGCCGCCGCGGGAGTTGTGTGATGTCGAGGGCGCTGACCTCTCCGGATTTCTGTCCATTGAATGTGTGGCAAGCGATGCAGCCGAATCCGGTAGTTCCGGTCATTTCATAACCGGCCTCTTTGGATTCGAGGATATTCGGAGCTGGCGGCAGGGTAGCGGCTTCCAGCGTATCGACCTGGCCGAAGAGATCGATGAGATGCCCCACATTGGCCTCGCCGAACTGCGGCATACTGGCATCCAGGTAATCCCGCTGGCGCTGGCCGTGGAGCAGCACATCTCGAAGCCATTCTTTGGTGAGCTTGGCGCCGGCGTCGGAGAGCGGCGGAGGCACTCGACCTTGATCGCCGAGCGCTGGCTGGCTGCCGGTGAAGAGCGCTTTGCGGTCTGGAGACAAGCTACTGAGCCCCTTGCGTTCATGACAGGCCCCGCAATTAAAGGTGACCATCGACTTTTCCAGCTTCTGCCGGTCATCCAGTTCCAGCCGTGACGCTTCCGGCAGCGCGCGGGCCACCAGCTCCCGCTGGCTGTCATCCAGATCAAAGGCGGGCCATGGACCGCGTTCTTGACTCAGGCATCCGCGGCTGGCATCAAGACCGGCCAGCGCCGGAGCTGGCAGGGAGGAAACGCCAAGATCGTCGTGACAGCTGGCGCAGCCGAATTTTCCAAAGTACTCGCGCCCGCGCGCCGCCAGTCCGGCATCAACCGGGAGCGGAGCCAGCACGGGAATCACTTCATCCGACGCCGACAACCATGACGACGGCACCGGCTGCCGCGCATGCTGCGGACCTGCGAGTTCACAGGAAAACGAGGGTTCATGCCCGGTGTGGAAATAGGTGATACTCAACCGGTGCCGTCCGGCGGCAAGCTCCGTCGCGGCTTCTAATTGTTTGACGCCCCGGCGGTCGCTCGGCGCCTGCTCAAGAATAACCGTTTCATCAACCTGCACCGAGCCCCCATTCAGGGTCAGAAAAAAAGTATACTTTCCGGCCGCGGCCAGATTGATCCATCCCGTGTAGACGACCGCGCTGTGATGATGCACGTCGTCGAGGCTCTTTAAGTTAAAATCCTGTACCTGCCCGGAGCGTTCAGGTTTGACCTCGTCACTACCCAGCCCTTCCCACACCTTGCCCCGATACAGCGTGTACCCCAGCGCCCCCGGCACCCGGGTATTCTGCAGCAAGAAATGCGCAATCCGCTCGAGATCCTGTCCCGGCAGCCGCATGTCTGGCATGCGGCCCGAGGGACGGCTGGCATGCGGGTCCCGCAAAAACCTGACTAAGCTGTCGAAACTGTATTTCCTCTCCAACGCCCCCATCGGGACAAAGGCCGCATCCGCCACTTCCACACCGCTGGCGTCACGCGGAGAATGGCAAGCCGTACACCCGCGGGCCTGAAACAACCGGTGCCCGTGCCCCGCCGCCACCGCATCAGGTACCCGCAGTGAAAAATCATTTTCTTGCCGCGAGAACAGAAAGTGGGTCAGCGCGGTGGCAACCTCGGATTTTTCCGCGGCGGGCAAGTGGCTGAGCACATCGGGCATGGTCGTTCCGGGGTGCACCGCTTGGGGATCGAGCAGAAGCGACTGCACATAATCCGGGTTGACCCGCGAGCCGATGGCGGCGAGCCGCGGCGCCGTTTTTGAGCGTTCACCCACCGCCGCCTCGGCCGGATGACAGGCCGCACACTTCAATTCTTCAATCAAAACGTGCCCCTTCAGCTTCGGATCCAGATCACTGGTCACCAACGCAGGAAGGGCCACACTGGCTCGCAGAAGACAAGATCCGCCGCATAAAACGCCTATAATGAGTAATATGCAATACAAACGACTGGCCCTCAGGCGTGGCCAAGTAACGGGTGACGGCAGAAACTGGGACATAACAAACAAAATCGATCCAACCCACTCTACTCAAGAGTTGATCCAAATACACAGAGATGTGCGCCTTGATCATTCAGACGTGGGCCGGTCATCCTTCGAGCAAGCTGCGCAATTGAGAAATGTCGAGAGCGCGCGTCAGGGCTTCTTCGCCAAGCACCCCGTCGGCGAGAGCAGCCTTACTCGCCTGCAGGATACGAATTTTTTCTTCTAGGCTGTTTTTAATGAGGAGCCGGTAGGCGATGACGGTCCGGGTTTGACCGATGCGGTGAGCGCGATCGATGGCCTGAGCTTCGGCAGCCGGATTCCACCATGGATCGAAAAGGATGACGTAACTAGCGGAGGTGAGATTTAACCCAGAGCCGCCTGCTTTCAGGCTGATGAGAAAAATGGCTGGGCCTTTGGTTCGATTGAATTTTTCGACCAATTCGCCCCTTCGTTCGGTTTCACCGGTGAGGGAAAAGAGGGGGACCTTATGCGGAGCCAGGCGTGATTTGAGGGTGGCCAGCATGGAGGTGAACTGGGAAAAAATCAGCACCTTGTGACCCTCGGCGACGATGGGCTCGATCAGGTCATCGAGCGCCTCCAATTTGGCGCTGGGCACGGCGGCTCCTGGGAAGAGGAGCGCTGGGTCGCAACAAATTTGACGCAACCGCATGAGGCTGGCCAGCACATGGAACCGGTCTTGTGGGAACTGCCGGTCTTGAGCCACGACGAGGAGGTGCTGTTGCGCCTTTTTGAGCTCGGCTTTATAAAGCCTTTCTTGGGCTTCCCCCATCTCACAAAAAAGGTTTTCCTCGATGCGTTCTGGCAGGTCGCGTGCCACCTGCGACTTGGTGCGCCGGAGGACAAACGGGCGAACGCGCGCGGCCAAATCGCGGGCTCCACCCAGTTCCTCGAGCGACTCGACTTCGCGTTCAAAGCGCGCTCTTGATCCCAGCACTCCTGGGACCGCGAAGGCGAGGATGGACCAGAGGTCGAGCAGACGGTTTTCGATCGGGGTCCCCGTCAGGGCGAGGCGGTGTTTCGCTTTCACGGCGCGCGCGGCCTTAGCGGTGGCCGAGTCAGGATTCTTAATTGCTTGGGCCTCGTCGAGGATGGCGGCGAGGAACGTCACGCGCTCGAGTTTGTCTGCGATAAGTCGAAGCTGCGGATAGCTAATGATGTTCAAGCCGGCCCAGGCGGCCTCATGGTGAAAGTGACGCAGGTCCCGAGCTTTCCAGACGCGCACATGCAGGCCGGGAAGGAATTTCTGTGTTTCGGCGCGCCAATTGTCTGTCAATGATTTAGGGCACACGACGAGAGCGGACGAAGTGGTGGCGGTCACGATTTCGGCCCGACCGTCCGCGGCCGCGGGCGGCGGGGCATCGCCGCCGCCGGGATGATCCCGCAGCCAAGCCAACCAGGCCAGAGTTTGCACGGTCTTGCCCAGCCCCATGTCATCGGCCAGCAGCGCCCCGCATCCGGCCTGAGACAGAGCGGAAAGAAAGCGAAACCCTTCCAGTTGATACGGCCTCAACTCCGCGCGCAGCGAGCGGGGCAGATCGGCCGGAACCGCGGCGGCGAGCACCTTGGCTCGCTGATCGAGGCGGGCCCGGGTCTGATCTGGCAACAGCTGATGCAGCGGATCGGCCACCAGTTGCAGGGTGTGGAAAAGCCGTTTTTCGCTAGCCAATCCGGACGGCCGCAACCCCGCGGCCGCCAGGCTCTGCAGCACGGCCGGATCTGTTTCGTCCACCAGTCGCCGAAATCCTTTTTTCCCGAGGTCGACCCATGCCCCTTCTGCATCGAGCAGTGATTTTAATTCCAACGGGCTGAGCGTGGTCTCGGAAACATCGCGCACCGCGCGCAGCTCGAACCAATCCAGTCCATCCTCGACGATTTCGAGTCGGGTATGCAGCGAGACGGTGACGCCCGGCGCGGGCGGAACCGGGGAAGCGGCTGCGCCGACTGAGGGGCCGAGCAACCGCTCTTTCACGGCCGCCTGCTGACGGGTGGCGAGCAGCAGGGCGGTGGCCATGACGTGCCCGCACGGGACCTCCGGCTTCCCGCATGAGCAGGTGAACTGCCACCGGTGTTGCGGAGACCAAGCGACCCCGACCTCGCAGACGCGGCCCCCGGTGGCGCCCACGAGGGCCGCCCATTCCCACGGCCCCAAAGCGGCCAGATGGCGACCGCCTTTGTCCTGCACCACGCGGGCCGCTTGGGCGCGCCCGTCCGGCGGCAGGTCCTCCAGCCACTCATCCAGGGCGTCCCACGCCACCTCAGCTCCCGCGCCAATCATCAGCGGCGGGACCATGGACGGGCTGACGCTGGGAACAAGCCATGACCGATCATTTTTCCTGCTGCCATTGTTCGACCGCCCGCAGCGCGGCCACGGCCCAGACGACGGGATAGAGGTTTTCCCAGTACCAGAGTTTAGCGAAGTAGAAGCCGATGGGGGTCGGAGGAAACTCTCGGCCTCCTTGAGTGCGATTAATCAGCCACTGGGCGCCCCGGATGATGCTGGCCCGATCAGCCGCCGAGGTCCCGGCCAGCGCCGGCGGGACGAGAGCACTCAGCGCGAGAGATGTTTCCTCGATGCTGGACGGGGTCCCCTGCCCTCCCCCCCAACCACCGTCTTTATTTTGCTGAGCCTGGAGCCAGCCGGCGGCCCGGTTCCGCAGCGGGTCGCCCGCGGCGAGGGCCGCCATCACGGTGGCGGTGCCGTAAGTCGGATTGGTTTCATCCTGCCGGTGCTGGTTACCAAACCAGAGCGGGGTCCATGATCCATCCGGCGCCTGCGTGGCGGCCAGATACCGGCGCGCCGCCGCCATCGGCTTGACCAGCAGCGCCGCCTCTGCCGACGGAAGATGCGGCTGCCAAAAGGCCCACGCTCGCAACGTGTGAGCGGTGAGATCAGGGGAAGAACGATCAAATGGAAGTGCCCCCCACCCGCGGCAAAATGTCGGCAGCCCGCCATCCCGGTTTTGCAGGCCACGCAGCCAGCCACAGCCTGCCACAGCCGCGACTGTACTCCGCTCGTCCACCCCCAGTTCCCCCAGCGCCAACAACGCGCCCGGCGTATCATCGGCATCAGGCACCCCTCCAGCCAAATCCGTCCAGGCCCACCCTCCCGGCGGAGAGTCAGTATAAGGATGGCGCCCCCGATACTGCTGGCCCAGCAGCCACTCGCGCACCGCGCCCGCACCAGAAAACCCAGCCCCCAACGCCTTGACCGCCAAAGTCGTGGTCCACGTCGCTAGGTTCGTGTCAATTGGCCAGCTGCCATCCTCGAGCTGGCTGGCCACCAAAAAACGCGTCGCCTCGACCACGACCGGATGGTCGCACTGCCCGGATGACGCCAGCGCCATGGCCACAAAACTCGTCAGCGGCGTGGCTTCCAGATAGCCGCCCGTTTCCGGCTGGATCTCGCCCAGCAACTTCAGCGTGCGCGGTCCCGCCGCAGCCCGCAGCCAGCGCAGCGGCGGCGGTGGCGGCGCATGAAAAAACCGCGCCTGCCCGATGGCAATCAACGCCGGCAACGCATAACTCACCACCGGCATCCGCACCGCCGCATAATAACGGCGAGGCACCGCCGCCAGCTCAAACGGCAGCGGCATGACCCGCCGCCAAGCTTCAGCGACCGGCCCCAGTCGGCCGCCCAACGCAGCCATCATCAAAATCGGCACCGAAAATGTCCGGTCCCGTCCGTACCGCCCCGCTATCTTTTCCGCCAGCACCGCCGGCTCCAGCGAGCCACAATGCGCCTCAATCCAGCGCGCCGACCGGTCCGCGCACCGCCCCTCAAACCCGCACGCGCCAAAGGCCGCCCACACCAGCACACTGGTTGAGAGGTTAGAAAAACTCAGCGTCGTATCACCATGCCCGCCGTCCGCATTTTGCGTCCTCTCCAGCCAGCGCCGCCCCTGGTCGATGCGGTGGGCGTGTGTTTCCGGGTCAATCAACGCCAGCGCCGTCATGGCCGTGGCCGTGGACAGCGCAGAGGCAGAAAGCCCACCCTCCCAATGACCGGCGGGAGTGCGTTGATCAAGCAGAGAGCGGCGGGCCGCCTCATGCGCTTCAGCAATGTCAGCAAGGAGCATCAAGGCGGCCGACTGAACACCACTCCCGCCGAATGAAAACCCTATTCTCCAATCAGTGAGTAACTGCTAACACGAACAGCTATCTGACTAGTAATGAGGACAATGAACGACGGTCAGGGGCAAGATCCTCCAAAAAGCGGGTATTTTTCTTAAAATCGCCACAATTTTTACGTGACGAGTGGGTTCTTTAAGATGTATTAGTATTGTTCAATGGTGAACGGGATGCATATTGCAGTGTTGATGGGTGGACCGGGGAGTGAGCGTCATGTGTCGCTCCGCTCGGCGGAGGGGGTTGCCGCGGCGCTGGCAAAGGGCGGAGCGACGGTAACTTCCGTTGATGTGACGGGGCCGGACTTTGAGGTCCCGGTGGGGGTGGACATGGTTTTTAACTGTATTCACGGCACTTTCGGAGAGGACGGTGCCTTACAGCAGCTATTGGAGCGTCGCGGCATCCGCTACACGGGAGCACGCGCGACCAGCAGCGAACGAGCTTTTGACAAGGTGATCAGCAAAAAGCTGTTCATTGAAAACGATGTGCCGACACCTCCCTTTGAGGCAATTTCGCTCAGCCGCGGACAAAAACCCACCATGGCAGTGCCCATGGTCATGAAGCCACCGCGCGAGGGCAGTAGTGTGGGGGTCCACATCATTCATGATGCGGCAGCCATTCCTCAGGCCTTGGAGGATCTGCGAACCTATGGGGACACCGTGCTCGTGGAAAAATTCATCCGCGGCCGCGAACTCACCGTTGGCATCTTGGGCGGCGAGCCGCTGCCCGTCATTCACATCCGCCCGCGCGACGGATTCTATGACATGAATAACAAATACCCTTGGATGGGCGGAGGCGGAGGCAGCGACTATCTGTGCCCCGCTGATATCACGCCCGCCGCCACCCAGAAAACTCAGGCCGCCGCCCTGCGCGCCCACCGCGCTCTGGGCGTGGAAGTCTACAGCCGCGTCGACGTCATACTCGACGACATGGACAACCCTTGGGTCCTCGAGGTCAATACCATCCCCGGCATGACGGAAACCAGCCTCCTACCAAAGGCCGCCGCGGCCGCCGGCATCGACTACCCAGCACTCTGCGCCCGCATCGTCCACCTCTCACGCACTTGCCCGCCGTGAACATCTCGCGCCATCATCTCTTGGGACGACTGCTGTCATGGTTGCCAGGCAAGGGCTCCACTCCGGGAAACTTTCAACGACGCCGCAGCAGCCCCGGCCGCCGTCGCCCCGTGCCACGCGGCAGCCACGTGCTCGATGTCCTCGTCAAATCAACCCGCCAACAGCAACTGGAACGCTCCAAGCGCTGGCGGCACGGCCTGAAATGGGGCGGACTCATCGCGGCCACGGTCGCCCTCGCCGCCAGCAGCCATCAAGCCGTCGCGCGGTATTTTTGGCAAAACCCTGAATTTCAACTCGCCAGCAGCGCAGAAATTCGGACCAACGGCACCCTGACGCACGACGACATCATGCGCGCGGCCGACCTGACGGAAACGACGCACATTTATGCGGTCGACCTGCGGATAGCCCGCGAAAAACTGGAAGCCCTGCCGAACGTGCGCCACGCCACGGTCGAACGCGAGCTGCCCGGACGCCTTGTGATTGAGATCGACGAGCGGCTGCCCGTCATGTGGTTGTCCTGCGACCAGCCGTCGCTCCAGCCATTCACCACCAATCCCACCCACGGGGCGTGCCTGCTTGACGAAGACGGCCACCTTTTTGTGTGCCGCGAGTTGCGCACAGAATTGATGCGACTGCCCGTCCTGCACCTGCGCCGCCTGCCCAACTCCCAGCCCGGAGTGCAGCTGAATTCCGCCGCCGTCCAGACCGGCCTCGACCTACTCACGCACTTGCGCCAAGCCTTTGGCTCCCGGGCTCTGGACGTCGTGGAAATCGACGCCCCGAATGACTGGTCCCTCGTGGCTAAATTCACCAATGACCTTTCGGTGACCTTCGGTTATGATGAGCTGGGCCAGCAAATCGATCGCCTGCTGAAAGTGATCGACCACTCATCTGAACGCAACTTACGCCTCGGCACCGTGAACATGCTGCCACGCAAAAACGTACCCGTCACCTTCCTCGAAGATGCCGTCGTGCCGGTCAACGCCGGCCCGTCGGCTCTGGATGGGGTCACCTTGCCCGTTTCCAGCCGCCCTACCCCGCCGCGCCCCACTGCCGCCAGCGAGGAGGCCGCCCAACTCGAAGCCATCCTTGGTGGCGGCCGCTAGACATTTTTTCCGCTCCCACGCTCCCTTCGCTCCACTCCGTTCATCGCTCACTTCGTCACATGGCCCAATCGACAATTTACGCAGGCCTAGAAATCGGCACCTCAAAGATCTGTCTCGTCGTTGGCGAGGCCCGGTCCGATGGGGCCATCAAAATTCTGGGCGTAGGCCAAGCCCCGTCGCGCGGTGTACGCAAAGGCGAGATCGTGGATTTCGAGACCGCCAAGACTTGCCTTCATGATGCCCTCGTGCGGGCCGAGCAGCGAAGTGACGTCATGATTCAGAACGTCATCCTTTCGGTGACCGGTCCGCACATTGAATCCCTCAACAACCGCGGGCGCCTGAGCATCCCGGAGGACCAGAGCGAAATCACCGAGGATGACCTCGCTGAGATCAAGGAGATTGCGCGCGATGTCGCCATTCCCGAACAGAACGTCTTCCTGCACAGCATGATTCGACATTATATTGTCGACGGCCAGGACAAAGTCATCAATCCAGTTGGCATGCTCGGCCGCAAGCTCGAGGCTGACTATCACATCATCCACGGGATTCGGAACCGCATTCAAAACACGATCCGCTGCGTCCAGGAAATCCCGTTGCAGGTGGAACAAGTCGTTTTCGCGCCGGTGGCGGCCGCCATGATTGTCCTCAACCGCCAAGCCAAGGAGCAAGGGGCGCTGCTGGTCGATATTGGCGGCGGCACCACCGATTACGTACTGTATGCCGACGGGGCGATCGCCCAGAGCGGCAGTCTTGGGTTAGGCGGCGACCACCTGACCAACGATCTGGCGCTGGTGCTGAAGGTCCCCCTTTCGCGCGCTGAAAAGCTCAAACTCGAAGAAGGCAGTTGTCTACTCGATCCCTCGGCGATTGAAGGCAGGGTCATGCTTGAGGGCGATGCGCATTTTGTTGGTCGCAGTGTAGAGCGTGAGATGCTCAACGGTGTTCTGGCCAGCCGGTTGACTGAGATTTTCGGACTAGTGCGACGCCGTCTGGAAAAAGGAGACGGACTGACCCGTTGCGCGGCCGGCGTCTTCCTGACCGGCGGCACCAGCCTCCTTCCCGGTGTGGCCACTTTGGCCGAAGAAGTACTGGGACTGCCCGTTCATCGTCCGAGCACTGCTCCCATCAGCGGCCTGACCGCTACCTTCGAGAACCCACAATATGCCACGCCGATCGGCCTCATCCGCTATGCGCAAATCCTCGAAAGCGAGCGCCCGCGCCGCTCGCCACTCTCCAAACTCGCCGGCACCGTCGGCTCATTTTTCTCTGGAGTTAAACACTGATGCGGTTTCTTCTCCGGATAACGGCCCCCCTCAAAGCCCCGACGCGCCCATGATTGAATTTGATCTCGCCAGCCAGCAGCCCTCCGCCAACCGCCCATCGTTTCCCGTCACCGTCATTGGACTAGGTGGGGCGGGCACCAACATTCTCGACACCATCGCTCTCGAGGGGTTGCCCGGCGCCCAGCTGGTCGCGCTGAATACCGATGCCCGGGCCCTGCAAAGCTCCATGCTCGGCGTGAAGCTCCAACTCGGCACCGAACTCACCCGCGGCCTTGGCACTGGCGGTGACCCCGATCTCGGAGCCGAAGCCGTCCGCGCCAGCGAACACGCCATCCGCGAAGAAATCCAAGGCCAGAAAATGGTGTTTTTGTGCACAGGCCTGGGTGGCGGTACCGGCTCCGGAGCCGCCCCAGTGGTCGCCCGCATGGCTCGCGCCGAAGGAGCCTTTGTCGTCGTCTTTGCTGTGATGCCGTTCGCCTTCGAAGGACGCCGCCGACTGCGTCAAGCCGAGGAAGCTCTGACCTCTCTCCGCGCCGAGGCCGACGCCCTTGTGACTTTTGACAATGACCGCATGGGTGAGGTCGTGCTTCCCAAAAAAGGAATCCACGAAGCCTTCGCCGCCGCCGATAAAATCGTCAGCCAGAGCATCCGGGCCATCATCAATCTCGTCACCGCCCCGGGCCTGATCCGGATCGGGCTCGATGAATTGATCGCCGCTGTCGGCCCCGGAGATTCCCGCTGCCTGTTCGGCCATGGCTCGGCCAAAGGCGCCAACCGCGTCTCCGAAGCCCTCGCCGCCGCCCTCAAAAGCCCGCTACTCCACAAGGGCGAATTGCGCGACAAAGCCCGCAGCGTTCTCGTGCACGTCTGCGGCGGTCCCCATACCACCTTCGCCGAAGTTCAAGACCTGATGCGCGAACTCAATGAAGGTCACCTCCACGAAGACACCAAAATCCTCTTCGGCACCGGGGTCGACCCGTCCATGGGCGACCAGTTAAGCATCACCTTGCTGACTTCCATTTTCCCAGAAGAAGTCCATCCAAGCAGCCCCGCCCAAGAGCCTCCAGGTTCTTCACGCGCCCCCGTCGCTCCAGCTCCAGTCGCCGTCGCCCCCGCTCCAGTCGCCGTCGCCCCCGCTCCAGTCGCCGTCGCCCCCGCTCCAGTCGCCGTCGCCCCCGCTCCAGTCGCCGTCGCCCCCGCTCCAGTCGCCGTCGCCCC
>CAJBME010000039.1 GCA_903954065.1 uncultured bacterium
GCCGAAAATGATTGCGCGCTCTAAACAGGACGAAGCACCTCCCCCATTAAGGTACTCCCCTGATTGCGCCACCATCAGGCATCATCGATGATGACAGAGTTGTAATTTTCGCCTTAT
Organism: uncultured bacterium; assembly: GCA_903954065.1. Taxonomy (GTDB): domain Bacteria; phylum Verrucomicrobiota; class Verrucomicrobiia; order Verrucomicrobiales; family V1-33; genus CAJBME01. The sequence continues at coordinate 118 of CAJBME010000039.1, forward strand.
CTGTCAGATACCGACCTCCCGCACCCGCCACCACTCTCAATCCCACCAGCGCTTCCATGAATCAACCGACCATCACCGCCTACCTTAAAACTTATTGCGGCTGGAGCGAAGGCGTGCGCGCCGTGCTCCGCAAACATCAGCTCCCCTTCGAGGAAAAAGACATCATCAAAAACCCAGCCTTTCGCTGGGAAATGGAACAAAAAAGCGGCCAGCCCCTGAGCCCCTGCGTCGTCGTCAACGGCCAAATGCTGGCTGATATCAGTGGCGATGAAGTCGAAACATACCTCCTTGCCAATCAACTGGTGGGAGTGACCGCAGCCACTACTAGCGTCCCCACCGACCGCGGCTGCAGCGATGAAGAACATGCAGCCATGGCCGCCGGCCTGCCCAGCGAAACGGGAGCCCGAGTGAAATTCATCGAGTAGCCCCGCCCGCCCGCTCACGCCATCCAGCCCCCGACAGGCCCGCCCATCGATTGATGCTTCCGTGGTTCGCTGATGGCCGGTTCCCGTTGTACCTCGCTCCGATGGCGGGGGTGACAGACGTCGTCTTTCGCGGCCTCTGCAAAGAACTCGGCGCCGACGTCATGGTCACCGAGTTTGTCTCGGCCGAAGGCATCATGCTGGCTGATGATCGAACAAGAAAATATACGGATTTCGATGATTCTCAACGTCCTGTAGGTGTTCAGCTCTTTGGCGGGGACGGTGCCCGCATGGGCGAGGCCGCACTCCGAATCATCGACTGGAAACGACCCGACTTCATCGACATCAATTTCGGCTGCCCAGTCAACAAAGTCGTAAGCAAAAATGGCGGTTCCTCCCTCCTCAGAGAGTGTTCCCTGCTCGCCAGCGTGGCCGAAGGAGTAGTCAAGGCGGTCGCGGCCACCGGAGTTCCCGTGACGGCCAAAATCCGCATCGGCTGGGACGCCACCTCGGTCAATGCCGTAGCCGTAGTACGCATTCTCGAAGAATGCGGGATCCAAGCCATCGCCATCCACGGACGGACCCGCGCTCAAGGGTATGCCGGCCAAGCCGACTGGAACGTGATCGGAGAATGCGCCGAAGCCACCCGCCTGCCCGTCATCGGCAATGGCGACCTCGCCACCGGCGCTGATATCGCCCGCCGCCGCCAAACCACCCGCATCGCCGGCGTCATGATCGGCCGCGCCGCTATGTCACACCCATGGATCTTTCAGGAAGCCAAACACTTCCTCACCACCGGTCATCTCCCCCCTCAAGTCCCTTGGGAGGAACGCTGGTCGTTCATGATCCGCCACGTCCGACTGGCCCTCGCCTCCAAGCGCCATCAGTCAGAACGCCACGCCCTCCAACACATGCGCGGTCGTCTCATGGCCTATACCCACGGCTTCCCCGGCGCCAAACGCCTCCGCCTCCAGTTCTCCTCCCTCAGCTCCCTCGCCGAACTCGAAGACATCGCCGCCACTTCCCTAGCCGAGGAAGCCGTCGCCGCCTGATCCCACCCGCCCGGCACCACCCGCGCCCAACAGGACGGCCCCGCTCAACCTCAGGTCGCCGCCACCCACACGAGCCAGTCCCCACCCGACACGTCAGGCAGTAAGTTCACAGGCATCGTATAAATCGTGGAAAAATGATAATTTTATAAAATTTATTGCAAATTACTTTAGATATAGTAATAATGATCTGATTCAAACCATCATGATTCAGACTTTTCCACGGCTTTTATTGGTTGCGACGGCTGGTTTGTTGACGGCTGGGGCCATGTCTTGTTCTCCGCTGCGGGCCCCGGCTGCTCTGGCTGACGAAGGAAAAACGACGAGGGATGGTCGACGCCTCAGCCCGGGGACGACCCGGACGGAGGAGCGGGCGCGGCGGGGTGAGAGGGAGGAGGAGGCGTTAGCCGAGATGGCGGAAGGATCTCCCATTTTCCTTGACTATTCTCTTGGTGATGACCCGCTGGCCTCCACCGATCCAAACGCTCCCTTGGAGGTCGGAGAGGCGGAAGCCGATTTATTTCTTCCCGAAAACTCTCATCCCGAGCTAGCGGACGGCCCCACTTTGTTGCCGGCATGGCCGACGCCTGCGCGGCCGGAACGAACCCTCGAGTTACCGGAAATAATCACCTCCCAGCCAAGGAGTCAGGACCAGCTAGATCCGGATATCGTCCGGGCATGGGCCGCGGCCGTAGCTCCGCTCACCGGAGTCTCGCGCACCGAACCGCTGGTCACGGTCGCCATGGTGGCCACCCCCCATATCTCCGCGGGTTCCACCTCGACAGCCGCCCTCGCCCGAGACGTCCACTCGCTGGCCAGTGCCTTCGCCGGCCAGCAGGCCCACCCCCTCGCCCCCACATCGCCGACCCTTCCCTCGCTAGAATAATCGCACAACTTTCACCGCAAGCCGTGAGGAACGCGCCCGACGCAACACTCGAGCCGCATCCAGCAAAAAAGCGCCGAAGGCTTTGAAAATGGCTGCCGCCCAAATGAAAGCGCTTGCCGATGAACGGGGCGGCGGAACGTTACCACCATGGATGGCACTCTGGGCAGACTGGTCTTGATTGCCCTGGGCGGCGGCTTGGGGGCGGTGGGGCGATATGGCTTAGATTTGGCCATACAATGGCTATGGCCCGCCCTCACCGGCCGGTTTCCTCTCGGCATTCTGCTGGTCAATGTGCTGGGGTGTTTTCTTTTCGGCAGCATTGTCGGCGCCGCCGGCGGCGCCGAAGCGCTCTCGCCCGAACGCCGGCTCTTTTTGCTGACCGGGCTGCTGGGCGGATTTACCACCTTTTCAACTTTTGGTTATGACACCGCACGGCTACTGACCTCGGGAGCCGGCCTTTTGGCCGTGGCCAATGCGCTAGTCAGCGTAGGAGCCGGCATCACCGCCGTCATACTAGGCCTGTGGGCCGGAAGGCATTGGGCCGTCGGCTAATCGGTCGCCACCCCCGAAAGTCGGGCCGACCCCGGCTCCAAAACAGGTAATCCATCATGATTCTTTCATTGTCGGACCGCCCAGATCAGGATTTACTCACAACAATGCGCACCACCGCCGTCTCCTTCGTCCGCTTGCTTTCCCTGCTGGGCCCCGCCGCCGCCCTACATGGCATGGAACCGACATTGCCGGAAAAAATCGAATTCAACCGCCATGTGCGGCCGATTTTGTCGGAAAATTGCTTCGCGTGCCATGGACCGGACAAAAACACCCGCAAAGCCGGCCGACGGCTCGATACCCGCGATGGGGCGCTCGCCGATCTAGATGGCACCCGCGCCGTCGTTCCCGGTTCCCCCTCAACCAGTGAACTCGTCCACCGTCTCGTCTCCACCGACCCCGACGAGGTCATGCCTCCCCCAGACCTCCATAAATCGATTTCCGAACAAGACCGGGCCATCCTGACCCGCTGGATCGAGCAGGGAGCCGCCTACGAGGCGCATTGGAGTTATGCAGCTCCCAAAAAGACTGATTTCAGCCAATCGCCCCTTCGCGACGCTCACCCGATCGATGCTTTCGCCCAGCAGGGACTAGAGAAAAAATCATGGTCGCCGGCTCCGGCGGCCCCGCCCGAAGTGTTGCTGCGCCGCCTGCACCTCGATCTGACCGGACTGCCGCCCAGCGCGGCTGAGGTGGCGGCTTTCCAGAAGGCGTGGCAGGCGGACCCTGCCGGAGCGCTGCAGGCCTGCGTTGACTCCCTGCTTGCCTCCCCCCATTTTGGCGAGCGGATGGCCATCCAGTGGCTGGATCTTGTGCGGTATGCGGACACGGTCGGCTATCACGGTGACCAGAACATGTCCGTCACGCCCTACCGGGATTACGTCATTGCCGCCTTTAATGCCAACAAGCGATTCGACGACTTCACTCGCGAACAGCTCGCCGGAGACATTCTTGCCGAAGGCCTTCCCGAAGGAGCACGCCGCACCGAACTTCTGGTGGCCAGCGGCTACAACCGCTTAAATAGCACCTCGGAAGAAGGCGGCTCCCAGCCGAAAGAATACTTGGTCAAATACATGACCGATCGTGTCCGTACCACCAGCACCACGTGGATGGCCGCCACCCTCGCCTGCGCCCAGTGCCACGACCACAAGTTTGACCCGTTGCTGGCCAAAGACTTCTATGCCATGGGCGCGTATTTTTCCGATCTGGAAGAAGTCGGCGTCTACGGAGGAAACGGCCACCGCCCGCCCGAAATGATGGTGCCGCGCGCCGAAGATCAAGACCGCCTGGCCGCACTCACCAACTCCCTCATTCCCGCCGCTGAAGCGGCCCTGGCCAACGCCCAACCGCCCGCGCTAGCCACCGAACTGGACGCCTGGATGCACACCGTGACCGACGGCATCCCACTCGTGGCCGCCGCCGCCGGCGTGACCGCCGCCCACACCATGGCCGCCATCACCCCGCTCCCAGCCACCCCGTCCGAGAAATTAGTCGCCACCTTCCGCACCTACGCCCCCACCCTGGCCAGCCTGCGCCACACCGTCACCACTCAACAGGCCGAACGCGACGCCATCATCGCCCGCGGCACCAAAACCCTCATCTCCAAACACGTCGAACCACGCCCCGTCCGCATCCTGCCCCGAGGCAATTGGATGGATGATAGCGGCCCCATCGTCGAACCAGCCGTGCCCGTCCTCTTCCGCCCAGAAGCCACCAACACCACCCCCACCCGGCGCGAATCCCGACTGGATCTGGCCAACTGGCTCGTCGATCGCAACAACCCGCTGACCGCCCGCGTCTTCGTCAACCGCCTCTGGAAACAATTCTTCGGCACCGGCCTGAGCAAATCACTCGACGAATTTGGATCCCAAGGGGAATGGCCACTCCATCCAGAACTGCTTGACTGGCTGGCCATCTCCTTCATGGATTCCGGATGGGACATCAAACACGTGGTTCGTTTGATCGTGACCAGCCAGTCGTACCGCCAAACAAGCACCCTCACGGCAGATCAATTGGCCGCCGGCCAGACGTACGAAGCCGATCCAGATAACCGATGGCTCGGCCGCCAAAGCCGCTTCCGCCTTGATGCCGAATTAATTCGCGACAACGCCCTCGTCATTTCCGGACTACTGGTCAACCAAATCGGCGGCCTCAGCGCCCGGCCGTATCAACCCCCAGGGTATTATGCGAATCTGAACTTCCCCACTCGTGAATACGAGGCCCATCAAGACCAAAACCAATGGCGCCGCGGCGTCTACATGCACTGGCAGCGCACTTACCTCCATCCAATGCTGCTCGCCTTTGACGCCCCCGGTCGTGATGAATGCACCGCCCACCGGGACCGTTCCAACACCCCGATGCAGGCCCTCACCCTGCTCAATGACCCGACATTCATCGAAGCCGCCCGCGCCTTTGCCTCCCGCATCCTGAGCACCACCGCCACCCACTCGCCGGATATCGACGACGCCGCACGCCTCGACTGGGCTTTCATCACAGCCGTCGCACGTCCCGCCACCGCCGCCGAAAAAGCCATCCTCCTGCCGCTGCTAGCCCAAAGCCGGGCCGATTTTGCCGCCGATCCCGCCGGTACCACCGCGTTCCTCCAAATTGGCCTGCAGCCGCTGCCATCTGACCTCCCCGCCGCCGAAGTAGCCGCCTGGACAACCGTGGCCCGGGCCTTGCTGAACCTCCACGCCACCGTCACGAGATCATAACGAGGAATCGCTCCTCCCCGGAAAACGGCCCTCCCGCCCACATCAGCAGCGGGCCGAGGCCCGCATCGACACTTCCGGCTTAGCTAATCACCGGCCGCTCCCCGCCGTGACGAATGTCATGCGCCGTTTCGGCATACACGATATCCTCGGCAATGTTAACCGCATGATCTCCAACGCGCTCCAATGCCCGGACGATAAACATCAGATCCACATAGTCGTCGATGTGCTGCACATCCTCCTCCGATCGCCGGATCATCCGGCGGATCGCCTCAGAATAAATGCGGTCCAGTTCATCGTCCCGCTCCTCCAACGCTAACGCCAGCTTGAGGTCGCTCACATTAAAAGCAACAACCGCATCCCGCAACATCGCCACCGCCAAATCGTACACGGACTGAATGAATTGCGACTCCGGAACCGGCGCATGACTGTTGATCTTGCGCGCCCGTCGAGCCACCGTCACCGCCTCGTCAGAAATCCGCTCCAACTGCTGGCCGATTTTCATGGCCACAAAAACACGCCGTAAATCCGTCGCCACCGGACTGTACTTCATGATGATTTCCAGACCCGATTGATCAATGGACTTTTCCAACTGGTCCACCTCGTTGTCATCAGCGATGACCCGGTTGCACTGATCATCGTCCCGCTCCAGCAATCCGTGCACCGCACCGGTCACGTTTTGCTGGGCCAGACTGGCCATTTTGATGACGTCCTGTTTGAGCGAGCGCAGGGCTTCCTCAAAGGCTTGGAGAATGTGCTGTGGCATAGGGTGGGCGCGGCGGCGGTGGTGAAAATTGGAAAAAAACGCAGATCTAAACAAGGGTCCGGTGAGATCGAGAGCAAAAACTCCGTCGAAGGCACCAGCAGGCTCACCCGTAAAAATGCCGATTATGACGAAGTTGTCACCCCTAATCAACATGCGTGCAACCGGACCCCCGGGTCAAAAGCCACCCAGTGACAGTTTTGCCATTTTTCACCCGCTCCAGCCCCAAAAAACTGCCGCCGCACGCCCGCAAGATGGCCGCCTGACAGTCACCGCGCAGGCTTTGTGACAAAAGCGTCACCGCAATCGAATTGTGGGCCACGCGAGCTCCGAGGAAACGTACTCTTGTCCACACGGCCATCCGAACCACCGCGTTCCTCATCCGCTGGGGCATTCCAAAACATCCACAACAAACACCCGTATGACCACAATGACCTTCACTCCGTTTTTGCGCACCGTGGCCAGCGGCGGTCTACTGGCCGCTCTGAGCCTCGCTCTCAGCGCCGCCCCGGTAACCGTCGATCCAGCGATCAAACCATACAAACAAGTCAGCGGCGTGTCCGGCAATCTGAACTCCATCGGCTCCGACACCCTGAACAATCTGATGACGTTCTGGGCTGAGGGCTTCAAAAAAGCGTATCCCAATGTGAACGTTCAGATCGAAGGCAAAGGATCAGCCACCGCCCCCCCAGCTTTGATTGAAGGCACCGCCCAGCTCGGCCCCATGAGCCGCGAAATGAAAAAAGAAGAACTCGACGCCTTCGAGAAAAAATTCGGATACCAGCCGACAGCGGTCAAAGTGTCGATTGACGCCCTAGCCGTTTTTGTTCATAAAGACAACCCAATCAAGGGATTGTCCATGCAGCAGGTCGACAGCATTTTCTCCTCCTCCTTCAAAGCCGGCGGCAAAGATGTGGCCAGCTGGGATCAAGTAGGACTGGCCCCATGGGCCGGTAAGGCGATCTCCCTCTACGGCCGCAACAGCGCGTCCGGAACCTACGGTTACTTCAAAGAAGTCGCCCTGAAAAAAGGTGACTTCAAATCCACCGTCAAAGAACAACCAGGTTCCAGCGCCGTCGTTCAAGGAATTTCCGCCGACCAGTACGGTATCGGTTACTCGGGAATCGGCTACGTCACGTCCAGCGTGCGCGCCCTGCCTCTCTCCGCCAAACCAAACGGCAAACAAATCGCCGCTACCTACGAAAACTGCCTCAGCGGTGATTACCCGCTGGCCCGTTTCCTCTACGTCTACGTGAACAAAAAACCCGGCGCCGCCATGGACACGCTGACCGCAGAGTTCCTGAAGTTCATCGCCTCCAAAGAAGGTCAGGAAATCGTCGTCAAAGACGGCTACTTCCCGATCCCCGCCAAAGTCGCCGCCGAAGATCAGGCCATCCTGTCCGGCAAAAAATAATCCGTACCCTCAGGGTCGCGACCGCCACCCACACGGGGCGGTCGCACCCGCGCCCTCCCACCCACTCCTCCACCCCCACCCCACCATACCTGCAAGGTGGGGACCGCTGAAAAGGAGTTTTTTTCCACCGCCCTGACTCTCACTTGCTGACATGCCGGCCCCCGTTCCAGAACGTTTTCTTGTATCGAAAAGCACCTTGCGGTTCGACCGACTGATGACTTTCGTGATCCGTTTTGGCGGCATCGCCATCGTGCTCGCGGTTTTTGGCATGTGCCTCTTCATCCTGCTCGAGGTCATTCCACTGTTCAAATCAGCAAAAGTAGAGGCCGTCAGCACGGTACCCCTCTCCTCCAGTAGCGAAAAAAAATCCCTCCCGAAAATCTTCGGACTGGATGAATGGTCGTTGCTACCATTCACCTACGACGGACAAAACACCGTCCGCTTCATCGACCGCACCGGAGCCGCGCCCACCACCGAACACTCGGTCGATTTGCCCGCTGGCGCCGCCGTCACCGCCTGGCGCTACCACCCCGGCGATCAGAAAATCGTGCTCGGCACATCCGACGGCCAAGTCGGCTCCTTCACGGTTTCTTACGAAACGGACGTCGACGCTGCCGGCCAGCGCACCGTGACCGGCAGCATTGAAATGGGATCGTTCTACCCTCTCGGCACTCCGGGCCAACCGATCAGCGACGTGGACTTCGGCGGCTCAGGTGAAGATCAATTGTTCGCGGCCACCCAAACGACCCCCGACCGGATTGAGCTGCACGCCCTGCTGCTGAAGCAAAAACGCACCCTCATGGGCAGTGGCGAAGTGGAGGAAATCGGCCGCATAGATCTCACTTCACAACTGAAGGGACGGCCGACTCGCCTGCTCGTACCCCGGACCGGAGATGCCGTCGTGGTCGCCACCACCGCGCGCACCGTGGAATACTTTTTCCGCGAGGATGACACCCTCAGCTTGCGGCAGGAATTTTCTCCCATGGACGGAGCGGCCGGCGGCAGCGGGGAAATTGCCTCCATGGATTTCGTCTTCGGTGATGTATCGCTCGTTTTCACCTCGCCCACCGGGGCTATGCGGCTGTGGAGTCTCAATGTTCCTCCCGGCAGCGATCAGCGGGTCTTTGTTTATACCAAAGACTTTGATGTCCTGCCCGCAGGAGCCACCCTCTTTGCGGCCAGTCAACGCAACAAATCATTTCTGACCGGTAGCCAGGCCACCGTCACCCTACGCCACGCCACTACCACCGTCACCCGCTGGGAAGAAAAACTGCCGTTCACACCGACCTCCGTCGCCGTCGATGGCAAATTCGAACACGCCGGCTTCCTCGATGATCAAGGGATTCTGCACCTCTACGAAATTCATGACCCGCATCCAGAAGCTGGCGTCCCCGCATTCTTCCACCGCGTCTGGTACGAAGGCGCAGCCCGCCCAGATTTCGTTTGGCAAAGCACCAGCGGTAATGACGAATTCGAGCCCAAACTCTCGCTGGTCCCACTCATCTTCGGCACGCTCAAAGGCACACTCTGGGCCATGTTCTTCGCTGTCCCAATCGCTTTACTGGCCGCCGTTTATACCGCCCACTTCCTGCCAGCTGACATCAAACGCATCGTCAAACCCGCCATGGAAATCATGGCCTCTCTGCCGTCCGTCGTGCTGGGATTCCTCGCCGCCCTCTGGCTAGCTCCCCTCTTGGAAAATCGCGTACCCTCTGTACTGCTCTGCGTGATCGGTATCCCCGCCGCCGCCATGCTCACCGGCTGGATCTGGAGCCGCCAAACCGCCCGAGTGCGCAGCCGCCTCCGCCCAGGCTTGGAATGGCTCGCGTTCGTGCCCATTCTCATCGGCACCGTCGCCCTATTCTGGAACCTCGGTCCCTCCCTCGAACGCGCCGTCTTCGATGGCGATTTCCGCCAGTGGTGGCCCAAAACCACCGGCACCAGCTTCGACCAACGGAATTCTCTCGTCGTCGGTTTCATGATGGGCTTTGCCGTCATTCCGATCATTTTTACTATCTCGGAGGATGCCCTCGCCGCCGTCCCCCCATCGCTGACAGCCGCCTCGGCCGCTCTCGGCGCTAGCCGCTGGCAAACCGTCAGCACCGTCGTCCTGCCCGTGGCCAGCGCCGGCATTTTTTCCGCCCTCATGGTCGGTCTCGGCCGGGCCGTCGGCGAAACCATGATCGTGGTCATGGCCACCGGTAACACCCCCATCATGGAATGGAACTTATTCAACGGCATGCGCACGCTCGCCGCCAATATTGCGGTGGAATTGCCCGAGGCCCCGGTCGATTCTACACACTACCGCACCCTTTTCCTCGGCGCCCTCGTCCTGTTCGGCCTGACTTTCATCCTCAACACAATCGCTGAACTACTGCGCCAGCACCTGCGCGAGAAATTCAAGCTCGTTTGATCCGCATGCCCGCCCCGATCTCCACCCCACCCCTGCGCCCGCTTCGTAAAAGCCCGCCCGGCGAGGCCCAAGTCTGGCTGACCGCCCTCGGGCTCACCCTCGGCGTCACCATGGTGGTAGGACTACTCGTCCTCATCCTCGTGCGCGGCTTGGTCGTCTTCTGGCCTCAACACGTCACCGAGTTCACCCTCCGCGAGGGAGCCGCCTCCGCCATCCAAGGGAAAACCAACGTGGCCGGCGAAGTCGTCCGTACCCAATGGCGCCGCGACGGCGGCGGCGAAGAAGTGCAGCTGCACATCGGCAATAAAGACATCTATGGCTTCAACTTCCATTGGCTGCAGTCACTCGACATCGTCTCACGCCACCAGCCAGCCGATATCATAGCCATCGAACGCTTAGAATACGGCGACGCCTTCGGACGGCCTCTGGCTCTCGTCTCCACAGACGCGGATCCCCTGCCCGCCACCGACCCCGCCTTCCGCACCCGCCTGACCGCCGCTGTCCAAGCCGCCGCCAGCGTCCGCCACCAGATTACCCAAATCGAAAAACATGACATCGGGCGCATCAACCGCCAGATGACTTCGCTCGCCAGAGCTCAGAAATCGACCCCGCAGCCCGACTTCCCAGCCTTGCAGGCCGCCCTCCAAGCGGAATACGAAACTCTCGCCGCCCGGGCCCGCGACCTGCGAGCCACTTTATCCACCCCGTCCCTCCAGTACAAATCACCCACCGGTGATGAGAAATCCGTCACCGCCGGTGAAATCGTCCGATTCTACTTCCCCAACGAATTAGGTCTGACCGGACGCATCGGCATCTTCTTCGACCGCCTCTGGGAATTCTTCAGCGAGGAACCCCGCGAGGCCAATACTGAAGGCGGGATTTTTCCAGCCATCTTCGGAACTTTCGTCATGACCGTGCTCATGAGCCTGCTCGTCACCCCCCTCGGCGTCATCGCCGCCATTTACCTCCGCGAGTACGCCAGTCAGGGAGTCATCGTGCGGACCGTGCGCATCTGCGTCAACAACCTGGCCGGGGTGCCATCCATCGTCTTCGGCGTGTTCGGCCTTGGGTTTTTTGTCTACGTCCTCGGGAGCCGCGTCGACCAGACGTTCTTCGCTTCTTCGCTGCCAACCCCAACGTTCGGCACGGGTGGCATTCTCTGGGCTTCGCTCACGCTGGCCTTGATGACCCTGCCCGTCGTCATCGTGGCCACGGAAGAAGCGCTGTCGGCGGTCCCACGCGGCGTGCGCGAGGCCGCTCTCGCCTGCGGGGCCAGCAAATGGCAGATGATTCAGCGCGTGGTCCTGCCCAGCGCCGCCCCCGGGGTCCTCACCGGCGTCATCTTGGCCATGGCCCGCGGCGCCGGCGAAGTGGCCCCCCTCATGCTGGTCGGAGTCGTTAAGCTGGCGCCCAGCCTGCCCATCGACGGCCTGTTCCCGTTCATCCATCCCGAACGGAAGTTCATGCACCTGGGATTTCACATCTACGACCTCGGATTTCAATCACCGGACTCCGAAGCCGCTAAACCCATGGTTTTTGCCACTACGTTGTTGCTCATCGGGCTCGTCGTGCTGATGAATCTGACCGCCATTCTGATCCGCAATCATCTGCGGAGAAAGTACGCCGCCAGCACTTTTTAAGCGACCGCCTCCGCCGACCACTCACCGATGCCACCACCGATGCCTGCCCCCATCAGCGCCACGACCACCCCCGCGCCAGATGATGCGCCACCCCCAGCCACCATGGTGGAAGTCCGGGACTTCTCGTTCTATTACGGAGCCAAACAAGTGCTCCATTCCATCAACCTGCAAATCCCGGAAAAACAAGTCACCGCCTTCATCGGCCCCTCCGGCTGCGGTAAAACAACTCTCCTGCGAAACCTCAACCGCATGAACGACCTCATCGATGGCATCCGCCACGATGGCGATATCCTGCTCGATGGAACCAGCCTCTATGACCCGTCCGTCGAGGTCATCTCCCTCCGGAAACGCGTCGGCATGGTCTTCCAAAAGTATAACCCCTTCCCCAAATCCATCTACGAAAACGTGGTCTTTCCACTCCGCGTCGCCGGCCGCAACGGCCGGGCTGAACTCGATGAAGTCGTCGAACGAAGCCTGCGCAGCGCCGCCTTGTGGGATGAAGTGAAGGATCGCCTCGGTGAAAGCGCCTACGGCCTGTCCGGAGGTCAGCAGCAACGACTGTGCATCGCCCGCGCCATCGCCAACCGCCCGCAGATCCTCCTCATGGACGAACCCTGCGCAGCCCTCGATCCCGTCGCTACCCTCAAAATCGAGGAACTCATGCACGACCTGAAGAAGGAATTCACCATCGTCATCGTCACGCACAACATGCATCAGGCCACCCGCGTCTCGGATTATACCGCCTTCTTCTACCTGGGAAAACTCATCGAGTATGACCGCACCGCCAAACTCTTCTCCCACCCCGGAAACCCACAAACGGAGGCTTACATCAGTGGATTGTTCAGCTGATCCCACCCGCCCGGCGCCCGCCGCCGCCGCCGCTGCCATGCCGCCCGCCACCATTGCCGTGGAAGTGGATCATCTCGATTTCGCCTACGGGACGAAACCCGCCCTGCTCGACATCAATCTCCTCGTGCCCGCACGCCAAGTGACCGCTCTCATCGGTCCATCCGGTTGCGGAAAAAGCACCCTGCTGCGCTGCCTGAACCGCATGAATGACGTCATCCCCGGGGCCCAGGTCACCCGCGGGGAAATCCGCATCGGCGGGACCAACATCTACCACCGAGACCTCGATGTCATCGATCTCCGCCGCCGCGTCGGCATGGTCTTTCAAAAGTCCAACCCCTTCCCCAAGTCGATTTACGAGAACGTCGCTTATGGCCTGCGCATCGCCGGGGAATCCCGCAAAGCCGTGCTCGATGAAACCGTGGAGCACAGTCTGCGCGCCGCCGCCCTCTGGGACGAATGCAAGGACCGGCTCCATCACAGCGGCTTCAGCCTCTCCGGCGGCCAGCAACAACGACTGTGCATCGCCCGCGCCATCGCCGTTCGACCCGAAATCCTGCTGATGGACGAACCCTGCTCCGCCCTGGATCCGGTCGCCACCCTCAAAATCGAGGAATTGATCACCGAACTCAAGGCCGACTTCACCATCGTCATCGTGACTCACAACATGCAGCAAGCCACCCGCTGCAGCGACCGCACCGCCTTTTTCTATCTCGGCGAACTCATCGAGGAGGGACTGACCTCCACCATCTTCAACACCCCGGTTAAAGCCAAAACGGAAGCCTACATCAGCGGTCGCTTCGGGTGAAAACCCAAGCCACCGCCAGTCACCGGCTCACCGCCGCCGGCCCTCCCCCACCGCCTACTCTCCTACTGCATCCGGAAATAACCGTCCGGGTTGTACAAATAATAGAAATCTTTGGGCGCCAGTCGCGGAAGTCTCGTAAAGGGCTGCCCCTTCTCGTCGATCGCCTCCGGAAAAGGTGATTGACTCGAAATCGACGACTCAAGCCCCGTTTGCGGCCGCGGAACGGGCATCGGACCAACCGGGAGCGCCGGCCCCGGCCGGTTGGCATCCGGATTCTTCACCAAGGCCGTCTCCCGGATCTCCTTAACGACGTGGTCCACCCACTTCAGCTGGACCGCTTTGTCCCCGAATTCAGACCAATCACCACTGCTCACCTGATCATACATGCGCTTGATAAACTCCTCAGTCGTCAGGCCCATCTTGAGAGCCACAGGCTCGGCCAGCCGGCGCCACCACTCCTCAATCTCCTGCAGATTCTCCCGCTGAATAGTCAGGTTTCCAAACGACCCACTGGAAATTTGATGATGAAGGATCACCGCATTCGGATACGCAAACGACCGGTCCGCACAGGTGGCAATGCAAGCCGCCATGCTCGCCGCAAACGACTTAACGACAACATAGACCGGAGCTTGGCTCGACTCCATGCTCTTCAAAATATTGTAGCCCGCCATGACCGATCCCCCGGGGGAATTGTCAATGACAATGAAAATCGGGAGCGCCGCGTCCTTGTTGTTAAAATAGTTAAGCCGCGAGGAAATGTAGTCCGACGTTTCAAAAGAAATCGGGCCGTTCAGAGCAATGCGACGGTCACTAATCACCAAAGTATCGCCCTGATGCGGATTCTCCAGCCGCTGCGCTTTGGAATTGGCATAGTTGTTAGCCGTCAACTCAATCTCCTGACGCTCCATGCCCGCCTGCATCGCGGCAATCTGCGCCCGCGCCTCCGCCTCCTTCATCCGCTGCTCCGCCTGCTGGATCTCCGCCTTGGCCTTGATCA
>CAJBME010000040.1 GCA_903954065.1 uncultured bacterium
ATCATCGTGGTGGGTAGCGCGTCGAATTCTTCCTGCGTGCATCCCTTGGGGCACTTGACTGGCTTTTTCCAGGTGATCAATCGGTCGTTAGGGCCGAGCTTTTTGCCTTTGCGAAAGTCCACTTTGCGCACGCCGTTGAGACGCATCAGGGCATCAATGCCGATTTGTGACATCTTCCAGAAGGCGTGAAACGAGCAGAAGCCGCGGTCTGCGAGGAGGATTTCGCCTTTTTTCAAGAGGGCCATAAGCTGGCCGAAAAGGATGCTTTCGTGGACGTGGATGCTGCTTTTTGCGAAATCGATCAGCGCCCCGCTGGCCAGCGAGAAGAGGCCGACGATTCGCATCTGAGGAAATCCACAACCGGCTTTTTGGGATGATGGTTGTGGATAACTCTCTTGGTTTTCAGGCGTGTCGGGCATCGAGACGGTGGTTCCATCTACTACCCGCACCTGCCGTCCCCGCCATAGCTGCGAGGGTTGCACGTGTGCTTCAAGGCGTTCAACCAGGTGCTCGCCAATGCCTCGGATGGTTGCGGGTTCAAGCCGTTGGCGTGCCTTGGTATAGGCGGCCGTGGAGGAGGATCCGGCGCTGGATTTCGGCGCACGCAGCAGCCACCAAGCCTGCACCTTGCGGACGATGTCGCGGCAGGAAGTTTCCGGGGCGAGAGTTTGGGCGAGGAAGGCCCAGAACGTCACATGCAGTGTGAAGCGGCGTTGGCGGCTGTTGGATCCAGATGAACGGCGACGCAAAAGTGTATCGGGGACGAGGAAGCCGAAAGTCGCGAAGAAGTCTGATAGGGTGTTGAGAGCGGCGACTTCCCGGAGTTTTTCCTGAAGCCCGGAGAGAGCGGGACGGCCAAAAAGAATTGAGGAGAATCCTTGGAAGAACGGTGTACTGTGCTGCATGCGCAATAGGTATTAATACCTATAAAAAGGACAAGTATAATCTTTTCAAAAGAGAAGAAATCCGGTATCATCCGGCGTCATGAAATCCCGCCTTCTGCGCCGCCACGCCACCTTGCAAAAGCAACTCGCCAGCATTGGACCGATCAGTCAGGGAAGCGTTGCTTACCAAGCACCCAGCTCCTGGCGATGGACCTTCAAGATCAAAGGCAAGACTGCCTGTGTCGCCCTGTCCGAAGAGCAAGCCGCACAGATGTCCGAAGCGATCGACAATCACAAACGCCTGGAGGAAACCGTTCGCGAAATGCGGGAAATCACCCAGACTCTAATCCTCGAAACCGTCCCAGGTGTCCGCAGGCGCAAGCCGCTCTCAGAAATCCCAAAAGCCCGTTAAGTTAGCGCCATTCGGGTCAGATGCGGGTCAGGGTACACGGATTTACATCATGACAAGGTGACAGACGAATTATTTACTGCCACCAGCACCCTGGAAACGACGACATGGACACCGTCGTGCAGGGAAGTCGAATATTCCGCCAAGCAAATCCCTGCTTCCCATTCGTGCGAGGATCGGCTACGTGTTGCTCTAGCGATGGTCACCGCCCCTCCACTTCCGTCCAACAGTCCCCATCCGGGTGTGGCTTGGCGTTCTGGATTGGATCAAAAAGCCCAAACTGGTGCCTTGAA
>CAJBME010000041.1 GCA_903954065.1 uncultured bacterium
ACGCAGGGATTTGAGGAATCCCTGAGTTTGCGGGGTCAGGGTGAATTGTTGATCGCGAGTCAGGTCCCAGCGGCGAAAATGCCGGAAGCTGAGGTAGTTGACGACGCCGAGAAGCAGCAAGCCGGCCAGCAATTGCAGCACGACGTTGGTGGCAATACTGGTGCGGCGAATCGGCCGTGGGGTGACAGTGGCTTCAGACATGGACCATTTATGTTTTCCACCGGCGAAACTCAATCACCTGATGGGTCAAAAAGAGAAAAAATGCGGCCAAGGTCACGTAGTAGACGATCGGGCGCGTATCGACCAGTCCGCTGGTAAAGAGGGCCATGTGTTCGACCGAGGCGATATAAGTGAGGATTTCCGAGAGGTCGAGCATGCGGGCGGACGAGAGGTACACGGCAACAAATCCGACGAGGTAATGAAGGAGAATGAGAGTCAGCGAGAGGATGGCCGCAATGATCTGATTGCGGGTCAGCGAGGACGCGAACAATCCCATTGCGAGATAGAGCAACCCCATGAGCAGCACCATGCTGTAGCTCCCAATGAGCGGGCCGCGCGGCACGTCGGCCGCTCCGTCGGTGACGTATTGGAAAAGATACAAATTGGCCAGACTGGGCAGCCAAAGGACGATGTAAAAGATGACGGAGGCGACATACTTCGAGAGAATGAGCTGGGCGGCGCGGACAGGCGCCGTCATCATGGTCTCTAGAGTGCCAAGTTTTTGCTCCTCCGCGAGCAAGCGCATCGTAATCAGCGGGAAGACGGCAAAATAGCTCAAATAGAACCACGGAGTGCGAAACATCCATGTGACCAGATTCGCGCCGCTCGTCGAGCGAGTGAGCGCGGAAATGCTCGCATAAAAACTCACGCCGTTGATCAGCATGAAGAGCAGGATGACGACGTAGGCCAGCGGCGAGAGGAAGAACTGGCGCAATTCCTTGCCTAACAATATGAGAAAAATGCGCATCAGGCTGGGGGCAAATGGGGCAAAAGGGGAAAACGGGATGCCGGTGAGGTGTGGGCAATGGGGGCGTTACTCATTGGTTCTGAGTCAGTTCCACGAAGACGTCTTCGAGCGACGCTTGTTTTCGGATGAATTCGCGCAGGGGCCAGCCGTGGGCGGCAATCAGGGCGGCGATTTCTTCGCGTGGGTCGGAACCGGTGTCGACTCGCACAATAAAACGATGCCATCCTTCTTCCATGGGGTCGCTCAGGACGCGGCGGACCTGGGGGAGGGCGCGCACGGCCGCGGCGACGTCATCGACGGGGGCTCGGGCCTCGAACTCGATGGCTCCGGCGGTGCGAAGACGTTGTTGCAGGACTTCGGGCGTATCGGACGCCTTGATTTTGCCATGATCAATGATGATCACGCGGCCGCAGGTGGCCTCGACCTCGGTGAGGATGTGAGTGCTGAGCAGGATGGTATGTTTTTCGCCGAGGTGGCGGATGAGTTCACGAACTTGGCGGATTTGATTCGGGTCGAGGCCGTTGGTAGGTTCGTCGAGGATGAGGAGTTGTGGGCGGTGGACGAGGGCGTCGGCCAGTCCGACGCGTTGGCGGTATCCTTTGGATAGGGTGCCGATCATTTTTTTCCGCATGTCGGTCAGGCCGCACAGGTCCATGACTTCACCGACGCGTTGGCGGCAGTCGCGGCCGCGCAGTCCTTTGAGGCGAGCGCGAAAGTGGAGGTATTCCTTGACGCGAAAGTCATCGTACAGCGGGACATTTTCCGGCATGTAGCCGATTTCGCGTCGCGCTTTGAGGGAGTCGGCGAAGACGTCGTGACCGGCCACAGTGACCCGGCCGGCGGTGGCGGGCAGGTAGCTGGTCAGGATGCGCATAGTGGTGCTTTTGCCTGCGCCATTGGGTCCGAGGAACCCGACGACTTCCCCCCGGCCGACCGAAAACGAGACATCATCCACGGCGGTGCGGCCGGGATAGCGTTTGGTCAGGTGTTCGACTTGAATCATACGAGGTAAAGAAAGCGGAGCTGTGACATACCAGCGGCCGGGCGGGTGTGCAAGACCCGTTGCCAGTTCGCAGTTCAGTCGTCAGAGCGCTGGCGGGCGGCCTGCTGGTCCCATCCTCCGCGTCCGCTGAGACGGGCGGATTTTTCCACGGCTTGCAGGTGGCGGGTGAAATCGGCACGGAGAGTGCCATCGGGGAGGGGGGCGCCTTTGGTGTGGAGGCGGGCCAAGCCGGCTTCCACGAGTAATTCGGACAGCCAGCGTTCGCTACCATCGGGTTGGCGGATGGCCAGATGAGCGTAGTGGCGCCGATCATCAAAGACTTGCTCCCAGACGGTATGCACGCGGAACGGTCGTTCCTCGAGCAGGTTCAGCGTGAACTGCCGGGCCCGGAGCCCCAGCCGGACGGTTTCGGCTTCGGTCAAGCCGCCAAAGGCCGCTCCTTGATCGGCGAGACGAGTGCGGTTCAAGGCATGGCTCTTTTTTTCCGGGCAATCGACACCATACAACCGCAGTAGGTGCTGTCCGCCGGTGTGTTGAATGAGAAAGCTATCGCCATCATTGGCTGGATTCCGCACCAGTGACGGCTGAGTCAGTTCCACCCAGGTGGCTGATGGTATCGGGGAGCCGGGGGCGTTGGGGGGGGCGGAGGCGTTGGGGGCGTCGGGGAAGTCGGACTGCGCGGGATGAGGAAAAGCGCCATGGATGCGGTGCTCCTCTTCGCGCAGCCAGACGGCCGCAGCCGCCAGCACAACCGTGATGGCAGTAATAAAAACGTTTTTGAGGGCGCGTCGCGACATGACTGTTCAAGTGTAGAGCAGAAGTCGGGAAAAGAAACCGTGGTTGGACTGCTCTCTTGTAGCCGTGGGTCGCTGACCCCGGTCGCGGCGCCGAACGTCTTTTTAGCAGGTGACCGGCTGCGTGGAAGCGGATTCGGAGCCATTGTTTTGAGGGATGTGGCCCGAAGGCCAGTTGCGGAAACCGGGGCCAGCGTACCCGGCCACAGTGGCGGCTTGGCCGCTTGCGTCGTTGTTTCGTATCGGGGTCTACTGTAGCCGTGGGTCGCTGACCCCGGTCGCGGCGCCGAACGTCTTTTTAGCAGGTGACCGGCTGCGTGGAAGCG
>CAJBME010000042.1 GCA_903954065.1 uncultured bacterium
AGCTGCTTGATGCCACGCCCACTGTCGTGCAATGCCGGGAATCGTGTAAGCACGCCGCGAAGTAAGGCGGGGCAGGCAACAAGGGACGCGGTGCGAATACCGCGTAGGCAGTGAGGGCCGGTCACCCAACATACACTCACGGGCGGGCCGCCGAGCCGCTAGCTTTACCAACCCAGCGGCCGGTTCCATCCCCAAGGGCTCCCCAAGGTGGTAGACGAAGACGAAGACGTTTACGCGGGCGACGGGATGTCTTCATCCGAACACGTACCTGCTGCTGCACCGTCCTCGACCCTTTTCTCCGATGCTCCTCCTCCTCTTGACCATACGTCCAACTCTGCCATGGTGGACCCACACACTATCGACCCCTTCTTCGAGCCCCTCGGTACTCCAGCGAGGCTAAATTCGACTGCGAGCCTGGCCCGCTCGCTTTCGGCCTGGACAGACGGCACACCAACCATACGTATAGTCCCTGACACGCCGTCGGGTGCTGAGGTCCAAAGAACCCGGCACGGCCTCCATGATGCACTCGTTCGCGCGGGTTGCTGGAGTATCCCCGCGGAGGGAGCTGGTGCCCTCCACGATGAGTCGTCCCTCGTGTCCTGCAGACGTAGCAGATGACCAAGGTTCACACGCCCACGTTCCTGAACCGTACGAGGACGACGCCGAAATCACGACAGCTGAGATCGCCGGTTTAATCGCTGAGCTCGCTGAAACGCGCGGTCTGAATACAAAGCTTCAAGGCCGCATCGAATGGCAACAAGGCCGTATCGAAGATCTTACACGCGAACTCGAGGCTGTCAGGGTCGACACTGGCTACATATGCCATGACTGCGCCGCTCTGCGCGATGAATTGCGCCAAACTCAGCACGCGCTTGACGAAGCTGCCGACCTTCATGCTCGCGAGCGGATCCAGCGTGTGCAGAATGGTCTGGAGCTGGAGCGCCTTCAGGTGCACTGCGATCGGCTTGCCAAGTTGCTGGACGATTCCACCCACCAGCTCGCCGCCGCGCAATCCGCCGTTGCCGCAAAACATGTCTCCCGCTCTGCACCTCCTGCTGTTCTCTCCGGAGTTGTTCGAGAACCGACTCCGCTGTCCCCGCTTCGCCCTCGGTTCGCCTTATCGTCGCCTGATTCGGCGATCCCTGTGCCGACCCGAGCCGCATCAAGTTATGCCAGTCCGGGATTTTCTGTGGGGGGCGGGTCTGTGACCATCACGAGTGCTGCAGATCTTCATGCTCTCATTGACCAAGCCACGTTAGCTTCCGTCACTCCATCCGAGGAACGCAGCCTCATTCGTCGCGAGTGCCTCCCCGGCATCGATCCCAACTCACGGCGTGTTCCCTGGGGCGCATCTGGCGGTATCCCGGCGGATGGCCTTCTGCTGCCGGCTCCTATCCTTACAACCTCGAAGCTCCACACCGTTACCATACAACCTTTGGAGCTGGTGGTCTGGCGGCCTGGGATGCAGTTCTTTGAGAATGAACTCAAAAAGGCGCGCGCCCTCCGGGACCAACTTGCCCAGCTAGGCTTGTGGGCTATTCTGTCTGCTGCTGCCAAGGGTGTTTTGCGTGTTCTTGAGGGTAATGGGGCAATCGATGCCACGAAGCGCACCGCTTTAGCCGACATGTTAGCCAGGG
>CAJBME010000043.1 GCA_903954065.1 uncultured bacterium
ACGCAGGGATTTGAGGAATCCCTGAGTTTGCGGGGTCAGGGTGAATTGTTGATCGCGAGTCAGGTCCCAGCGGCGAAAATGCCGGAAGCTGAGGTAGTTGACGACGCCGAGAAGCAGCAAGCCGGCCAGCAATTGCAGCACAAATGACGAGTGGACATCCATTATCATGCCTGCTGCGACGGTCGGGTCAAATCGCGGGAGACACAACGGTTCGGACGTGGGATGGTGAGACTGCTTTGATCGCAAAACTCTCGGGCCGCGGACGCGACGCAGTGCTTTCAGCGACGTGGTGCTGTCAGAACGTTGAGAGCCGAGGGCCGGTCTCACGGACGCGCTAATTTCCATCCGGCTTGTTTGAAGCCGGCGATGGCTGTTTCGGTGGCGTTTCCAGTCAGGATCATGGTGGGTCGACCCGCGCGCAAATCGTCTCGTTGGGCAAAGTCAGCGACTTCGTCGGTCCACGACAACTGATCAACCACCGCGGCTACCTCGAGGCTGCCGCCTTCCTCTACCCCTGCCGGCACTCGGCCCAGCGTGACGAGGCGGGCATAGCGCGCCTGCCCGGTAAACTGACGGTCAGACAACAATCGAAGCGACCGGTCAAGAAACTGCGCCTGCTCGTACGACTCGCACGTCGAGGCCAGGGTGGCTATCTCTCCGCGTCCTTGGGCGGGCGCGAGTTTTTCTAGCGATTGAAGAATCGACCGCTTCAGGGTGGGCGTCAGCATGATGTTCCCCATGAAATCGACTTTCACGTTGTCGCTCACGCCGAGGGCTGTGAGGGAATCCCGGTTGCGCATGGCCAGCTCGCTTGGGGTCAGGGAATATACTTCATCAGGCAGTCCGACCATCGTGGTTGAGGTCAGAGCCAGCGAGGCGCCTCCTGAAACCGCCACCGCTCCCAGACGCAAGGGCAGGCCTCCGGCAAAATAGGCCCATGAGACTTTGTCCAGATTCTCCTGAAGTACGGGATTGTCTGAGTAAGGATCGACGCCGAGCCCTTGTGCGCATTTGAGTTTGGCCTTGTCAAAACCGATGGCTCCCCGGGCGGCTGCGCCGAGGCTTTCACCTGTGCTGGCGCGCGGGGTGGCTCCGTCGCTGTCAGTTGGCGCACGTTGGTCGTTGGCGCGCGCGGCGACCTCGTCGGCCCCCGCCTTGATCGTTGAGCCCAGCCGCTTGAAAAAGTGTCCCACTGACTTTGGGGCTTGCGTGAGGCTGCCGACCGGGTCCTTCACGATGTTTTTGACCGCCTCCACTGGTTGTTCTACGGATTTCCTCGCGGCTTCCGCAAACAGGTCACTTTTGCTCTCAGTGACGAGCTGGGCGATGGCCCGGACTTCGCCAATGCGCTGGCGCGCCTGCTGCACGCCGACACACTGAAACGTACCAAAGTCCGAGTCGATAGTGAAATGGGCCATGTATCCATCCGTTGGCACAGCCTCTCGCACCCGGTGCGACGGGCCGCGGACCAAGTCAGGCCCCAGTAGATCCGTCGCACGCAAGACCGGAGGTAGCTCGTGGTCGATCGCTGAAGCCGTCGAGGCCGACCGTTCCGGGGCGCGTCGCTCCGCCGTGCCAAAACCAGGGCGCGCCGGGGGTGTTGCGGGGACGGCCTGAGCGTGGAGAGCGGTTCCTGGCGCCCAAAGGCTGGCCCATGTCAGCAGGACGAGTGGTCTGATTTTCATGATAAGGGGATGGTGAAGTATAGCGGATTCACTGGTGGCGCGCTCGAGGTAAAACGATCAGCGAGCATCATTCGTCCTGCCGCTGAAGTTCTGCTGGCGCGCATGAGTCGTCATCTATGAAATCAAGCTGCGGCAGGAGGGACAGCACCGGTTGGTCGTCCCACACTTTTTAGGTCGTTTACAGGTTCGATTGGCTGACGATTGGCTGACGATTGGCTGGCGATTGGCTGGCGATTGGCTGACGCTTGCCAGTGAGCCATCACTGGCTTTTCAGACTTTAGATCCGGCGTCCCCGCTGGAGAGGGCGCCGCGCGCTCGGGGCCGCCCCCTGGCGGCCCGCCGCGGCCGCCGCTGTGAAAGAGCCAAATGCTCGAGGTTAGCTTAAAACCGAACATCCAGACCGATGACCGGTCCGTGGGTCACGGTGTCGAGCATGAAGCGGCCGTTGTCGTAATCGACCCCCATTCCGCGATAGCCCGCGACCAGACTGAAGTTCGAATGGAGGCGGTAGCCGAGTCCCGCAAACGCCTGCCATACCAGATCGGAACTGGCCCCGAATCCACCGATGTCGCCATTATAGCGGAAAAAGAGATTCTCACTCAGGTCACCTTGACCGCGAATGCCGATGATGGGGTCGACCCAGTCGGTGTCCGCACTGGTCGACACCGATCCGCCCGCTGACAGGTTTGCGGTGAGGTCGGACTGAAGGACTGAGATTCGCGCGCCGGCAAAAACATCCATGTGATAGCGTTCGGTCTGGACCGCGCGATAAGCGACAAAGGGCGTTAGCAGCCACTGTTTCTGCTCAAAGCTGAAACTATCCACCAGCCGCCCGCCCGCCTCAAAATCATTGCTGGTCTGGCCGTAGACGACGTCCAGTCCTAATGTCCACGGGCCACGGCTGGCTTCGAAAATCCCCATGTAGGCGAAATCGAGATTGTCTAGCGTATCGCCCATGCTGATATCAACTGGCGCAGTCAAGCCGCCGAGGCCGGTATCGCCTTCAATGGCTGTCACCCACGCATAGGGAGAGGCGCGGAAGGACCAGACATCGTCATCAGGGGCGACTGTCAGAGGTGGAGTTGATGGGGCGGCAGCCGTCGGGGCATCCGTTCCCGCCTGTAGGCTGCCGGTCATCAAAACGAGCGATAGTAAACAGAGGTTTTTCATGGGTTGGTAGTGGGTTAAAAGTGCGATGGGTTTCATGATGACCACGGTGGGCCGGTATGGTATTAAACAATAGTGCAAATACCACTTTTCCGGCTTCTGGACGGGGGGCGCGTTGGAGGGGAGCAGCGAATAAGCGAGTGATGCTGATGGGGCAGGGCGCCCGTGTGGATGAGGGAAGCCTTTGATTCAGGAATCACGGCCGGGCGGTGATTTTGAGGTGGAAGAAGACGTGTGGTCCTGAGCCGAGCAGGGTGGGGCCTGGGGTGTAGCGGGTCAGTAGGCGGCCGTCTGAGAGGCGTTCCTGCGAGTGCGGAATCAGCCAGCTTTCGTCTGAGTGCCATGAGCTTAAGTTGGTACTGACCTCGGGGGTGACGATGGCGTCGTCGGCGGCGGCAGCGCGGACAAAACTAAAGAGAACGGTGGCGTCGGGTTGGGTGATGATTTTGGCGCCGCCGGAGTCGTCGGGGAGGGAATCGGAGGAACCAAGCGCGTATTCCGCGAAGGCGGTGACTCCGTCGTTGTCGATATCGGCGTTCGGATTGCCGGCGAAGGCCGGACCCGCGTCAGCGGCGCCTGGCGTGCCGTCGATGGTGGCGGATGGTCGCCAGTTTGCCGGGTCGGCAAGGTTTAGGCCGGGGCCGGGATGGATAAGCGTGAGGCTCGCTCCGCCACCGTCGGTGCTGAGCTGCCAGTTATCCTCGAAGGGTACAGTGAACACGACGTCGGCGCCGCAGGTGAGGGTGAGTATTTCCCCGAGGTTGTTCAGATTGCCGGCGTAGATGCCGGCCAGTGGGCGGTCCCAGCCGTACCGCTGCCGATGGGCAAATTCGCTGTCGACCAGCACCAAACGCTGACCAGGGGCCAGCACGGTGTCGCGATAGTCGCTGAAGGTGAAGTCCACCCCGCTGGTGAACCGGCAGCCACGCAAGTTGACGGCACTCGTCGAGACGTTGGCCAGTTCGATGAATTCGGCATCACCGTCACCCGCCGGGTGAAAATGAATTTCTGATGGCACGATCGAGCCGACGGGGACGGGAAGGGAGGTATCGAGCTGAAAAAATGCTTCTTGCAGGGCACTCCAAGCGGTGCCGTTCAGGCTGCGGGCGCGCACAAGGGTGTTCGTCGTCAGCGGGAGACTGTCGCTGTACAATTGAGCGGTGGGAGCGATGGCGCCCCCGGCCAGTCGCGGGTCCGTGCCGTCTAGCGTGTACCGGATGGTGGCGCCAGCGGGCGCGGATGGAATGCTGAGGGTCAGGACGTGGCCGGCTGCTATCAGACCACCGTTTTGGCTAAAGACCGGGGCTGACAAAGTCGGGTAAAGCCCGGCGGAGCGAAATTGTCCGAGTACGATTCTGGTGCGATTGGGGATCCATTGGTTGAGGCAGACGTCCCGCGCTGATTTCCAACTGGCCCAGCTGCGGTTTTGACTGGCGTCGTAGCTCCAGCGGGCGGATTCTGGGATGAAGGCGCGTTCGATGGGTGAGCACAGGGCGCGGAGGCGCGCGTCATTTTTAGCGGGTGTGAGCGCGCCATTTCCGAAGAGGTGAGTGTGGATGCGGTCGGCCAGCAGGATCCGGTATTCCGGTCCGCCGGCGAGGTAGAGTGCGGAAAAGAGCGAGGCGGGACCGTCGCCCATACTGCGGCCCGGATTAAAAGTGTTGGTGTTGCTGTTGTAACTGGCGGACCGGGCCGTGTTGTTGTCGCTGCCGTCCCAAGCGCCGATGGTATTATTCGAAGTCACTGAGAGCCAGCCATCGGCGTCGTTGATGATGAAGCGCGCGCCGCTGCCGGGACCGACGGTGAAGTTCGGGCTGACGCTGCGCCATTCATCCTCTGAGTTTCCGAACATGAAGGCAATCATGAAGTCTGTGAGGTTGGTAACATCCACGCGGCTGCGCAGTGCAGCATAATTATTGCGCAAGGTTTTGAGGTATTCCCAGGCCCGTCCGTCGCCGTCGAAGGGGGTGGCCGGATCAGCCCAGCCGCCTACGTTGAGGTTGCCATTGATCGCTTCGTAATCGTCTTTGGTGCCGCCGAGGTAATCGGCATGCATGGCGGCATTCCAGCGTTCCCGGAGGTGATACATCCCCCAATAGGTGCCATTGAGGTAGAGGTGAACCATGCGGCCGTGGGGGGCGAGGTGCCCCATTTCGGTCAGGACTTGGTCCGTGAACAGGTTGCTCATATAGAACCCGCGCATGGCCATGTCATGGCTGCCGTTGCGCAATTCTAGGCTGTCGAAACTGCTTTCCGGGCGCTGGCCGTGATCATGCCCGTCAAAGAGCGGGGCACTCAGGCGGCTGTCGCCGTATTCGGCGCGGAAAGTGAGACGAAAGCTCTTTTTATTAAAGTCGGTGTAGGCCCCGCCGAAGTGAGTGATTCCGGCTGCAGCCATTGTGTGCTGTGCGGGAGCGGTCGGGTTCATCCATTCCATGGTGGTTTCGACCTCGGTGTCCTGATTGACCGACGCTGCGCTGGGCAGGGCGAGCGAGATCGACGGCAGATCTATCAGGGCCGCGGGGATTTGTGGCCCCATGACGGCATTATTGGTGACGTTGGTCCGCATCGTCGATTGCAACTGAACGGTAGCGGGAAAAATGTAAGTGTGAGTCTCGATGCTGGGTGTGGCCGCGCCCTCGAGGAAGGCAGCGGCGCGGAGGACGGTGGTGGTAGTGACGCTGATGGGGCCGGCATACACGGTGCCGGTGGAGGGGGTGGGGCGGGTGCCGTTTGTAGTGTATCGAATGGTCGCTCCAGGCGTCGTGTTGGTGAGGGTGACGCTCTGCGGGGTGGAGTAAAACCCTCGTTCTGGCAGGAACGAAGTACCGGCCACCACCGTGGTGAATCCATCCACAGCATTGGCAGCGCCGGGCGTCGGCGGTTGGAAGAACCGTTCGGCGCCTGCTTTGTTGAGGCCGTAGCTGGTGTCCCGCATTTGGGCGGGATAGGTCGCGGTGGTCGGATAATTCGCAGGGAACCGGCTCCACAGAGTGAGCGTATCCGGGGCCAGCAAGGAAATGACTTCGCCGGATTTTTGAAGGGAGAAGTTGGTGTGGAGCGGCGAATTCGATTCCGTCCTGTTTTTACCGGAGGCGAAAACGACGAGATATCCATGCGGTGGAATGGCCGTGCCGAGCGGAAATGTCCAGAGGGTCGGAGTGGCGGGGGAGTCGCTGAGATGCGCGCCTGCCATGGGCAGGGTGAAAGGATTGGGGTTATAAATTTCGATCCAATCCTGACGGGTGTCATCTTCGTCGGTGAGGCCGCTGGCGTTATCGGCGAGGATTTCGTTGAGGCGTGGCGGCGCCTCGGCGGCGTCCACGGCGATGAGCAGCGAGGCGCTCACGGTGCCCGCGGTATTAGTGGCGCTGAGGGTGTAGGTGGTGGCATCTGATGGTGCGACCGTCGTGGTTCCGGTGGTGCTGGTCACGGCGCCGGGAGCCGGGGTGATCGTCACGCTGGCCGCTCCGGCCACATCCCACGAAAGCAAGGCTGATGCGGGGCGGGCGGGATGGCCGGTTTTGGTAATGTTGCCAGCCGAGGTGCTGAACTGCCGGATGACCGGCGGCGTGGCGCGGTAGGCCTCGATTTCCGCCAGCTGCGGGCTGGATGCTGCGCCGCCGAGATTGATGACCCTCACAAAACGCCCGCGGAACTCGCCCGCGCCCTGCTCCGCCCGAATGACCTCGCCCGCACCCGCCGAGGGGAAACTGCCGTCCGTACGAAACTCACCCGCCCATCGCACCGCCGCAGGGACGCCCGCTTCATCCGCTAGAATTTCGACCCGATATCGCGTCAATCGCTCCGGGCAACAATCTTGTCTGGAATAAAGCACGAGGCGGTCGAGGCCAAAGTCTCCGGCCAGATCCACCTCCCAAGTGAATCCAGTCGTGGCACCCGCCCCGCCCGCAGGGGCCGAAAAAGTGGTGGGATTACCATCGGTCAGGCTGGCGGCCGTGGTTTCAGCCTGCACGGCGGCACTGGCGGTGACGCGTTTGTAAAGCGCGACATTCGGGCTGCTGAGCGCTTCGTATTCAGCTAGTTGCGGATGGTATGCCCGAGAGCTGAGGTTTTCGATACGCAGCCACTGGCCGGCAAAGACACCGGTCGGATGGGCTCCGGCGACCACCTCATCGACCCCGCCATCGCCGGAATTCGTCCCGTTGGCGCGGACGATCGTCGTCCAGACCGCCGTGGTGCCCATGACCGACGGATCAGTGGCAAAGACGGATACTCGGTAATTTGTGAGCCGCTCCGGACAACACCCACTACGATTGAGAAATCGTAACTTGTTGAGTGGCTGGATGCGACCGAGATTAACGGTGTACTTGAAATTCGCCGGGCTGGCCAGCTGCGCAGGATGACTGAAAGTGGAGGCACTGCCGTCAGTGATCATTTCCGGTCCAAAAGGCGTGTCGTAGACCGGTCCCGACGCCTCAACAGGTTTTCCCAGCGCCTCATTCGTGAGCTGCGCGCGCACCGGTAGAGACAATACCAGCGCTAGGGTCATCATCAGCGCCCGGAATGACAAAGAGATCATGACGTCAGTGTGCTGAAAAAATGATGTGACGAAATTGATTTATTGCCGACCCACACGATAAAAGCGGCTCGATCGCTTGCGCTAAGTAGGAACCTCGTTCGTACGCCCGATGGCCAGCCGATCAATTCCGATGAGTGAGGGCGCGATCTTGAGGATCTCGTGGCGATCGGTCCGGGAGGAATCGGCGGATTAATCAGCGGCCATTTCGATACCGAGGCGGGTGGCGACTCGGACCAGTTCGGCTACTGATTCCACGCCCATTTTGTCCATCATGCGCATGCGATGGACCTTGATATTTTGTTCACCGGTACCGAGGTCAGCGGCGATTTGTTTATTGAGTTTTCCGGTGATGACATGCCGCATGACCTCGAGTTCGCGCCGGGTGAGCAGGGCGAGGCGGTTCTGAAGGCTTCGGGTGGCCTGCATGTCTGCGCTGCGAGAGGCGGCCAGCTCCAAGGCCGTCTGCACCGACGCCAGTAGGTCATGATCGCAGACGGGTTTGGTTAGGAAATCGACGGCTCCAGACTTGATGGCCTGCACACTCATGGGAATGTCGCCATGACCCGAAAGAAAAACGATAGGAAGCGGCGATCCATTGGCAATTAATTGTTTCTGAAGATCCATGCCATTCAACTCCGGCATCGCGACATCGAGCACCAAGCAGGCGCAAGGCCGCGGCTCATACGCCTCCAGAAAAGCGCGGGCCGAAAGATACGTCTGGACATCATACCCTTCCAAACGCATCAGCCGCGCCAACGCTTTCAACACGGCTGGATCATCGTCGACCAAAAAAACCGTGGCCGCGGAGTTCATGCCGGTACCTCCGTGGTGAACGGGAATCCGGGCGCGGGCGCGCCATGATCGGTATGACGGCTCAACGGTTATTTCTTCCGGAGGCGGAAAAACCGGTTTTCTGAGGCGTTTACCGTGACCTTGAACACGCCATCGGCGAGCACGGGTTCCGTTGCGACCCGGGTCCAGCCACCACTTAAATTCGACGATTCTTGAAGGTCGTAGACGCTGTGCACTCCGGGCCATGTCAGGTCGATTTTGCCGTTCGATTCTCCAGATATTTCCAGTTCAGGCAGCTCGAAAAACGTGACGCGGATGCCGAACGTTTCACCGGCTTCGTTCTTCAATGGATATTTCTCCACGTAGGTGTATATGAGGTCACCCCCTTGCTGCTGGTTGCCCTCGATCGCCGTATAGCCTTGGCCCGTAGTCATGACCTGCTTGTCATCCGCTTGGAATTTGACGGCGTCTTCCGAACTATAAAAATAGAAGTCATCCCGACCGACTAGGTTTATCACGGATTTAATGTCAGGAAAGTTCCCTTGTACGGAGGAAATATAATTCTCATTGGCATTGAGGAATATACTTTCCGTATTTTTGTCGATGACAAACAGCTGGGTCCGTTCCCATTCATTGGTGGCTGCTGGGATCACGGTCTGTCCCGGCTTGGGAATATTGTAGAACTTAATCCGCAGTCCGCAGACCTTGTTCGCTGGATCGAACTGCGGCGTTTTGCTGACGTATACGTAGTTGAGCACTCCGCCCAGCGGCTGGTTTTCCTCGATAGTTTCAAAAAATGTGCCGGAGGCCATGACCGCTGCGTCGTCGGCGCGAAACTTGTCCGCCTGCTCTTTGGGATAAAAATAATAGTCATCCTTACCGATCAAATCATTGAGGGTCAGGATTTCAGGGAAATCCTTTTGGATGGCTTTCAGATAGAGGTCATTGGCATTGGCAATGAGGCTCTGGGTGTCCTTGTCGACGACGTGAAGTCTGGCGGCTTCCCACGCGTTGGTGTTGGGGGGGATCTCATTTTCTCCGGCCTGTGCAGAAAGGTTGATGGTCATCCAAGTCAGAGCCAGCGCTGCCGTTCTGAGATTCTTATGAATCGAAGGTCGTTGTAATTGAGTGTGTTTCATGACAGGTTATGTCTTTCAGGACAGTCTCTGAGTCAAGCGCTAACGGTGGTGGAATCGGAGCGGTCCATCGGAAAAGCTGGCCGGAACCGAGTCACGGGAGAAGCGTGCCTGAGCTTGGGAAGCTGCGGCCGCTGGGTTGGTGAAAAATGTGGCTGTCGCAGTCATTTCGTGGAAGGGTGTGGTTGTGATGGAATCGATTTGGATGAGCGAGCGAGTGATTATTCACACGGACCTGCTGGTGCGGAGTTACCGGCGTTTCACTGGGCGCGATCTGCTGCCTGGGGTGGAGCGGGGGCTTGATTTGGCGCGGCGGGTGTATGAGTCGCCGGTGGTGGTGGTCTCACATGGGATTGAGGCTGATCCAGTTTTAAACTACGGCAATGCGACGGCGCTGGGGTTGTGGGAGATGTCTTGGGATGAACTGACGTGCACGCCATCGCGCTTGACGGCGGAGGCCCCCGAGCGGGACGAGCGAGCGCGATTGCTGGCGGAGGTTGCAGCGCATGGGTTTATCGACAATTATTCCGGTATTCGCATATCCAAGCTGGGCCGGCGCTTTCGCATTGAGCAGGCCACGGTATGGAACCTTGTGAACGAAAGCGGAGAAGCGCAGGGACAGGCGGCGACTTTCCGTCAGTGGACGTGGGTATCGTGACCGGTTCCGGGGGCGTGAGGGGATGAGGGGATGACGAGGCGCGGAGCGCTATAAGTCAGTCTCGGCGAAATCGAGCGGATCCAGTCCGGCGCGGACGGCCAGCCGGTGAAGGCGCAGAAAAACCTGAGCGGTCAAATAGGCGTCGCCGCTGGCGGTGTGGCGGTCGTGCATGGTGATGTCAAAGCGGCGGCATAAGTCATCGAGTTCAAAGCCGGTGATTGGCTCACCCCCGAGCACACCGGCAGTTTCGAGGGCGAGGGCGAGGCGCATGGTGTCGATGGCCCGCAGTCTGTCATGCTCAAGGTGGTGTCTTCGGGCGGCGGCCGCGACGATACGGCAATCAAAACCGACGTGATGGCCGACAAAAACCGCGTCTTTGGAATACTCGAGAAATGCGCGGACGGCGGCGGCTTCATCGATGCCGGCCGCGGATTCATTGAGCGTAATCCCGTGCACCAGCATGGCCGGAGTGGCGTAGTCGGTCTTTAAGACCGCCTCGCAGGTGTCATCGAGCAAGATTTCGCCATGGCATACTCCGATGGCTCCGATGGAAATAATGCCATCGCGTTCCGGATTGAGGCCGGTCGTCTCGCAATCGAACGCAACATAGCGCCGCTCCGACGGAGGCGGGGGCGCGGAGGGCGACTGGGGCGACACAAGATCAGAGGCCATAGTGACGGGAAGTGAGAGTGAGTAGGTCCGCGACGCCACGGAAAGCGCTTTTTAACAGCACTTGATCGGCGCGGTGCAGCACACTTGGCTGGAGCTGACCGTCGTCGGGAGCATGACGGAGGCGGAACGAATGGAGAATAAGAAAGGCATAGGCGGCGGCGCGCAGGATGGGAGCATGCTCAGGGTGGCGGATCGCGGCCCGTTCCAGCCGCTCCAAGGTGTGCGCCGCGTCAGGCATCCCGGAATCGATGTGAAACACGCGCGCTACGCTGGTAATGGCTTGAAGACCATGGGTATCGAGATCAAGCGTGCTCAGTTGAAGACCGTCAGCGGCGACCGCATATCCCTCGACAATCGTGATCGGAGGCAGGTTCTCGAACGCGTCGTTGGCGAGGAGGCGGACGAAATTTGGATGCCTGACCAGCTGCTGGCGTATCAGCGACCGCAACGGAGCGACGAGCGGATCGTCGGTTGGCTGGAGCGGTGCGAGGTCGAACCAGGAAATAGCGTCCCAGATTGAGTGAGCGACCGGGTTTGCGATGAGTTCGCTGAACAGCTGGCTCCATTCATCGAGTGATTTGACTGGTTGTTCGATGGACGGGGGCGTGCCCAGACCGAGTTGAGCCACGGCTGTCTGCATGTGGCTGAACCATTGGGCGGCTTCGTCGGGCGTGGTGCCAGCGCGCGACAATCCGAGGATTTGTGGGGATTCGTTGCCCATGGCTTCGCCTCGTCCGAGGCCGCCGACGAGTAATGGCACGATCGACTGGTGGTGTGGCAGTGTGCCGAGGGTGATCTGGAGGGCTTGGTGCACGGCTGACTGCCAGAGAGATCCGATCCAGGCGGCGTCTTGTGGCGACTGGCAGTGCTGTTGCAGCCAGAGCCGCAAGGCGGCCAGCGGGGCGGCGGCCGACGACGGATCAGGGCTGGCGGCCAGCCTTTGCATCAGAGTGAGAACGGGGCCGGCTCCGGCTTCGATAATGGCGGCCGCGGTGATGGTTCCGGTGATCTCGGAATGGCGCGTGCCGTCGCGGGTGACAGCCAGAGCACTCACGCCATGACGCACCATCTGCAGCAGCGCATGACCCACGGTAGCGTCCGGCGTGACCGTGACGACGATCGGGTTCATGATCGAGCGGCCGGTGCTTTCCGCGGTCAGCTGGCCGGTGGCCATCGCCGTCACAATCTCGTTTTGGGCCACTGACCCCAGAAGTATGGACGGCGGGTCGCAAATCCAGACGATATCTGGCCCTGCGATCAACGCGCGGGCCAAGGCGGCGGCTGTCGTGCCGGGCGATCCAAGACTCCATTCACCCGCGCTGGTCGTGCGCAGGGGAGTATCAAAAATCGACGAGCGGTGCGCCGCTGGGTCGTCCGCGGCGGGGGCGCCTTCTTCTGCGACGGCAGGCGCGTGGTCGTTCGCGAGCAGCACCTTCATATATCGGCTGGCTCGTGGCGAGGTGGTGCACCAGTGTTGCAGCAGAGCGAGGTCGAGCTGGTAGAGAATGGCTTCTTTGTCGATCAGTGCTTGGTGATCGAAGTGCTCGATTCCGGCCATGCCTTCAGCGCCTGCGATGTCACCGACGCCGCAGAGGTCAAGGGTGATTTCCTTGCCGGAAGGGGACGGTCGGAGGAGGCGGATGGCGCCTTTTTGGACCACCCAGAATCGTCGGCTGCAGGCTGACCCTTCGGCATAGAGGAGTTCACCTTGTTCGTGATATCGGACTCGGCCCGAGCTGCCGATGGCGGTCAGCGCCTCCTCGCTCAGCCACATAAAGGGGGGATGGAGCTTGAGGAAATCCACCACTCTTTGGACGATCGCTGATGTTTTCATGACGGGCGGGGAGGGGTGGGGCGAGGCGGCCGGGGAACGTTAGAGCTCCTTGTCGGAGAAGACGAACCACGAAAGGATCTGGTAGAAGGCGAGGTAGAGTATGGCGATACCGGTCATGCGCCAGAGGAACCAGGCGGGAATGGTCGTGCCGGCGACCACTTCGTCGATGACGTTGAACTGGCGCAAGTCTGGGAGCAGGAGGGCGAGGGTGACGGCGATGATGTGCTGGGCGGTGGCGGTGGTGCCGAGGAGGTCTTTGAAGATGTAATCACGGGCCAGTTCCTGACCTTGGCCGATGATGAGCAGGGCGAGTCCGGCCATGATAGTGAACAGGGTGGACGTGGCGAAAGTGGAGATCAGCAGCGAGAGGGCGGCGAGCACGATCGCTTGGAGGAAGACGCCGAGCACGGCCGACTGAAAGTTCCAATTTAAGCCGTAGCGGTGGTACAGGTCGTTGATCTGGGTGGTTCGTTCGGGGGTGAGTTCCCCTCGATTCTCCCAGAATCTGATTTCCTGCGCGGCCAGGCTGGATTGTTTCAGGTGGAGCACGGCGCAGCAGGCGAGATCCATGACTAGCAGCGAGAGAGCGAGGAGAAGGATGACGCCGCCTAGTTTTCCGAGCAGGTATTCAAATCGTGGGACCGGTTTGCAGAGAATGGTATAAAGCGTGCGGTCATCCACATCGCGGGGCAGCAG
The DNA here is from genome assembly GCA_903954065.1 of uncultured bacterium. Taxonomy (GTDB): domain Bacteria; phylum Verrucomicrobiota; class Verrucomicrobiia; order Verrucomicrobiales; family V1-33; genus CAJBME01. The sequence continues at coordinate 13,184 of CAJBME010000043.1, forward strand.
CATGGCCGTGCCGGCAATCGCGAGGATGGCGGTGAACCACGACATGGCTCCGAGGGAAACGGACTTGAGAAGCCGGAGTTCTTGTTCCCCGCCGAAACTCGACAAGTCACTGCCGGCTGGCGGCGGTGGCATGACGTACCCAAACACAATCAGTATCAAGGCAAAGACGATCAGGAAATAGAGCGTCTTCATGCGCAGGATCTGCGTGAACGTATGCGCCGCGAGCGCCCACAGACGCAGCGGAGACACGCGCGAAAACGGACGCAGCGGCGCGATGGCAGCGGATGGCATGCGGTCACTCATGAGATGGTCCTCCCGTGGTCGGCGTCAGCGTCGCCGGAGTCTCGCCTCGATCGTCTCCCTGCGTCGCCTGCAGAAACAATGTTTCCAGCGTGGTCCGGGGCTGTCCGATCCGGACAACGGAGGCGGCCAGTCGCGCCTGACCGGCTTCGGTTGTTATTTCCGCGGCCTCCGCGGCCACCAGTTGCTGAATGCGGGCAAGAAGCGCCGGAGTGGCGTGTTGTAGGACGATTTCTGTTTGGTCTTCGACAGCGATGAGGTCGTGGAGCGGTCCTTCCTTGACCATGCGACCGCGAAAAACAATGCCGACGCGGTCGCAGATTTCCTGGACCTGCTCCAGAAGGTGCGAGGACAAAATGACCGAAATGCCGCGTGATTTCAGATCGAGGACGAGGTCTCTGATTTTCCGCGACCCGGCTGGGTCAACGCCGGCGGTGGGTTCGTCCAGAACGACGAGGCGCGGGTGATGAATGAGGGCTTGGGCGAGCCCGATGCGCTGGAGCATGCCTTTTGAGTACCCGCCAAGGCGACGGTCTCGGGCGTGCTCGAGATCGACCAAGGCCAGCATTTCTGCAATGCGCTCGCGCAAAACAGCTCCCTGTAAACCGCACAATTTCCCGTAAAAGGCCAACGTTTCGGCGCCGGTCAGGTGTTTGTAAAAATACGGATTTTCCGGCAAGAACCCGACGTCATTCCGGCTGTCGACGCGAGAACTATCGCGTCCGAAGATGGCAGCCGAGCCGCTGGTGGGTTTGAGCAGACCCAGCAGTACCTTCATGGTCGTGGATTTGCCCGAGCCATTGGGGCCAATCAGGCCGTAGATCTGACCAGAGGCCACCTCGAGCGAGAGGTTGGTCACGGCCGTGACAAAATGTTTTCGCACCGTCGGGGTGCGAAACACTTTGGTGAGGTTTTTGATGCTGATCGCTGGGGTGGCGTCGGTCATGTGAGGCGTTATGGTAGCACAGGCGCGCCGATTGCTTGGGGAAAATTCCGTTGTCTCATCCGGTGAGGGGGGCGGCCGTTCAGGCCACTCCGGCGACTTCGGCGACTCTGGCAACTCCGGCGGTCCTGATCTTGCCAGCGGACGGGTTTTGATTGTAGGATGGTGGGATGAAGTCGTTATTTTCCTCATTCCTCGTTGGTTTGGTACTGGCGGGGAGTGGTATTGATGTGGTCTCGGCGGTTGAGGAGGTAGTGGTGGCGACGGATCGTGGGCGGGACGTCTGGATGACGAAGGCGCCGCTGGAGCCGAAGTTGTGGCCGGATGCCGGGCATCCAGTCAATCGCGATCGCCTCTATGATTTTTACGGCAAGCAGGCGGATTATTTTGCGGGGCAGCCGGATGTGGCCGGGCTTTTATTGCCGGAATTTCCGGGTCTCGATGGTGGCAAGTACGGGCATTGGGGGAACCAGAATGAAGACGTTTGGAAAGACGGCCGTTGGAACGAGACGGTGCATGGGCCGGTGGTTTCGACCGTTTGGCGGGGCGCTGGTATGACGATTCCGAAGGCGGTTTGTGTGCGGCTAGCCGAGCTCAATGGCGATCCTTCTATGCTTTCAGCGGTGTTTAACCCATTGACGGCGACGTGGGATGCGGTGTGGCGCGGGGGATTTGTGAAATTTTCTGACGTCCGCCATGGATTTATGGAGGGGGCGGGTTTGGTCGGCGAGGTTTTGACGGCGTCGCGGGCGGCCAAGCCGCCGCTGCCGGTGGTATATCATGGATTTTACCGACATGGAGCGCGGGTGATTTTTTCGTATGCGGTGGGTGGCCGCGAGCTATTGGACTGGGTAGATGCGGTGGACGGGTCGTGGGTGCGCACGGTGGTGCCGCGCGATGGGGTGCTTCCGGCGCGGTTTTTGGACGGGGCGGAGGCGCAGTGGCCGGAGGCGGTGGAGACGCGCGGCACGGTGGGTGAAGCGGCGCCCGGTGATTCGTTTGTGATTGATAGCGTGACGCTTCCATTTCAAAACCCATGGAATTCGCTCATGTTTGTGATGGGACATGATTTTTTTCCAGATGGCACCGGCGCTATTTGCACGATGGGCGGCGAAGTGTGGACCGTGACCGGCGTCGACAAAGAAATGAAGTCACTGCGCTGGCGCCGGTTTGCCACCGGACTGCATCAGCCGCTCGGGTTGAAAATAATGAATGGCGTCATTCACGTCCTGGGGCGGGATCAGATCACCCGGCTGCATGACTTGAATGCCAATGGCGAGGCTGATTTTTATGAATGCGTGACCAATGCGTACGAGACATCGCCAGGCGGTCATGATTTTGTGACTGGGCTGGAAGTCGGGCCAGATGGTTTGTGGTATTTTGTCTCGGCGACCCAGGGTGTTTGCCGAGTGGCGGCGGACGGGAAGTCGGTTGATTCGCTGGCCACCGGTTTTCGCAATGCCAACGGGCTAGCGGTAGCCGCGGACGGGACCATCGTGACCAATGGCCAAGAAGGCGAGTGGTGTAATGCTTCCTCGATTTTCCAGATTAACCCGGGCGAGGCGGGGCGTCCGTATTTTGGATATGGCGGCCCCAAGGCAGGGGTGCCGGTGGCCAAGCCGCTGGTGCAATTACCGCGCGGCTATGACAATTCCACAGGGGGCGGGTGTTTTGTCGAGTCATTGGCCGGGCCGGAGTGGGGAGATTTGCGCGGATTACTGGTCAATCTGTCGCATGGAGCGGGTTCGGCCTCGTTGATTCTTCGCGATACGGTGGCGGGAGTGGCGCAGGGGGCGGCGGTGGCCATTCCCGGCAGCTTTCGCAGTGGGGTGCATCGGGCGCGATTTTCTCCGCATGATGGTCATTTGTACGTGAGCGGGAGCGGCGGCTGGGGGACGTATACGCCCGATGACGGCTGCCTGCAGCGCGTTCGCATCGTGGCCCCGCCGCAGCTTCCTGTCGCTTGGGAAGCGCGGGAAAATGGCGTGCTTCTGCGGTTTTCCCAGCCGGTCGACCGCACGGCCGTCATGGCCCCAACCGGCCGTTTTGCGCAAGTGTGGAACGTTCGGTATGCCGGTGATTATGGATCACCTGAGTACTCGGTGCGGTATCCGGGCACTCCGGGTCACGATCCGCTGGAAATACGCGCCATACACATCCTCGAAGATGAACATCAAGTCTTTGTAGAAATGCCCCAGATCACGCCGGTCAACCAGCTTCATCTGCGCTTGCGCGTCGGCGGGCCGCGGCCGCTCGATTTGTTCGCCAGTGTGCATGCGCTCGCTCCCGCCTTCACTTCATTCAAAGGCTATCAAGAAATCGCGAAAATCCCAGTGCCCGATGCCCCCATGACCGCCGATGTCGCCACCACCCTCGCCGCCCAAGAAAATCCTTGGGCCACAGGAGAGGCCGGTCGCACCATCGAATTAGAGGCCGCCCTCGGATTGCAATTTGCCACCAAACGCCTGACCGCCGCCGCCGGAGAACGCCTCACCCTCGTCTTTAAAAATCCAGACTTGGTGCCGCATAATTTTGTGTTGGCCGCTCCCGAGTCGCTGCCAAAACTGGGCGATCAGGTGAACAAATTGATCAGTCAGCCGGGCGCCGCGGCTCGCCATTACGTGCCCATGGCCGGTGAAGTGCTGGTCTGGACCAACATGGTGGCCCCTCGACAGGAATTCACCATCCACTTTAATGCTCCAGCCACCCCGGGAGAATATCCATATTTCTGCTCGTTTCCCGGACACTGGCAGGTCATGAATGGCGTGCTCGAAGTGAAATAACGACCGCCTGGCAGTTACCTGAGGTCGGCCGACGCTCAGGCAGGGCAGTGGTGGATTTTTCTGGATCCGATGGAGCGTGGTGAATGCTGAAGCATTGCTCAGAAAGGAATTTGCTTTCGAGACTCGACGCTGAAGCAGTGGGCGTGGGTCATGTGTAGGTGGAGTGGGTAGGGTCTAGCTCCTGCCTCGGCCAAACCCTGAGGCTCCTCAAGGCTCCATGGGCGGACAAGCTGCCATAGCACCTCATTTCCGATCTCCATAGGCTCCGCGCCGGTGGTTTACTGGCAAATAATCCGACGAGGCCCCCTCAGCGCCGCCGCCGCCCCAACCCGACTCCTAGCGCCAGCAATACACTCAACGCCGCACTTGGCTCCGGCACGGTGACAAACGTCATATTCAGGCTCCAACTCGTCAATTGCCCTACCTCGCCGCCTCCTTGGTCGGCGATAAACAACGTCCAGTCCCCATCCGCCGTGGCCCCGTTGAAATCCGCCAGAAACGTCGTCCGCGGACTGGTAGCGGTAACACTTAGCGGATCCACCGTCCGCCCGTCCGGCTGATAGCGCCCCGCCACTACATTGCCGTTATTCATCGGAATCCCACTGTGAATATCCTGCGGCGCAGTGTCTGCCAGGATGATTCCCATCCCAGTGGACTCCGCCCCGTTCGGGACCTCCACAGAGACCCCCGGTCGGTTCAAGAGCACCACCATCACGCTCCCTACACCGCGGTTGTGATGCAAATACGCGTAGTAGTCGCTGTTCCAGCCGCCCGCAATATCCAGTCCCACTTCCAGCGACCCAATCAGCTTGCCCCCCGTGCTCAGAGTCAGCACCGAGGCTACCCCGCTGCTATCGTTGTCTGGTATGTCCCGCCCATCCGTTTTTAGTGAATACAAGGTGGTCGCCGCGCCAGATATTCCCGCAGTTAAGGCGAGGGCTAAAGCCGCGAGAGGCCAGCGATTCAAGATCGGTGAAGATTTCATGGTGAGGATCATTCTTGGGTGCGGTAAAAGCCTGAGGAAGGCAGCGGATTGGTGTCGGTGTAGTTGATTTTTCCGTCTGCGGCCGCCGTCACGCTGTTCAATGCCGTCCACGACGTCAGGTTGGCACTCCGCTGAATCACATAGGTCCGGCCCGGAATTCCAAAGAAAACCAAGTCCACCACGCCATCGCGCGTCGTCAATTGAGTCAAGTTTTGCGTCGGCTGAGCGGTCCCCGTCACCGTGATCGTGACCAGGCCCCGCGTTATCCCGCCCGTGGGATTGGTCAACTCGACTTCAAAGGTATCCACGCCCACAAAGGCAGTCGCTGGAGTGTAGGTCACGTTGTTGCCCACCAGGCTCACGGCGCCACCCTGCGCGCTTGGACCGAAAACCCGCGGAAGGGCCACTGCGCCACCATAGGGATCACTGGCCCGCGATAGAATCTTGGCCCGGACGATCACTATCGCTTGATTTTGCTTGGTGCTGGCGCTGTAGCCGGAGAAGACCGGCCCCTTGGGCGAGATCACCAGCGACCCACTGGCGCTGCCAACATAATTAGGATCCGTTACCGTAGCCACCACCGCGTAAGTGCCGGGAAGGGATGGTGCCGTCGCGCTCAAATCATAAGTCAGTTCCACCGTCAACCCTGCAGGCACCGTGGTCGCGGAAGCGGCCTTGGCCGTCCCATCATCCACCGCCGTCAAACCTCCCAGGACTACCGTAGCCGTCGCCTGGTTCACCAGTACGCTGACCGTCCCACTGACGGTGCTGTAGTTGACCGCATCCGTCGGTGTGAAGGTCACCGCTTGCGCAGCCGTGCCCGCATCGGGCGTGGTGCCTGGGGTGGTAAACGCGAAG
>CAJBME010000044.1 GCA_903954065.1 uncultured bacterium
AAAAAGAAGTTCGGAGAGACGTTCGGCGCCGCCGCTGTAGCCGGGTACGCCGGCCCCGGTTTCCACACTTGGCCCCCAGGCCACATCAATCAAAACACGTTTACGAATCCGCTTCCTCGCATCCGGTCACCTGCCAAAAAATCGTTCGGAGAAACGTTCGGCGCCGCGACCGGGGTCAGCGACCCACGGCTACAGAAGATTCAGACCCCGGTTTCCACACTTGGCCCCCAGGCCACATCCTTCAAGACACGGCTCCGAATCCGCTTCGACGCATCCGGTCGCCTGCTCAAAAAACCGTTCGTCCCCCCATGAGGGGTGTTTTCATAAAAGGGCGGCTGCCAAACGACTAGTGGTGGCTTGCAACTGGCCGCAACCGGCGGCCACGTCAATGCCACGACGCTGCCGAACGGTGCAAGGGAAGCCGGCCGCGCGGATCACGTCTTTGAAGGCAATCACGGCCTCGGCGTGCGTCGCGGCCCCGCCGAATCCCTGAGTCGGATTTAAAGGGATCAGGTTAATGTGGGCATCTAGACCGCGCAGCAACTCGATCAGTCGGCGTGCTGTCTCTGGGGTATCGTTTTTTCCGGCCACCAGCGTCCATTCAAAAAAGATGCGACGTCCGGTGGCTTGGCCGTAATATCGACAAGCGGCCATCAGGTCGGCCAGCGGCCAGCGGCGATTCACGGGGACGAGGGCGGAGCGTTCGGTGTCATCGGCCCCGTGCAGACTGACGGCCAGATTGTACGGCCGCTGCTCGTCAGCGAGCCGGATGATACCCGGAACGATGCCCACCGTGCTGATGCTGATGCCAGCTGGTCCGATGTTAAATCCGCGGGTGTCGGTAATAATCTCCAGCGCGGTCATGACCGCCTCGTAATTGTGCAGGGGCTCGCCCATCCCCATCAGCACCAAATTCCGCGGCCCCGCCACCCCCAGAGCCCGCAAAGCCCGCCGGGCGTGACGTACCTGCGCCACAATCTCGCCCGGTCGAAGATGTCGAGTAAATCCCCCCTGCCCGGTGGCGCAAAAAACACACCCCATCGCACAGCCAACTTGCGAACTGAGACAGACCGTATGCCGCCCCGTAAACCCCATTAACACCGTCTCAATCTCGCGACCGTCCGCCAGACGCAGCAGAAATTTGCGGGTCCACCCGTCGGAGCTCACCACCTCGACCGCCTGCCCGGGAAAAACCAGTTCCTGCCCAGCCAGCCACCCGCGCGTTGCTGGCGAAAAATCAGGAACTTCGCTCCACGCGCCCACAAGGTCCCGGTGCAACGCCCTCCAGACTGTCTTCGCATGCGCCGGACGCAACCCCGCCGCCACCACCTCAGCCTCAACCTCGGAAAAGGTCAGGTCCTGCAGCAAGCCCGTCTGGTGAATCATCTCCTCGTCCATCATCAACCTGCATCCAAGCCACAATCACGCCGCTGGCCAGTACCAAGAATCCAACCAAGCCGTCAACCCGCCCGCCACCCTGCCCATCACTCCGATCCAAATCGCCACCACCACCACCATCGGCCGCGGCCCCCACCTCAGGCTTTGGCCGCACCGCGTTTTTTGACCCCTCGATAATTGACCGGCCGGGATTTTCCGAACTTCTCAGCTCCAGCCACCTCGGTGGCGGGCAAGCCGGCCGAGGCTTTGAGTTCACGAATCTGATCGCGCAACAAGGCGGCCCGCTCGTATTCCAAAGCCACCGCCGCATCGCGCATTTCCCCTTCAAGTTCTCGAATCAAATTCAATACGTCCAAATTGCCGCCGCCTTCCCCTACTTTGCTGGCAATCCCCTCTCCCACTTCCCGCCCGGCCACGATCGTATGCAGGCTTTCCTGCACTCCCCGGATCACACTTTGGGGAGTGATCCCATGGGCTTCATTATACTCCTGCTGCCGCCGACGACGATAGGCCGTGATGTCGAGCAGCCGTTGAATCGACTGCGTGACTTGATCAGCAAAAAGCACCACATGTCCATTGACGTGGCGGGCGGCGCGGCCAGCCGTCTGAATCAGACTGGTCTCACTGCGCAGATACCCTTCCTTGTCCGCATCCAAAATACACACCAGACTGACCTCCGGCAAGTCCAGTCCCTCCCGCAACAGATTGATCCCAATCAAGATATCAAATTCTCCGGCCCGCAGCGCCCGCAGGATTTCCACCCGCTGGATGGCATCAATGTCGCTGTGCAAATAGCGGACTTTCAGATCCACGTTGCGCAAATAGTCCGTCAGATCCTCCGCCGTCCTCTTGGTCAGCGTCGTAATCAAGACCCGCTCTCGCTTCTCGACCCGCTGCCGGCAATATTCTATGGTCTCATCGATCTGATCTTTCAGCGGCCGCAGGGTGATCTCTGGATCGAGCAGGCCCGTCGGCCGGATGATTTGCTCCACCACAAGATGCCGCCCCGGCGTCACCACATCAAATTTTTCAACCGCCTCATCGGATCCGCTCACCTTGACCAGCAGCCGGTCGGCGATCGGACGGGCCCCGCCGGGCAACAATTCCGGTGCCGTTTCTTCCGCCCCGATCCGCTCCCGCTGATGTGGAATATACCCGTCGTTTCCAACCACACTGTTCTCAATCTCAAACCGCGCCGGCGTGGCGCTCACATACAACCGCTGGCGCGTCCGCTTCATGAACTCGACAAATTTCAGCGGCCGGTTGTCCAAAGCGCTGGGCAGCCGAAACCCGAAATCCACCAAAGTCGTCTTGCGCGACTTGTCCCCTTCAAACATCCCACCAATCTGCGGAATCGTCGCATGGCTCTCGTCCAACAACAGCAAAAAATCGTCAGGGAAAAAATCGAGCAGGGTATACGGAGTGGCCCCGGGCTCGCGAGAGGTCAGATGACGACTGTAATTCTCAATACCTGAACAAAAACCCATCTCCTGCATCATTTCAATGTCATAATCAGTCCGCTGCCGGATGCGCTGGGCCTCAATATACTTCCCTTCACGCTCAAACCAAGCGACCCGCTCGTCGGCCTCCGCCCGGATATTGACAATGGCCGCCTTCATCTTGTCGCCCGGCGTCACAAATTGTTTGGCCGGGTAAAACGTATGGCGCTCAAGCCGCCCCCTCGATGTCCCCGTCAACGGGTCAATCACGGAAATCCGCTCGACTTCATCACCAAAAAATTCCACCCTGATCGCTTCGTTGTCGAGATACGCCGGATGAACGTCGACACTGTCGCCGCGGACCCGAAACTTACCGCGGGCAAAAGCGACATCATTCCGCTCGAAAAGGATTGCCACCAGCTTGCCTAGCAGTTCCTCACGGGTCAGCCGCTGGCCAGTCCAGACCGGCACCATCATATCGCGATAGTCGTCCGGCGAACCAAGTCCGTAAATACAGGAAACACTGGCCACCACCAACACATCCTCGCGGGTCAAGAGCGAGCCCATCGTGCTCAGTCGCAGGCGCTCAATCTCCTCATTGATCGACGAATCTTTTTCAATGTAGGTGTCGGTCCGCGGGATGTAGGCCTCAGGTTGGTAGTAATCGAAGTAACTGACGAAATATTCGACGGCGTTGTTCGGGAAGAACGCCTTAAATTCAGAATACAGCTGCGCGGCCAGAGTTTTATTATGGGACATGACGAGCGCCGGCTTGCCGGCCTCCGCGATCACGTTGGCCATGGTGAACGTTTTCCCCGAGCCCGTCACCCCCAGCAGCGTCTGATGCCGGTTGCCCGCGCGCAGCGAACGGCCGAGTTTGGCGATGGCTTGGCCTTGATCCCCCTGCGGCTGATACGGACTGATGAGTTGAAACGACGACACGCGAGCACCATACGCCGCAAATGACCCGCCGGAAGCGCGAAGTCGAGCCCTCCCGCTCGGGCCTCAACCACCACTCCAATCACCCTCTCTCCTTGTCGGTACGCATTTTTCGATTGCCTCGGATGCGCTCACCAGCCAATAACGTGTCTGCTCAACCCCGCTCACGCAAATTTTCCCATGGCTTCGCCTCATCCGTCCAATCATTCGGAACTCTCCCCCGCCACCATGATCCGGTGGGGATTGTTTATTCTCCTCATCGCCTTCGTGACGCTTTTTAATCTTGTCGTTGATTTTAAAGGGCTTTCACATGCAAAAGGCATGGACCAAGCGCAAATCGCCCGCGAAATTGCCCGTGGTCACCAGAACACCACCAAGGTCGTCCGCCCTCTGGCCGTCTGGCAAATCAATGAATCTCGCAAAGATGACGACGAGAAAGACACCGGCGTTCCGCTGGTCGGGCTGCGCGATACGTATCACGCACCCCTCAACCCGTTGATCAATTCGATCCCGATGCGCCTCCTGAAAAAGAATCCGGAAACCAATGAAGGCGGCGGCGACGGTCTGACTTTCAACGCGGAAGTAGACAAGATTTTCTTCCTCGATTACGTCATTGCCGGGACATCGATGGTCCTGCTCTTGGCGTCGATTGGCATTTCCTACTTGCTTATCAGTCATATTTTTGACCGAAAGATCGGCGGGGTGACGGCGTTGTTGATGTTGTTGTGTTCGCTTTTGTGGGAATTCGCACAATCCGGTCTACCCCAACCGCTGATGTTGTTCCTGTTCGCTTTCGCGATGTATTTCTTTTACCGGGCGGTCGAGAGTGTGCAGGTGGGGCGGTCGCCGTTTTTATGGGCTGTACTGACGGCGCTCTTTTTCGGATTGCTGGCGCTGGCCCATTGGATTGCCATCTGGGTTTTTGTCGGCGCCCTATTTTACGCTGCCTTTTTCCTCCGTCCGCGCGGGATCGTCGCCCTCGTCATGCTGGCTGTTTTCCTCTTTATTGTCATCTGGTGGCCACTGCTGGTCAATCTCCCCACTGCCGGCAATCCGATGGGATCCGGGTTCTACCAATTCTACTCCGGCCTCGCCGGCGGATCAGAAAGCATGGTCATGCGGAACTTCAATCCCACCCAGCTCATGCTCAATCCGGACGGATTCCTCCGGAAAATCGCCTACGGTACAGTCGCCCAGCTCGCCTCCATCTTCACCTTCATGGGCGGCATCGTCGCCGCCCCGCTGTTCTTCATCAGCCTGCTCCACCCGTTCAAACGCGCCGAAATCGCCCAGTTCCGCTGGGCCATCCTCATCATGTGGGTCTGGGCCGCCATTGGCATGGCCATCTTCGGACTGCCCGAAGGTGACAAAGACGCTAATCAAATCCACATCCTCTTCATCCCGCTCATGACCGCGTACGGCCTCGCCCTGCTCTCCGTGCTCTGGAGCCGGCTGAGCCTGCCCGTGGAATTCGCCATGGTCCGCAATGGCCACTTCATCATCGCCGTCCTCGTCAGCTCCGCCCCACTCCTGCTGACCATGCCCTGGGACATCGCCAATGGCCTGCAACGCGACTTCAAAGCCAATTGGCCACCTTACCTCCCACGCATCTACCCGTCGCTCACTAAGGCCGTCGCCGAAAATGAGGTCATCGTCACCGACGCCCCATGGGCCGTCGCCTGGTACGCCGATCGCACCGCCCTCTGGCTCCCACGAACCCGCGCCCAGTTCTACAAAGCATTCGAAGACAGCAAAGCCAAAGGATACCCAATGGCCGGGATCTTCCTCACCCCACTCTCCACTCACGAAAATTACGCCCGCGACATCGCAGGCCGCTCAGGCGAATACGGCGAATGGGGACCGTTGATCGAAAACTTCAGCGCCACTTACATGTACCGCTCCAGCACCCTCGGCGGCATGGAGGAAAGCTTCCCCTTCAAAGTGCCCAATCGCATGATGACCGGCGGCGACATGGTCTTCTACAGCGACCGTACCCGCCTGAAATAACCAGGCAGGTGGCAAAGCCGCCACTGTATCCCGGTACGCTGGCTCCGGTTTCCACACGTGGCCTTCGGGCCACATCGATCAAACGCGGGATCGGAAACCTCATCGCCCCATTGACGCTCGTCGGGAAGTTAATCAACCTCCCTGTCGAGCACTGATCCGACTCCGTCGATTAGCGGCGCTGAAGGGGCAACGCATAACCGCTCAGGGCGATGCCCGGGCTGTCGCATGGCGCCCCGTTGGGGCTTAGGTCGTCGCCATGTGTCGGAGAGTGGGGGCTCAGTTTTCTTTTTAGGTTGAAGCTTCAGGGACGCTGGGCTTCTGACGGCGGCCGACCGTCTCGATAGGCCTGCAAATTCCGGAGCTGGACCGCATAGGCGGCGGCCTGACCCGCCCCACCGAGGCGCCGGACCGCATCTGTTTGCAACGCTACGGCTTCCGGAAATCGACCGCAGGCCGCATAGGCCGCAGCGCCACTGGCCAGAAACACCGGTTGCTGGCGCGCCCCGGGCGCACTCAAAAGGAATGTCGCGAGACGCAGGGCTTCTTCCGGCTGGCGGAGAGAGGCCTCGACGGACCCGGCGAGCAGGGTGGCGAGTTTATGAAGTGCCGGAATAAATTTTGGATTGAGGCTGAGGGCGGCTCGCCAGTCCGCGGCCGCCGCAGCTGGCCGTCCGGCGGCCAACTGCACATCGGCCGAGAGATCAAGCGCGTCCAACCGCGCCGGCCCCGCCTGACAAAGCGGCCGGAGGGTGGCCAGCGCCTGATCGATGTGGGACTGGGCCGCCTGAGCTTGGGCCAGCTCGAAGACTGCTGGGATATGCGCCGGCTGGTATTGGAGCGCCTCGCGGGCGCACTGTTCAGCCGCCACCCACGCTGAGCGCAGACGGCTCGTTTCAGCCAGCAAAGTCATCACTTCGACCCGCTGGCGCCGACTCTGTTCCGTAGCGGGGTCGGGCTGACTGGCGATGAATTTCTTGAGATGACTTTCCGCCTCGAGGGGTTCGCCCACCTCCAGAAACGCCCGAGCCACAGCCGCTGGATGGCTCGCGAAGGTGGTGGCCCGCGCCCAGCGCCCCGGGAAGGGTACGGCGGCCGCCATCGACTGTGCAGTTCCGGCGTTCAGTGTGGCCAAATCCTGCCGTACTTGGGCGGCGGTGGTGCGGCCTTTATAAATGACGGCGACCCGACCCTCCTGAGTGACGAGGAAACTTGCTGGCAAAGGCATTTGGAGGTGATGATAAACGGCGTCGCGGACAAGTTGATCGAAAGCGGTGATATTTTCGCGAGTGGCCCAACCCCCGTGATCGGCCAGTCCACGAGCGGCGAGAAACGCATGGACGGCCTCGGGGGCGGGAGCGGGCGGGGCGTCGGATAATTGTTCGACTGAGAGCGGGAGCAGGCGGAGATCCGGCTGAAGCGAAGCCAATTCCTGCAACTCAGCGGCGCAGGGAGCGCACCATGTAGCCCAGAGATTAATCAAGACAGGACCCTGGCTCCACGCGGTTGCCAGCGGTTGCTCGCGGCCGCCCAGATCGCGATAGACCAAACCAGCCGGCACCGGCAACGGCTGAAACAACCGGATTCGGACCGCCTCGCTAGCCGGCGGCACAACCGTGGGCGCAGCCGTCACCGCGGCCAGCACCGGCCGCTCCAGCGGCACCGCCCGGCCCGCCCCCTGTACCAGCTTCCACACCCCATTCACCCCAACCCCACTAAATTCCTCCTCTTTACCACCACCACCCGGCCAGCGCACGAGCACCCGCTTAACCACCTTCTCCGCGCCCAATCCGAAAATCAACGCCTTGCCCGATTGACTCAAAAAACCGTCGCCCGCCACCACCGTCTGCGAAGCCCACCTCTCGCCCGCCTGCACCGAAACCCTCGCCCCAATCGCATCACGATTGCAGGATGTCCCGGCCAGCTGCACCACAAGTCGGCTGGTCGAAGCCAAAGCCATATCGTTGCGCAGCACCCGCACCACCGGAGCCGTGCGATTGCTCAGGACAATGTCGGCATCGCCATCCCCGTCGAGATCGCTCGTAGCCAGCCCCCGGGCATCATCATCAAAATCGAGTCCAGTCACCGCCGAGACATCAGCAAAACGGCCGTCGCCGGTATTCAGAAACGCGCAATTTCGTTCCCGTCCGCTGAACGATTGGCCGCTGCGGATTTTTTGCGCCAACTCGCCAAAGGCGCGCAAATAGTCATCTGTGGAACCGGATTGTGAGCGAGTGGGGCTGCGCGCCACGACCTGGCGCCAGTAGAAGCTTCACAAATCGTCGGGATTTTCCTGAGTGATAAATCCATTAGCCACATACAGATCCGGCGCTCCGTCGTTGTTGAAGTCGGTAAAGCGCGACCCCCATGCCCAGCGGCCAAGCATGACCCGAGCTGACTCGCTGACGTCGGCAAAGGTGCCATCGCCCGCATTGCGAAACAGTGAGTTCCCGCGAGCATGTCGTTGGAATACGGCCCGCGTCGAAGCATCGGCCACCGCCTGAAAAGCCGGTTGGTGGGCAATCCGGCTGCCCGCACTAGAAAACATGTTGCTCACGTACAAGTCCGGTCGGCCGTCCCCATCATAATCACCCCAGCACGCTGACATCCCGGCCGCCGTATCCGTCACTCCCGCCGCAGCCGCCACTTCCGCAAAGTGAATCAATCCGTCAGGCGAGCGGCCTTGTCGATACAAGTTATTGGATCCAAAGTCATTAGCCACGTAAATATCAAGATCACCATCACCGTCGTAATCTTGCCACGCCGGCGCATAGCTGTACCGGTTGTTATTGACCTGCAATCCGAGATCGCGGGTGGCATCAACGAACTTCCAGTTCCCCTCATTCCTCAGCAGTTGATTGGGGGCCCCATTCGTCGCCTCATGATAGGGCATGGGCCGGGCAAAAACAAAATTGCGCGTGGCTCCCGCCCGCGGGTGATAACAAGCCACATACAAGTCCAGATCACCATCCTCATCGTAATCAGCGGCGGCCAGACCGTAGGGATGGCCGGCCGGCATCAGCTTCGCACTGCGAATGGAAAATTTTCCGCGGCCGTCGTTTTCCTGAAACAAAACGCCCTCAGCCATGGAAACTACCAGATCCTGATCCCCGTCGTTATCGAGGTCGACCAGCAGGGCGCCATGCGATGGATCGAGCCAATCAGTTCCCGATTCCGCCGAAACATCGCGAAACGTGCCATCGCTTTGCCGGACCAGCAGCCGGTTGGGCAGTCCTCCCGTCTGCGGAAGATACATGTCGTCCCACCCGTCACCATTCACATCACCCAAAGTCACACCATTCCAGCCGGTCGTCTCCAGCCCCAGCCCGCTCTCGATCCGCGCCGCCCAATAATCCGCCCCTCGCACCATCTGCTCGCCCCATGCCGCCGACCCGGAAAAAATCGATGCCGTCATTTCCGAAAAACCAGCCGGCCGCAACGAAACCACTTCTTCAAAATCCGTCACGCGCACCGATCGCAGACGGGGCGCGCCCACACCCTCCCAGACCGCGCCCCACGTCGCATTCACCTGCCTCCGTCCGCCCGATTTCGCCTCAGCATTCCACTCGAAATCCAACGTCGTCAGGGTGCCGGCCGGCGTGCGCTCCAGCGAGATGACTTTGATGGCCGCCAATCCGCGGCGGCCCTGACAGAACGATGAGAGCGCAGCGGCGAGTGCCGGGCGTCCGGCGACGCGATCAGCCGAACACAGACCGCGGCGCACCCGCACCTGGCCATCGTGAAAGGCGTCGTCGCTCGAGGCTGGCTGGACCTGACTACCGTCCACTTTTTCCGTAGTCAGCGGTTCCAGATCGACCGCCGTCACTCGTCCGCCAGCGAGGAGTTTTTTCAGGTGATCCAGCTGCGCGGCCACGGCGGCCGCGAAGGATTCACTTTCCCATCCTTCGGCGGTGGGCTCATCGGGCGCGGTAGTGACCCGGGTCCCGGGCACGGCGGCCGCTGGGGCCGTGACCGCGGGTTGTTCGATTTTTGCTGGGGCAGCGGCGGCCACCGTACCGAGCCACTGGGCCACGGCCAACAGCACGCCGCCCATCCTGGTTTTCCGAAGATGAAAGCAGCGGTTCACGAGCGCAAAATCTGACTGAATGAGCACCCGACCACGGTGGCGCCTAACGCCGAGTCACCCGGTAATAAACGCGGGCGTTGGCCGGATTGGTGGCCACACTGGCGTCCGTAAACGTCGTCTGGGAACCAGCCGAGGGCAGTCCACCCGCCGGTGAAACCAAGCTCCAACTTCCCGCCGTCAGCGAAAAACTGGTGTACACGTCATAAACGGCGGCGGGGTCCGACGGCCAAGCCAGCGTCACCCGACCCGTGCCCGGGTCGCGCGTGACACTGGTGATGACAAAGGCCGGCGCCTCGGGCATGAAGAACGAACCATCCGGCTGCCGGGCTCCGGCCGGAACCTGATCGTCAACCCGCAGCCAAGAAATCGTCCCGTCGCACCCATCGGACTTGGCCCCGTCCAAACCATCCGCCTGCACCACCAGATCGATGACGTCCCCGGGCCCCACCAGCGCATAATACACGCGAGCCAGACCGACGCCGTCATTGAAGGCTACCACCGCTTCATCGATGCGCTGGCCGTTGAGGTACAGCGCGCCGGTGACGCCATCGCCGCAGCCGGTATTTCCCTTGGCGGTCAGCCAGCGCAGAGCGAGCGGGGTTGGGGTGGTTGTTTCTGAAACCCAGCGGCGCAGCGTCCAGTGTTCACCAGGTCCACCGTTATTAGGATGACTTGAATTGGCGGTCAAGGATGTCCAAGGCGAGGCTCCGCTCAGGCGCCAGACGCCGCCGTCCCATTGTTGCTCGCTCCCATTCCAATCGCCCTCGCCAGCCCCACCGGCAAACGGCAGAAAATCCGCCTCTGGATCATAATTCTCGGCACCGCCATCCGCCGTCAGGTCGCGCCACCCGTAGCGCCAGTTATTGTTTTCCTGGGTTCCAGAAAAATCGGCAATCGAGTGAGCCAGCGCGGATGAAACGGGCGTGCTCGCCGGCAGCGTGGGATCGGACAACACGCTTAATTCATAGCCGTCGTTGTACAGATCCCCATCGGAATCAGCCAACATCGGATTGGTGAAAAACTGTGGTCCGGCGACTTCGGCTCGATCGCTCACACCGTCTTCATCCGAGTCGGCGCGCCGGGGGTTGGATCCGGCATTGGCCGCGCTGACGACGACTCCGGTCATGGTTTCCGCGCTATCCGGCAGGCCGTCACCGTCCGTATCCGCCTGCGTCGGATTGGTGCCCAGCTCTTGCTCCCGGACATTGGTCAATCCATCCGCATCCGCATCCTCCAAGCCACCAGCCAGAGCGCTGAGCGGCCCGGGCCGATAGTGCTGCTCCCATCCGTCGACCAGCCCGTCCGCGTCGGTGTCCGGCGAATTCGGCGGGAAAAACGGCACGCCGTCCGGCTGCATGGGAGCCGCCGGTAGGCGGGTGTCGACCCGCAGCCAGTTGGCCGCCCCATCCGAATAGTCAAACCCCTGCGTACGGCCGGTCGGCGTCAGCGCCAAATCCACAATATCATTAGGCTTCAGGACCGTATAAATATGCCGAATCACCCCCACGGTGTCGTTGCCAGCAATCGTGCGATAGTCAGCCTGACGGCCGTTGACGAACAGGATGCCCGTAATCCCGTCATTGCTGGTATTGCCTTTTCGCATGTGCCAAGTCAAAGCGACTGCCGTCGGAGCCGTCAGTTCGGTCGCAC
The DNA here is from genome assembly GCA_903954065.1 of uncultured bacterium. Taxonomy (GTDB): domain Bacteria; phylum Verrucomicrobiota; class Verrucomicrobiia; order Verrucomicrobiales; family V1-33; genus CAJBME01. The sequence goes on from CAJBME010000044.1 coordinate 11,518, forward strand.
GCCAGCGGCGAACAACCCAATGCTCAGCCACCCCATTGGTGCCGTTGGGGTGCAGCGATTCAGGTCCCACCTCCGTCCAAGGGTCACCCGGAGCAAAAAGATCCCATTTGCCGCCATCCCAGTGCTGAGTGCCTTCCAGTCCGCCGTCATACGGCGTTCCGGCCTCCGATCCGCCCGCAAATGGAATAAAAGCCGACGCAGGATCATAATTCATCGTCCGCCCCGTGGCCGTAAAATCACGATATCCGTAGTCCCAGCCACCCTGCCCCTGCACTCCAGAAAAATCGGCCACCGAATTGGCGATGACAAAACTCAATGGGGTATCACCGGCCACCGCCGGATTGCTACCAAAAGCGATTTCCACTGGATCCGTAAATCCATCGGCATCGGTATCCGCCAGATTTGGGTTCGTCGCTGGCACCGCCCTTACTTCCGCCCCATCCCCCAGCCCATCGCCATCCGAATCCGCAGACGTCGGCGAGCTACCCGTCTCCGCCGCACTGACAAATGTGCCCGTCTTCGTTTCCACCAGATCACCCAGTCCATCATCGTCAGTGTCCGGATCAACCGGGCTGCTCAAACGCGCAAATTCACCCGACTCCCGCAACCCATCGCCATCCTTGTCCCCCGCCGCCGCCAGCTGAGTTAAGTCGCCCGGGAAATAACTGTTTTCCCAAAAATCAGGCAGCCCATCCGCATCCGCATCGGCCAAGCTGGCCGCCAGAAAAGCACTGCCATCCGGCTGCACCGGATTCTCCGGAATCGCATTGTCAATGACCATGGAAAAGGCAGATCCATCACACCCGTCGCCACGGTCACCCGCCTGACTGACCGGCGTGAGTGCCAGATCAATCTTGTCGCCCGGCAGAACATTGAGATAAAAGGTCCGGGTAAACCCCACGTTGTCGTCACCCGCCACCGCTTCAAAATCAACCCGGTTGCCGTTTTGATGCAACGAAGCCGTCGTCCCCGCGGCCGCCCCACACGCCGTATTCCCCTTCCGCAGGCTGTACGTGATCGCCAACGGCGTCACCGCCGTCACTTCATCTGCCTGCCAGCGCCGAATCACCCACTGCTCGTTGCCACTGTTCGGACCATTCGGATGACTGCTCTCCGCATACAGCTCGGTCCACGGCCCGGAAGCATTGGGATTCAAATCAAAACCCGTCCCGTTCCACGTCCCCTCCGGAAAAACCAGAAAATCACGGGTCGCATCGTAGCTGTCCCCCTTCCCGTCAGCCGTGTAATCACGATACCCCTGATACCACCCATCCGCCCCCTGAGTGGAGGAAAATTCCGTAATCGAATTGGCAATCTCCTCACCCCACACAGCCGGTCCCACCAGCATCAGCACAAGCGCTAAAAATCGAATTCGGATCAGACAAAACACGCTTCTCATAGAGATTTGAAGAATAGGACAATCAAGTCGAAACGACTACGGCTTAATCACAGGCATCGCCTCAACTGCATTGTATACGGAAAAGTCGAAACGCCGACAAGATAATTCCTTCACCCGGCACCGCCGCACCGCACGGGCAGCGGGAAGTGAATCAACTTCCCGACGAGGGCTTGTAAATTACTTATTAAATTTATAATTATTGACTTGCAGCTTTTTCGTTCATGCGTCTTCCCTGCTTTCAGGATAGAGTGGGCCCGTGCGGTGCGGCGGTGCCGGGTGAAGGATTTATCTTGTCGGCGTTTCGACTTTTCCGTATACAATGCAGTTGAGGCGATGCCTGTGATTAAGCCGTAGTCGTTTCGACTTGATTGTCCTATTCTTCAA
>CAJBME010000045.1 GCA_903954065.1 uncultured bacterium
ACCCCCAATCCTTCAAAATCAGCCACCACCAAGGCCCCCTGCAACCGTCGCACCATGTCCGCCGCATCCCCGCGCCGGGCCAGCGGACTTGGACCCCCCACCCACACCAAAGCCATGCGCGGCACTTCCACCTCCCGATGCACATACGCCGATAATCGCAACGTCCCAAACCCCTGGCCCGCCCCCCCCTCAACCACACTCCGCACCGTGCGCCACTCGGCCACGGCCTCCGCTCCCGCAGCCTCCTCAAGCCCGAGATTCAACGCCACCACCCCGCCAGCCACCGCCTTCGCATGCGCCGCCCGCAACCACTCGTTCGCCTCCATCGAAACCGCCAGATCCATCCGCTCCCACGGGATCAACACATCCCGGCCCCCAGCCGATTCCCGTACCGTCAAACCCGACCCCGCCGCCGCCACCACTACCGGAAAATCGCGCTTCTTGCCGTCACGGCTGGTCAACGTAGCCGCCGCGGCCGCTCCGCCCATACCAGCCGCAGCCAGCCCCATCACCAAGGAAATAACCGCCGGTAAACACCGCCGAAAACAAACAAAAACTCGCTGCATGAAACAAAAATAGGAGGAGGGAACAGTTCGAAAAATCACGATAATCGTACCATGTCCCTCAGGAATTGGTACCACAAAAACAGATACCCCCGAAACGAATACCGGAACGTCCCCTCGCCAGACAAAGTAATTAATCCCCGGTCAAGATTGTGGTCAATCTGCCGCCGGGTCTCCCTCTGAATCAATTCAGGAAATCCTTCAGGCTCAGTCGCCACCAGATCCTCTGTCACCAGACCGCTCGAGGCCAATAATTCGTGATGCGCCGCCAGCAAACCCACAAACGAATCAGCATCCAACACCGAATTCAAACAGGTCTCAGGCGCCAGCATCATCGTGTGCGAAAAAGGATAATTCCACGTCGTCCACGTCCGCCCGTCCGGCCGCCGCGAGGACAAACTGACCCACGTCAAGGCCAGCGAACCCTGCTCCAACAAGGAAATAACCGCCTGCGTACGCTCGTCTTCATGATGGAAAATACGCATGAATTGACGCGAACCCTCCCACTCGAATGATGTGTCATCAACTTGCTTAAATCCTTCTTCTTGAATTTCTTCTGTCATTTCCTCAAGCTGGGGAAAACGGTCGAACGAAGGAGGAAAAGCCGAGCGCAACGGCTTGTCCAAGGGCAGACGCAAATGACGGATCCGCATCAAAATCTCTAGCCACGGCAGAAAAAACCACCCCGCCACCGCCACCACCCCAGCCGCATGGCTGCCTGTCACACTCAGCGCCACCCCATACGTCGCCGCCAAAAAACAAATCGCCCCGCCCTTTCGAAGCCATAAGTGCTCAAAAGTGCGTAGCCCAAAACCGGCCACCACCATTCCCACAATCAAAAACCACTCGTTCATGCACCACCAAAACCGCATTACCCTCCGATTTCAACCAGATTGAAACTTTCCCCTTGCCGAAATGCAGAGCGTGTGGATTTTATCTGCCCGTTTGGCCGGACGAGACGCTGCGCTCAGCATCCACCGGCCTTCTAGTTCCCACTCCTCTTCGGAGACACCGCACATTCCCATGGCCTACGCGATTTTCAAAACCGGCGGCAAGCAATACAAAGTTAAACCGGGCGACAAGCTCGACGTGGAAAAACTGGCCCTTGAGGTCGGTGCTGAAACGTCGTTTTCTGAAGTCCTCTACGTGAACGACGGAGAGACTGCCCTCATCGGCAATCCCCTCGTCGAAGGCGCTCTCGTTCATGCGAAGGTCGTTGACCAGCATCGCGCCCCCAAGGTAACCGCCTTCAAATATCGCCGCCGCAAAGGCTATCACAAAACCAAAGGCCATCGCCGCCAGCTGACCCGCTTGGAAATCACTTCGATTGCCTAGGCTCATCCGCCGGTCACATTACAGATATTGATATCCCGGGCGCAGCGGCCACCCCGCCGCTCCCCCCACATCACCACCCCACTCCACCATGGCCCACAAGAAAGGACAAGGCTCCGTTAAAAACGGACGTGACAGCCACAGCAAACGTCTCGGCGTCAAGAAATTTGGCGGCGAACACGTCATTCCTGGCAATATCATTATCCGCCAGCGTGGCACTAAATGGCACCCGGGCAAAAATGTCGGCCTCGGTCGCGATTATACCATCTTCGCCCTCACCGAAGGCCACGTCTTCTTCGACCGCGAAGGTCGCCGCGTGAATGTGAAAACTCCAGAAGTCGTCGCCGCCGGCGCCAACTAAATCCGGATCCTCACCACCGACATTCCAGATTCATGAAAATGGCGCAGGCTCAGCCTGCGCCTTTTTCATGCCCATCTTCCCGCCCCATCCATCCCCCATCGCACACCCGCCCCGGAAAGCCATGGATACCTCCGCCACCACTAGTCCCGCCGCCCCACCTCTCAATGTGGTGCTCGTTTCACCGGAAATTCCGCCCAATACCGGCAACATCGGCCGCCTCTGCGTCGCCGCCGGCGCCACCCTCCACCTCGTCAAACCACTCGGATTTCAACTCGATGACCGGTCGCTGGCCCGCGCCGGTCTGGATTATTGGCAACACCTCAACTGGCACCTCTGGGAATCGATCGCCGATCTGCAAGCCGCCGTTCCCTCAGCACCCACCACCCCAGGCCATCGACTGCCACAGTTTTTTTACCTTACCACCAAGTCGACCAGACCTTACTGGTCCCAACGCTTTCAGCCCGGCGATTACCTCGTCTTCGGCCGTGAAACCAAGGGCCTGCCCGCCTCCCTTCTCGCACAACATCCCGACCAGTGCCTCACGATCCCCATGGAGCCCGCCGCCCGCAGCCTCAACTTGGCCACCTCGGTCGGCATCGTGCTCTATGAGGCCATGCGACAAAACACCGCACCGCCCACAGCGTAAATCCGCCGGAGCTTCCCACCGAGCCGAAAAAACGCCCCAACGGCTACCGGGCTACCGGGCTACCGGGCTCACTCCCACTCGATACTGGCCGGCGGCTTGGTCGAGATATCAAAGAGCACACGGTTGATTCCTTTGACGTGATTGAGGATCTCATTCGAGGTCGCAGCCAGCACTTCGTACGGCAATCGGGCCCAGTCCGCCGTCATGGCATCTTCGCTGGTGACAGCGCGCAGACTGATCGCGAATTCATAGCTCCGTTCATCACCCTTGACGCCCACCGTGCGCACCGGCACCAGCGCCGCATACGCCTGCCATGTCTTTTCATACCACCCGCTGTCCTGCAGCTGGCGCATAAAAATCGCATCCGCTTCCCGGATGATAGTCAGCCGCTCCGCCGTCACCTCGCCCGGACAACGCACCGCCAGCCCCGGCCCCGGAAACGGATGGCGCCAGAGAATATCATGCGGAATCCCCAGCGCCGCACCCAGCGCCCGTACCTCGTCCTTGAACAATTCAGCCAAGGGCTCCAAAACCCGGCCCTCCCGCTGCAACTCCAAAATCCGATCCACCCGGTTATGATGCGTCTTGATCTTGCTCGCAATATTGCTGGAACTCGTCGCACTCTCAATGACATCGGGATAAAGCGTGCCCTGCGCAAATAAGGGGACTTCCTGCCCCACCGCATCCCAAAACACATCCAAAAATAAGTTGCCGATAACCGCCCGCTTCTTCTCCGGATCGGTCTGCCCAGCCAACGCCGTCAAAAATCGAGCGCTCGCGTCAATCGTCTCAATCTCAATCCCCAGTATCCCGAAATTGCGCTGCACCTCGACCGCTTCATCCTTTCGCAACAATCCATGATCAACAAAAATACACCGGACATCAACCCCCGCCGCATGCAGCAACACCGCTAATACCGTGCTGTCCACCCCACCGCTGACACCACACACCACCGGACGTCCAGCCACCTCCCGCACAATTTCCGCAATCAAGTGATCTTTAAACGATTGCATCTCAAATCGCGGCGGATCATCCGCCAGAGCTAGAAAATTTTTCAATACCTGCAACCCTTGGTGACTGTGGCTCACTTCAGGATGAAACTGAATCCCGTAGAACAACGGCCCAAATTGTAAGGCAATCGGCACTCCGTCCTGATTGCGCGCCACCACCTTCGTCCCGTCCGCCAACTGCGTACACGTGTCAGAATGCGACATCCAAATCTGCGATGGCGTCATCCCTTCAAACAAAGGACACCCCGGCTCCGGCTGCAACGTCACAGGCCCATACTCGCGCTTGGTCCCAGGCGTCACCTGCCCGCCATGCTTCAAATTCAACAGCTGCATCCCATAACACACCCCAAGAACCGGCACCCCCAGCGACCGCAAAAACTCAAAATCAATGTCCGGCGCCCCCTCGTCCCGCGTGCTGCGCGGTCCGCCCGATAAAATCACCGCCGCCGGATGCCCGGATGACTTCAATTCATCCGGCTGAAACAAACGTGAATAATACCCGAGCTCGCGAATGCGGCGGATAATCAACTGCGTGTATTGCGACCCGAAGTCGATGACGGCAATCTGGCGCGAAAGCATGGGGCTCAATAGGTAAAAAATGAATCAAGAACAAAACACCCCCCACTACACCGCTGGTCACCACTCTCGGCAACTCACTAGGCAGTAAAGGAAAGAAAAAACGAAACAATCCGTAAAAGAGAAGCAGTCCGCTGCTAAGCCGCGCGGTCAAGTTCACATCGCATCGAACTCGCAAAAGCCCCCAACACCAACCAAAATCCTCACGGAAGAAGACTTGCAAATCCATGTTTTCCCTTAGGGTGTCGGTTCACGTCCGAATCTGCCGCTGGGAGGCGCCCCCGGTGGCGGCAGATTTGTCAGGGGGCACCGCCGGAAGTGAATCAACCCAACAACAACATCCATAACCCACCTGCCGGGGTGGCACTTCAGTGTCCCGGCATCACAGTACCATGGCAATCTCCGCCGAACTTCAGGCCCTCATGGCCAGCTCCTTCAAGGACCTGCGCGAAAACTCGATCGTCAAAGGCCACATCATTGACATCAAACCGCAGGTCGTCCTCGTCGACATCGGTTACAAATCAGAAGGCGTCATCCCGTCGTCCGAATTCGAAGACGAAGACATCCAAATCGGCGATGAAGTCGAAGTCCTCCTCGAGAAACTCGAGAATGACGAAGGCATGGTCGTCGTCTCCAAGGAAAAAGCCGCCCACAAACAAAACTGGGACAAAATCGTCAAAGTCTTCAACGAAGGCGGACTGGTCAAAGGCAAGGTCAAAGCCGTGGTCAAAGGCGGCCTGACCGTCAACGTCGGCGTCGAAGCATTCTTGCCCGGCTCCCAAGTCGACATCATCCCACCAAAGGAACTCGACGGATACGTCGGCAATGTCTACGAATTCAAGATCGTCAAAATCAACGACGACCGCAAGAACATCGTCCTCAGCCGCCGCGAAGTCATCGAAGCCGAACGCGCCGAACAGCGCCAGCGCTTCCTCGAAACCGTCAAAACCGGCGACAAAGTCACCGGCGCCGTTAAAAATATCACCGACTTCGGCGCCTTCGTCGACCTCGGCGGCATGGACGGCCTGCTCCACATCACCGATATGTCGTGGGGCCGCCTGAACCACCCAAGCGAAATGCTGGTCATCGGCCAGATGCTCAACGTCATCATCCTCGACGTTAATAAAGAAAAAGAACGCGTCAGCCTGGGCCTCAAACAACTCCAGTCGAATCCTTGGGAAAACATCGAGTCGAAATTCCCAATCGGCCATCACGTCAAAGGCAAAATCACCAAACTCGTCCCCTACGGCGCGTTCGTTGAATTGTCCGAAGGAGTCGAAGGCCTCGTCCACGTCTCCGAACTCAGCTGGACCAAACGCATCACCCGCCCTAGCGACGTGCTCACCCTCGGTCAGGAAATCGAGGCCGTCGTCCTCCAAATCAACAAGGACGAACAGAAAATCTCCTTGGGCGTGCGCCAACTCGAGTCCAATCCATGGGACGACATCGACTCCCGCTTCCCCATCGGATCCCACATCAAGGGCAAAGTGCGGAACCTCACCGCCTACGGCGCCTTCGTCGAATTGGAAGAAGGCATCGACGGCATGGTGCACGTCTCCGACCTCTCGTGGACCCGCAAGGTCAATCATCCATCCGAAATGCTCAAGAAAGGTGACGAGGTGGAAGCTCAAGTGCTCGAAATCGACAAAGCCAATCAACGGATCTCCCTCGGCATCAAACAAGCCGAAACCGATCCATGGTCAGTCATCGAATCGAAGTTCAGCGTCGGCGACATCGTTAAAGGTACGGTCACCAAGATCGCCAGCTTCGGCGCCTTCGTGCAACTTCAGGACGACATCGATGGCTTGGTGCACATCTCCCAGCTGGCCGATGAGCACGTGGCCCGCGTCAAGGACGTGATCAAAGTCGGCCAGGAAGTCGAAGCCCGCGTCATCAAGGTCGACAAAGGCGAACGCCGGATCGGCCTGTCCATCAAAGCGATGGCCTACGACGAAACCCAGCTCAAGCGCGAAGCCGCCGCCTTCGACGCCCTCCGCCCGAGCACCGACCTCGTCGGCCTCGAGGAAGCGTTCCGCTTCGCCACCGGCGGCACCACCACCCCGGCTCAAGCCGAGGAATGGCGCCCCGGCGAGAAGTAAGCGCCCCGCACTTCATCCTGCCTTCCACGCAACCCCGCCGGTCCATCCGGCGGGGTTTTTTTATGCAGATGCCCCGCCAGGCGGCGAACCAAACCGCCACCCCACCGCCAGCCGCCCTCCATCGGCAGCCCTCCCCGCTGATCAAAAAAGTTGTTTTCTTGCTGATGCTCCCCCAGCATCCCGCTTAGTTCTAGTCTCGATCTGATCCCGTCCAGCATCCACGCCGTCGTCCTCTCCCGATCAACGGCCTGCCCTCGACTCCCCTCAGCCTCTTCCCACGCCCGCCCCAGCCATCGTCCTGCCCACCCGCCGCCCATCCATGAAAGCCCATTCGAGATCTCACGCGCTCGCCGTCACAGCCGCCATCATCAGCCAATTGCTCCTGGTCACTTTCGGATCGCACTCAGCTCTGGCCGCCCCTCCGCCCCATGACGACTTCGAACAGGCCGCCATCCTCACCGGACTGCCGGCCTCAGGAACCGGCACCACTGTCGAAGCCACCCTGCAAACAGGCGAGCCGGATGACGACGGATTTAGCGGATCATCGATCTGGTGGCAATGGGCGGCGCCACGCTCGGAATGGGTCGAAGCCAATTCCTTCGGCAGTGACTTCGACACCGTGCTCTCTGTCTACACCGGCACCACCCTTGCCACAGTGGCCCTGGTCGGCATGAACGACGATGCACGAGACACCACCTCGTCGCTCACCAAACAAAGTCGCGTCAAATTTCAGGCAGCCGCCGGCACCGTATATCGTATTCAACTCATGGGGTACGATTATGCCGAAGGTCAGGCCGCCCTCTCCATCCAATCCACCCTCCCTCCCAGCCCGCCCATCCTGAAACGCCTGACCCTGACCCCAGGCGCCGTCGACATCACCACCAACTCCGCGCCGCTCACCGCAGAAATCGAGTTCACCGCCGAAGATTCTCTGGAATATGCCTCCCTCACTTTTACCGGTCCGCGCGGTGATGACTTTTTCGATTTCGCACGTCTCTTCACCACCGTTTCCGGTACTTCTAAAGCGGGAGTCTATCAGTTTACCGTCGACGTTCCCGCTCATCGCCGGTCCGGCCTCTGGCAGGTCGAAGCCACCCTCGAGGACGCAGAGGGAGGCCGATCGGCTTATGGCGGCCTGTCCACTCCCCCCCTGCCCGCCGGCTCCACCACCGCCATCACCCTGACCAATAACGGCCAGAATGATTTCCTGCCACCCCAACTCGGCGAGGCCACCCTGACCCCGAATCCCGTCGACATCACCACCGGAAGCAAAACCGTCACCGTGCGGGTCCAAGCCTCGGATGACCTCGGACTCGACACCCTCTACGTGTGGCTCGAAACCGCCACCGGCGCCCTCATCGCCGAAACAAGCCTCAACATCACCCATCTCGTCTCCGGCACACCTCAAGCCGGCATCTGGGAAGGAAGCCTCCGCATTCCCGCTTTCATCGCCCCGGGAACTCTCTTGGTCTCCTATGACATCGAGGACGCCTCCGGCCGGTTTGTCGTCTATGGGCTCAATGGCAACGCCATTCCCCTCGGAACCCAGCCGTCGATCACCATCCAAAATACCGGCGCCATCGACACCCAAGGCCCGGTCCTTACCTCCATTTCCGCAGACGCCACCACCGTCGATGTCACCAACGCCAGCCAGAAAGTACTCATCAATGCCCTGCTGCAGGACGCCCCGGCCGGTTTGTCCTATGCCGCCATTTTCCTCTACACCCCGGAGGGCCAGCTCTTTTTTTCCTCCACCCTCTACGATAGAGTCACGGCGCCATTCCCCACCACCGGCGTGGCCACCAAAGCCACGGTGACCATCCCCCGATTTATCGCTCCGGGCACTTACTCATGGCGGCTGGAAGCCAGCGACAGCACCGACCGCTACAGTGACTACGGCGGTCTTAACCAGCCGTTCCCTGGCGCCTTTTCCGGCACCTTGGTCGTCCAGAATACCGGCCCCGTCGACACCTCCGGACCTGTCCTGAATTCCATCTCCGCCGACAAAACCACGGTCGACGTCACAGCCGCCAGCCAGGAGGTCATCATCACCGCCACTCTGGAAGACCCGTTCGCCGGCCTCGCCAATGCCTACGTCGCGCTCTACAACCCCAAAGGTGAATATTTCTACTACACGTTCCTCTTCGACCAAGGCAGCCCACCATTTCCCACCGCCGCCGTGACCGCCAACGCACGCGTCACCATCCCCAAATTCCTCGCCCCAGGAACCTACCAGTGGCAACTCGTCACCGGAGATGGCAATGACCAATACAGCAAATATGGAGGAACAGACCTGCCGTTCCCCAGTCCCTTCACCGGAAATCTGACCGTCGAAAACACCGGCGTCGTCGATAGGACCCCACCACAACTGGCCTCCCTGACCGTCACTCCATCAAACCTCAACAGCAACTTGCTGCCCACCACCATCACGGTCACCGCCATCGCCTCGGATGATACGGCCGTCGTCGCTGCTAAAGTCCTTCTCAATGACGAGTCCACTTCCTTTCCGCTCACCCAAACCAGCGGCACCGCCAGCAATGGCTCGTGGACAGTCGTCCTCAATATCCCCTCCGGATACCCCGCCGGCACTTACTCGCTGGGCGTCATCCTCGATGACAGCGTCGGCAATACAAGCCGCTACGGCGGCACTGAGGCCACTTTCCCACGTCTGCCCCCCGGCTCCACCCAAACACTCAACATCTCCACCGGCATTCCAGATGCCTACAGTACATGGCGCGCCCAACGCCCCGCCCTCGCCGGCCCCGACGGCCAGCCCAAGGCTGACTTCGACGGCGATGAACTGCCCAATGCCGTGGAATTCCTCTGCGGAACTGACCCCCTGCTCAACAGCAATCCAGACGGCCCTGACCCGCTGAAATCCCGCGCCCCCTCCTACTCAATCACCCCCACTCACTTCCAAGTCGAATACCAGCTCAGCGCAGAAAACGCCGCTCTCGGCTCCGGAAGTTCACTCAGCCTCCAGCCACAATGGAGTTCGGACCTAGCCAGCACATGGTCAAACCTTGCCCCAACACTGGTCGCCAATGACCGGTGGCGCGCCGAAACCCCGCGCGAGGCCGATCAACCCCGCTTCCTCCGCTTCGTCGTCCTCCCTTAAAATCCGCTTCCCCTTCCTTGAAAAGCCCCCCAGCCTGCGAGTGGCAGCGGGCTGCGCCAACCCGCCGCCCCCGGCCTCATGACCGAGGCAAACGCAGGTCGCGCAGCAATGCTTGAACTTTATCCAACGGCAGCGTGTTGATGACATCGGATTTCGTCAGCCATCCTTTGCGGGCGATGCGTACCCCATGCCACAGAAAACCAAGGTCCTCTGTGCTGTGAGCATCGGGATTGATCGACGTCCGCACGCCTTTTTCTCGGGCCATCGCCCACCAGCGCCAGTCCATGTCCAGCCGCCAGGGATTGGCATTAATCTCAATGATGGTTCCGGTCGCCGCACACGCCTCAATGACCGCCGGAATGTCCACTGCATACGGCTCACGCTTTAACAGCAACCGGCCAGTCAAGTGCCCGAGCATCGTCACCATCGGGTTCTCCACCGCCCGGATCAGCCGCCGCGTCATCTCCGCTTCCGAAAGCGAAAAAGCCGTGTGCACGCTCGCCACCACATAGTCAAGCTGCCCCATGATCTCGTCAGAAAAATCGAGTGATCCATCTTTCAGAATGTCGACCTCGCTCCCAGCCAGCAACCGAAACGGACCTTCCGTGGCCGCCTGTGCCGCAAATTCTTCATTGAGCGCAGCAATCGCCGCCACTTGGGCCAGCAACCGGCTTTCATCCAGGCCGCGAGCTTGAAAGGACGACTTGGAATGGTCAGCAATTCCCAGATATTCAAGACCGAGCTCACGCGCTGCCGCCGCCATTTCTTCAAGAGTGGCCGTCCCGTCACTGGCTGTGGTGTGATTGTGAAACGCCCCCCGAAGCTGGGCCAGTTCCACCAGCCGGGGTAGCTGACCCGCCGCCGCCGCCTCAATTTCACCGCGATCTTCCCTCAACTCGGGCGCAATAAAATCAAGACCGAGAGCCCGATACAGATCCGCTTCCTCATGCAACGGCTCCGGACAGCCCTCCAGTCGATACTCATTCAATGACCACCCGCGCTTGAGCGCCCGCGCCCGCAAGGCCACATTATGCTCTTTACTGCCCGTAAAATAATTCAACGCCGTGGCAAACTCCGCCTCCCGGACCGCCCGCACATCACACTGACACCCGCTGGCCAACCGAAAACTGGCTTTGGTCTCACCCCGCGCCAAAACCGTGGTCACAAACCCTTGGCTAGCCAAGTCCTCCAGCAAAGACGGTCCATACTTCGTCACCACCACAAAATCCAGATCGCGCACCACCTCACGGCCACGTCGAAAACTGCCGCCCACCTCGGCCCGGGTCACTCCCTCCTGTGACCGCAACCACCCGAGTATCAGCTCCACCGAGCCCGCCACCTGGTCCATGCGGAAAACTCCCGCGTTGTGCTCGCGATACGCCAGCCCATCCAGAATCTTCTGCGCCGTCTTGACCCCGAATCCAGATAGCTCAGCCACCGCCCCGGATTCACACGCCGCCTTCAACTCCACCAGATTGCCCACCCCCAACTCATTGTACAAAACAGCAATCTTCTTCGGCCCGAGTCCGGAAATCTCAAACAACTCAAACAGGGTCTCCGGAAATTCGGCCCGCAGCTTTTCATAAAATTCAAGCTTTCCGGTCGTCGCCAATTCATACACTTTCTGGCGCAAGGCCTCGCCCAGCCCGGGAATCCCCTCCAAATCATTCGCCCGCGCCCGCGCCATTATGTCGCCAGCATGAGAGGCCACCGCCTCCGCCCCATGACGATAAGCCCTGATTTTAAAGGCATTCTCCCCCTTCAACTCCAGTAACAAAGCCGTTCTTTCCAGTGTCTCAACAAGCGCTTCTCGCGTGATCATCACTTACTGTGGAGCACAGAATCCACCACGCAAGAAAACAGCCTGAACCAGAATCTCGTTGCCCTTTGCCGCAATTGCCGCCACTCTTAAAGAGTCTACCCGCTTCGCTATGATTCCTCGCCCCCTCGCCCCACAGCCAGTCCGCTCCCTGCTTGCGCTGCTCGTGGGAATCCTGCTCTCGCCCGCCCTCGCCGAAGCCCGCCCCATCACCAATATCGATACCGATGGCGATGGCATTCCAAATTATAAAGACAACAATATCGACGGCCCCGGCGAAACCGTCGCCGGCTTAACCCGCGACTCGCTCCTCAACTGGCAGGATACCGACATGGACGGCGATGGACTCGCCAATGACGCCGCCACCGAAATCGACATCGATGCCGATGGATGCAATGACGATGACCCCGAAGACAAAGACATCGACGCCGACTTCAAAAAGAACAACGCCAAGGCCGAAAAAGATATCGATGGCGATTTTAAGCTAGACGACGCCATCGCTGAAACCGACATCGACGGGGACGGCCTGCTCAATACCCAAGATAGCGACATGGACGCCGATGGCCTCCGTAATGGCAAAGATCGCAACATGGACGGTGATGACGTCGTCAATGGCCGCGATGGCGAATTGGATACCGATGCCGATGCCTTGGTGGATTCCGCCGACGATGACGACGATGGCGATGGCATCCTCGACCGAAAAGACCGCGATGACGATTCCGACGGCGATCCCGATTTTAAGGACACTACCTACAAAAGAGATAGCACCAACAGTGGCACTTCCGGAAACCCGGTCACGCCGGTGACTCCAGTGAATCCCATCTCGCCATTGCCGCGCAACTAAAGCCTAATCAGGCCGACCGCCGTTCGGCTTGGCATCACCGAGCGGCGGCGGCCCCGCTCGTCCCCTCGAGTGAGAGGGTTGCCCCTATCCGCTCTCCATGTCCGACGACCGCTCTCCTTCCCGAGGGACATTCTGGTCATCATGGGTGGGCCCTGCCCTCTGGTTTCTTTGCGGAGGACTCGCCGCACTGGCCGCCACCCAGTCCACCAAGAAGTCCAGCAGGGACTGGGTCCCATCCGCACTTTTCACGTCCATCAATTTGTTGAGGGACGGCAGGCGGAACCCTGTGGGGCGGGGATGGTTATGTGCTTGG